>JBDTJC010000367.1:0-5598 GCA_039936055.1 Polyangiaceae bacterium | reverse complement strand
GGTCGTGCTCTCGGTGTTTGCGCTCGCGTCGTACTTTGCGTTGCAGTTCGGTACGGGTGGTCTGTGGCGTGGCTTAGAGGTCGCGCACGCGGTCACGAGTCCGGGTCAGCCCAAGGCGCCCTATGACCTCACGCAGCTGGTGGCCGTCAACGAGACGCTGAACACCATCCGCACGAAGTACGTGGACCCGAGTCGCGTCAAGCCGCGGCAAATGTTCCTGAGCGCGGTCAACGAGATCCAGAAAGAAGTCGCGCAAGTGATTGTCCTGCACGAGGACAAGTCGAACACCGTGAAGGTGCAGGTCGATACCGAGTCGGCCTCCTTCCACATCGACAACGTGCAGGGTCCTTGGGACGTGGCCGCACGCTTGCGTGAGGTGTTCGCGTTCTTGCAAGCGAACCTAAAGGACACCGAGGTCGACTTGCGGGACGTGGAGTACGCCGCGTGCAACGGCATCTTGCGCACGCTCGACCCGCACAGCACGTTCCTGAGCCCCGAAGCTTATCGTGAGATGAACTTGTCGACGTCCGGCCACTTCGGCGGGCTGGGCATCGTGATATCGGTGCGGGATCAGATGCTGACCGTGATGCGCCCCATGCCGGGCACGCCGGCAGGCCGCGCTAACTTGAAGCGCATGGATCGCATCACCAAGATCAACAACGAGTCGACCTTGAACATGCCGCTGGATGACGCGGTCAACCGTTTGCGTGGCAATCCAGGCTCAAAAGTGACGATCTGGGTGCACCGTGACAACGCAGACGGCTGGACCGGCTCGCGCCCGTTCGAGCTCGTGCGCGAAGAGATCCAAGTCAAATCCGTCGACTACCGCGGGCTCGGCAACGGCGTCGGCTACGTGCGCCTGAAGCAGTTCCAAGCCAGCACGTCCGATGAGCTAGACGAAGCCCTGGCGGACTTGCACAAGAAAGAGAAACTCAAGGCGCTGGTCTTGGACTTGCGCGGCAACCCGGGTGGCCTCTTGGATCAGGCCGCGCGCGTCGCGGATCGCTTCTTGGACGACGGCGTGATCGTTGCCACCGTGGGCGCCTCCGAGGGTCGTGAAGAGAAGCGCGCCGTGCGCAAGGGCACCGAGCCGAACTACCCGATCGTCGTGCTGGTGAACGGCTCGAGCGCGAGCGCGAGCGAGATTGTCGCGGGCGCGCTCAAGAACTTGGACCGCGCCGTCATCGTAGGCCAAACCACGTTTGGCAAGGGCAGCGTGCAGCTCGTGTTCCCGCACGTCACGCCGGAAAACGCCGCACTCAAGCTGACCATCGCGCAATACCTCACCCCGGGTGACGTCTCGATTCAGGGCGTCGGCGTGGCACCGGACATCGAGCTCGACCCGATGACCGCGGACACGGTGGAGATGGACTTGTATCGCAACGCGCACGGGCTGCGCGAGCGCGACCTGACCAAGAGCCTGAGCAACACCGCGACGCGCGCCAGCGACCAGCCCTCGGTGCGTTTGCGCTACAATTTGCCCGAAAAAGAGCGCGCCGAAATCCGTGAACGCGGCGGCGATATGGAAGACGAGTTCGAACTCGATTTCCCGATCAAGCTGGCGCGTGACTTGGCGGGTCGCTTGAACCCGGGCAAGCGCTTGGACGAGGTGCACAGCGCCAAGGACTTCTTGGACAAGCTGCAGCAAACCGAGGTCGAAGCGGTGGCGGCGGATCTGGGCAAGCTTGGCGTCGATTGGGGCGCGCCGCCCAAGGACTACGCGAGCCCACCCAAGGCTTCCGACTACGAGGTCAAAGTCAGCACCGACCGCCCGAATGACACCTTCGCCGCGGGCGACCAGGTGATGCTCAAGGTCTCGATCAAGAACAAGGGCACGAGTCCGGCCTACCAGGTGCGCGCCAGCACCAAGAGCGACGGCGCGTACTACGACGAGAAGGAATTCGCGTTCGGCAAGATCCTACCGGGTGAGACCAAGACCGCGACGGCGCCGCTCGGTTTCTGTGACGTAGACGGACACAAGCCGGGCTCCAGCGCGCCGACGCCGGACAACGCCAAGCGCGTCTGCAAAATACCGCTCGAAGCCGACTCCCGCGCGGACGTCGTCAAGGTTCGCTTCTTCGCTGAGGGCGCGGAAGCCCCGCCGGACGCTGAGCTGCGCCCCACGCTCAACGCGCTGCCGCAGCCGATTTTCGCGTACAACTACGAGATCGTCGATAACCGGCCGGGCAATGGTGATGGCCAGCTCGCGCGTGGTGAAGGCGCGACCGTGTACTTGGCGGTGAAGAACGTCGGCAAGGGTCGCTCGTACGACACGCAGGCCAACATCCGGAACCTGACTGGTGACGGCCTGTTGATTCACAACGGGCGCTTCGACATCTCCAACATGAAGCCGGGTGAGGTGAAGAACGTCGCTTTCACCTTCGATGTGCTGGACGAGCTCAGTGAGAGCAACGTCAACTTCGAGCTCAGCGTGGCCGATCGCGAGCTGCGCGTGGT
This sequence comes from Polyangiaceae bacterium, assembly GCA_039936055.1. Classification (GTDB taxonomy): domain Bacteria; phylum Myxococcota_A; class Polyangia; order Polyangiales; family Polyangiaceae; genus PMG-095. Next base: position 3,141 of record JBDTJC010000367.1, on the reverse strand, counting down.
GTCGACCGAGAAGGTGACCTTGCCGGTCGCCAAGAGCCCGCTGTTGATCGTCAAAGCGCAAGGCAAAGTCGGGTTCGCGGCGGCGGCGCCAGTGCGCGGTCAGCCGTTGGCAGCGGCGGCCGTGGTCGGTGAAGTCGACAAGGGTAGCGTGCTGGACAAGCTGGGCACCTTCGGTAACTTCACCAAGGTGAATTTGGGCGACGACCGCTTCGGCTTCGTCGAGACCAAAACCGCAAAGGACAATGCAGCTGGCGCGGTAAAAGTTGGCTACCGCGCGCACCTCTCGCACTCGCCGCCGCTCTTGGAGGTTACCCCCGCCAAGCTCGCAACGCGTGAAAACAAGGTGCACATCGAGGGTCAAGCCACGGACGGTGATCGGGTGCTGGATGCGTTTATTTTCGTCGGGCCGCGTAAGGTATTTTATCAGTCGAATCGTAAAGCTGCGGATCCGACCAAGCTCAAATTCTCGCTAGACACCGAGCTTCAGCCGGGCATCAACGTGATCACAGTGGTCGCGCGCGAAAGCGACGACAGCGCGACCCGCACCACGATGATCGTGCGCCGTGACGGCCCGAACGGTGAACCGTTGCCCAGCCCGAAGGGCGAATCCGCCAATGAAGACTGGAGCATCTCCGGCGACGGTGACTGACGCTCCCGTACCGGGACGCCGCCGCGACGGGGGCCCTTAGCTCGGACCCCATGGTCGCGACCGGAAATACCTTCGAGAGATTTACCAATCTGGCCAAGGCTCGATTGAGTGGCATTGATCAGTCATGAAATAGTGACAATATCCGCGCCATGTCCGAGCTTGAGTTCCAGAACGTCAAAGCGATCGCCAAAGCCAACGTTTACTTCGATGGCAAAGTTGTCAGCCACACCATCCTCTTGGCGAGCGGTGAGAAGAAGACCCTCGGTCTGATTTACCCCGGTGATTTCCATTTCGGGACGGACGCGCCCGAGCGCATGGACATCGTTGCCGGCAATTGCCGCGTGCGCTTGGACGGCAGCGCTGACTGGCGGGACTACGGCGCGGGCACGTTCTTCAAAGTTCCGGGCAAGTCCGGCTTCGATATCAGCGTTGCCAGCGGCATCGCCGAATACGTGTGCTCGTTCGAGTGATCCGCCTGACGTGCTAGAGGCGCTCGAAGCGCGCGACGGTTTCCACGTGCTCGGTGAAGGGCATCAAGTTGAACGCGGTCAGCGCGCGGAGGCGCAGCGTGCCTCGTTCAGTGAGTTGCTGTGTGTCCCGGAGCAGCGATTCGAGCCCGCAGCTTACGTACACGAAGCGCTGCGGCGGCTTGTCGCTCAGGAACTGCGCGAGCTCGGGATCCAGGCCTTTGCGCGGCGGATCGGCGATCACTACGTCGACCCCTTCGGCGTAGGCGCACGCTTCACCCGCAGTGCCTGGAATGACCGAGATTTGGGCGCGTTCGGCCTGCGTGAGCTCGCTCATACCGAGCTCCAGCCCGAGCAGCGATTGCGGGCTCAGCTCGTTCAGGCGTAGCTCGCTCGTGCGGCGCAACACCGAGAGCCCGATGGCGCCCACGCCTGCATAAAATTCGCTGACTTTTGCCCCGTCTGGTAGCTCAGAGCGGACATGGTCGATGATGCGCTCGGCGACACTCAGGTTGTTCTGCCCGAATGCGCCCGGCGGGTAGTGCACGGCCGCGCCGCCGAAATGCTCGACCACGCTGGCCGGGCCGGACACGTGGCTCCACTCGTTACCCAAGATCGTGTTAGCGCGCTCGGTATTCCCGTTCCACCACAAGCTGTGCAAGTCACTGCCCAGTCGCTCGCGGATCAAGTCGAAGCACGCGCTGAAGGGCGTTTCATCCGCGCTGTTCCCTACCAGCACGACTTGCGCGCTCTGAGAGGCGCGCTCCACGACCACTTGCAGGTAGCGGGCGAGGCCCGCATGCGCAGTGTCCGAATACGACGTCAGGTTCGCTTCGACCAACGCGCGACGGACCACGGAAGCCACGCGGTTGATCAGCGGGTGCTGCACGACGCAGTTTGGGATATGCACCACCCGGTGCGTCCCCAGCTCGAACAAGCCCAACTTGGGCGAACCCAAGCGGCCGCGAATGGCGAGCCGTGCGCGGTGCCGAAACCCGGCGCTTTCGCCGGAACTCACCGGCACTTCCGGCAGGCCGTGAGCGCGCGCGAGCTCCGCCAAGGCGCCGCCGGCGGCCGGTGCGATACCGTGCTCGCCAAAGCGCGGGCAACCGGGGCACGGCGGACGATGCGGGCAGCTCAGCGGTTTCAAGGCTTCGAGGCGTAGCATGAAGCAACGCACAGCGGTGCTCGTGCTCGTCTCCGTGACGGTGCTGGCGGTCGTCGCGGGTAGGTTGCGGCATTTTAAGCACCACGCGAGCGTGGCGCGTCCGGCGCTGTCCGCCCGCGCCACGCCCCAACCCGTACCGGTGCTCAGCGCCTCCAGCGCGTTGTCCGTTCCGCCGCCGCCGCGCCAGCGCCCGCCGTACTTGGACACGGTCGCCAAGACCCTGCCTGAGCAGCGCGAAGCGTTGTTCACCAACATGAAGAACCAGCTCGACCTGGCGCCCGGCGTATTGGAGAAGATAGAAGCCATTTTCGCCGCGTCCGATCACCTCGGGCAGGGCGAGCCGAAGATCACCAAGCACCCCATGACGCGCGCCGAGTGCCGCGCAATCCGCGAAGAGAACCCGCAGATGCACCCCGCTGACGCGCGTTGCGGCGCGCCAAATATGGTCACCGTGTTCGACCCCGCCAAGGGCGAGACCCCGGACAGCGCGGAGTTGTGCATGGATCAATTCGAGTTCCCGAACATCGCCTGTGAGTACCCGGTGACTTGGGTGCGCGCGAGCGAGGCCTACGATATCTGTGAGGCCGAGGGCAAACGCCTGTGTGACGCCCACGAATGGGAGGGCGCGTGCGCCGGTGCCTTGCACACGCCGGACGTCGACTACACGTTCGGCGAGCGGCGGATCATGCAGGAGTACCTGCACAACAAGACGCGCGAGCTTGTCTGGGCTTACGGCCCCAAGGCAGACCAGAAGAAGTGCGCCACGATGAGCCACAAGAGCCCGGAGTGCTACACGCCGGACTGGGGCATTTGCGGCTCGAACACCTACCCGACCGGCGCTTTCCCCGAGTGCGTCA
>JBDTJC010000366.1:0-4076 GCA_039936055.1 Polyangiaceae bacterium | reverse complement strand
AAGCCGGCTATGAAGTCCACGTTGCCGGTGAGGCCCGCGCTGGCTTCGACAAGGTGCGTGACCTGCAGCCCGACTGCATCCTGTGTGACGTGAATCTGCCGGACATCGACGGCTTCTGGGTCGCGCGCCGCGTCCGCACCGAGCCGACGCTGGTGGCCACGACGCCGTTTCTGTTCCTGACCGACGCGGACGATCACGAGTCGCGCTTGCAAGGCCTCAACGTTGGGGCCGACGTGTACGTGACCCGCCCGTTCCGAAATGAAGAAGTGGTGGCTCAGGTCGGCGCGCTGATCGACATGGCGAACCGCTTACGTACGCAGCGCGAATCTTTCTCTTCGGAGGGGCCGATCTCGACCACGGGCGCCGCCTTCCAGGGTGACGTCGCGCAGATGTCCGTCGCGACCGTGCTCACGCTGCTCGAGCTCGAGCGCCGTAGCGGTCACCTCAAAGTGCGCTCGGACACGGGGCGCGTAGCGATGTTGCAGTTGAACGAGGGCACCCTGGCCGGCGCGACGCTCGACGACAAAGCGTCCGAGCCGACGCTCGTGCTGCGCGAGACCCTGCGCTGGAAAAAGGGCCGCTTCACTTTTCGCTCGGCCGAGATGGTTGCCCACGTCGGCACGCGCCAGACCATTGGCGGCATGCTCATCGAAGCGATGCGGCTCGAAGACGAATCCCGACGCTGAGCGCCGATAAGCGGGCGCGGGCACGGGCACGTTTGAGAGAGAGTTATTCGAATTTTTTGGGGTCGAGGGGACGACCCTCGGGGGTGAGGCCGGCTTGCTTCCAGCGTTCGGCGTCGCTCAGGCCGGGGATGACTTTCAGCGGCGTGGTGTCGCGGATTACCAGCCGCGTTTGGCCGGGTTCCGGGATCACGTCCAGCTCGTACACGCGATCGGGAGCGCCGCCTTTGATACGCGCGTCCGGGAAGATGGTGCGCGCCGCGCCAATTTCCACGTGCGAGACGATCACGCGCTCGCGCACGTAGTTGGCGAGGGCATCGGGCTTTACCGAGCCGACCAAATGCGCCGCTTCTTGATAGCGGTGTTCGACTTGCATCTCACGCGGCACGACGAAGCCCCAGACCTCCGCGTTGCCTGCCGCGAGCTCATCCGGTGCCAAGCGGTCCACGGGTTTGGCGGATGGCGCGCTGCTCACGACCTGCGCCGAACCAGTAGCGACTGTGCCCGCTTTGGAGTGGCAGCTGGCGCACAACAAACAAGCCGCGAATGCCAGCTGCCGGCTGCCCTGTTGGCGAGCCTGTGCAATTGCCGCCGTCATCATTCGACGATTGAAGCCCAAGCTTCGATGTGAGCAGGAATGACGACAGGCGGAACGTCGAAAGAGGCTGCGCCCGCGGCGGTACCCGACGTAACGCCGCCTGCGGTGGCCTGTCCGCCGGTGCCGAGTTTGGCTGCACCGGTTTGGATGACGAGCTGGAATTTGCCTGGGTTGATGTTTGAGAGCCGATTCGTGCCGTCCGGCAAGGTGTCCGTTTGCGAGCAGGTGGGCACTTGCGCTACGGAAACCCCAAAAATTACCGCCTGATTCTGGGCGGAGGTTCCGAGCAGCGTCGTGTCGGCCACGAACTGGTCGGTGATGCCAAAATCCGTCAAAAGGAAGGGCGCGGCCAATCCCCCGACCGTCTTGTCGGAAGGCGAGATGATCGTACCCACACCATCCTTGGGGGTGATGTAGTTCATGCCCCAGACGCGCGTGCCGTTGGTGGTGGTGCAGAGAGCGTTGGCGGCCGGCGGCGTAACCGTGGAAAAGTACAGGAAGGAATTGAACAAAGACATGGGACCGGTAACGCGTTCACCATTGAGCAATTGCAGAACCCAAAACGGGTCTGCGAACAACGCCTTGCTGGCATCCGGCAGGTCACGCAGCGACCAGACATAATTGAGCATACCGGGGGACGAACCCAGGGCGGTCTGGTCTCCGGTCGAAAACGCGATCGTGGCGTCGCCTACGCTGTCGACCGACAACACCGGGGCGGTAGCGATGGGCTGACCCGTGTTCCACACGGGCGCGCCTTTGGAGTGGATCGATACCGCCGGATAGGCATCCCAAAATAGCGACATCTGCCACAGAGCGGGGCTCTTGCTGAGGACGTCGACCTTCCACATGGTCCCGTCTTGGTCGCCCACGAAGATGCGGTCGGCGACCGACCCTACACCGGGCGGGAAGGCGACCGGCTCGCCTGTGATTGCAGAGTCGATCGGGGATTCGATCACGGTCGCCTGGAGCGCGGCCGGCAATTCAGACTTGCTGCGTCGGAAGGTGCGAATGATTCTGCCCGTGTCGAGACGCACGATCGTCAGCGAGCGCGCCCCGAGCGAGGAGGTGTAGCAGGGGACTTTCGTCCGAGGGGGCCAGGCACCGAACTTACCGAGGTCCCCGGCGGGCGTCGCACGATCACACCCGGGAGTTGCTGCGGGCCCGGGGCCAGCGACACCTGGCCCGCCCGGCAGCACGGCGACGGGAACTTCACGCGAGCCGCTACCGTCTTCGTCGATCAAGAGCGTGGTGATGATAGGCGTTCCGCCACCGTTCCCGAACAGCGGATTTCCGGCGGCGTCGGAGGTGAGTTGCCACAGGAATTTCGGCCCGCCGACTTCACCGTTGATCGTCATGGTCGGGTCCGGGTTGGTCACATCCAAAGCAAAGTAGCCGGGAAAAGTGCCACCAAAGCTTTGCACCAAGATCGTGCGCCACGTGACGTTCGGGTTGGCGGCGGAAGCGGCGTCCACGAGAGTGCGCTCTAAGGCATACGGGTAAGTCCCGCTCGTTTTGCGGGCCACGACGTCTTTCACGACTGATACGCCATCGAGCAAGAGCTGGTGCGTAAACGGGTATTCGGAGGAAATATGCGGCAAGACTTCGGGCGGGATGAATGCCCAAAGCTCATTGTTCTGCTTTTGGTTGATGAGTTCGGTGTCGGCTTTCAAGTTACTCGCCACCTTGAAGGCATGTAGCAGGCCGTCGTTGCTCGACGTGTACAGCATCAATGGGCGAGTCTGGTAAGCGGTTTCGAATGCTTGGTAGGTTTCGTCTCGGGTTGGCTCGCTGGGTGCGTTCACCACGCGCGGCGTGGCGTGGTAGATATCGCCCAGCAAATTGCAGCCGCCCGTGCCACAACGGTTGAAGACGGTGCCGTTGTCCAAACCCGTGAGCCACTTCATGTAGCGATCACGACAAGCTTGAGCCGTGATGTTCACGGGCACGCCGGAAACGTTGGTCGTGCAGGACGTGTCGGTCAACCCCATGGACGCGGGTGATGTGCCGGCGACGAATGTAGCTGCCGGACCGGTATTGACGGTGCCGGTGATGGCGCCTGCGCCATCTGGGTCGGTGCCTGCTAGGTTGGGGCGGATCGTGCGATCAGAGAAAACGCCGCTGCCCGTGTCCGTAGCTTGGATCGTATAGAACGTGCGGGCCCGGCCCGCGCCCGAGTTCAGGTTGGCGGCAAAGGAGTCGCCCTTCGTCGGGTCCGGCTCGACGCGGCTGGGTTGATGACTGTCATTGCAGGTCCAGCGCTCGCGCGTGACGTCACCGTTCCAGGTTTGGAAGAGCACCGGCGAAAAGTCACTGAAAAAACGGTACGACGCAGCGAAATCGGATGTCGTGGTGGAGCCGGCTGTCGCGGAGAAGGTCGCCTGGGTGCGGCTGGTGGTGGGGAACTGTTGCCCGAGAATGGTCGAAATGTCGCTGCGCAGCTCGTCGCGGTCGTCGGCGAAGAAAGCGTGCCGCGTGCTCGCGGTATCGCCAGCGAGGGCGATGCGCGCCAGGTTGCAACACGCTTGTAGCGCGGCGTTGTCCGGGTTCGACGCGCATAGTGCGCCCGGTGTCGCGTTCAAGTCCGCCGCGGTGAGCGCGGAACAGTCGACCGGCTGAGCGTTGACCGTCAGCGTGTTCAGCGCGAAGCCGACCACGTACGTCTTGACCGGCTGGTGACCGGTGCCGAGCAGCAGATCGGCCGCGATGTCTTCGGGGAGCTGGAACGGGCAATCACTGCCCGAGCAGTGCCCACGCAGATCCATGTTCGGCTGACCGTCGGTCATCAGCAGCAGCAC
>JBDTJC010000365.1:0-5354 GCA_039936055.1 Polyangiaceae bacterium | reverse complement strand
TTCGTAAACCGCAGGTCTCGAGTTCAAGTCTCGAAATCGGCTCCGCAGAAAACATGCGGGTCTCGCGATCAGCGCGACCCGCACGTGGACCAAGCGTGGACCGGAGCCGAAGCGCCCCGGGTACTCGCTGAACTCTTCCTAAAAGCCTGCGCGCTCGGCGCGCCCTGCGGCGACTTAGCTGCTGCCCTCGCAGAGGCCGTTATTGACGCCGCTGGCGTCGGCCTTGCGGTCGAGGTCTTGGCCGGCGGCGAGCATCAAATTGCCCGGGCTACGGACCTCGCTGCGCGAGTTCTCGACGCGCAGGCGAGCGCCGATAGCGCAGCCGCGCTCGCATCCAAGTCGGAGGACGCGAGTGGCTAGTCCGCTGCGCGATCCCCAGAAACGCGGAAACCCCGAAGCGACAACTTCGAGGTTTCTGCTCGCCACCCCACTGACGCGACCAGGGGAGGGTTCTCGTGAGTTTACGAGAGCACGACGGTTGCGTCCACTCTGACGTTAGCGGCTGTGAGTCGACACGTTCCGAGGTATTCCGTTGAGTGCGCCCGGGAGCCACCCGCACGCCGCGCGGATCGCAACGGGTGAACTTGCCCGCCGCGGTTGGCCACGGCTGGCTTCGCTCGTGGGTGGTCACGTCGCAAGCTTCGGGAACATTTGCTGGCAAACCGACACGCGGCTCAGCGAGGAGCTCAGGCGCCCCGACGGGCGCCGCTATCACCCGGAATCGATAGCGCGCGCGCGGCGCCAATTGCGCGACGCTGGGCTCATCACTAGCGAGCGGGTGTTTGTTGGCGGCAAGATCCCTAGCCTCAAGGCCAAGTGGGCAAGTTCGCGTGGCACGACGGTAAAAACGTTCAACTGGCGAGCCATTGAGCAAAAGAACCCGTTCAGCCGCCGCGAGCAACGTGTCAAGCGACAGGAGCAAGCGCGCGCGTCTCGCGGGGCCGGCGAGCTGCAAACGCGCACGGCGCCGCGATATGTGTCGGTGCGAGCCATCGTTGAACCGGTTCGAACGCCGGCGCCGCCGCTCGACCCCGAGCTCGCTGGCACTATCGGCAAGACGAGAGCACTGACCGAGCGTTGGCAAGCGCGCGCCGCGGCGGACGTGCCCTCAGAGCGGTCTACGTCGTGTCCCTCTGCGCCAGCGCGCCCTCCTCCCGAGTAGCGCGGCGCTTGAGCTGCTTTGGTGTCGCTGGCTCCGCCCAGCCCTGGCGAAAGTGCGCCGCGAGCTCTGTCCGCGGGCACCTTCGAGCTCACGGTGCCCCATTAACAGTCGGTGAGCTGCTTTTCGACTCCTGCGCAGTCGCAGCAAGGCTCTGATCGCTGCCCCAAATGTTGGGTCAGACCCAACGGGTAGATCGGCGCTTCGAAGTCCCTCTTACTGGAGATGAATAAATCAAGAGACCAGCAGACCAGCGATCGGCAGCGCGGCGCCTGCGGCGCCCAGCAACAGCTAAAAAACGAAGGGGCACGATACACCGACCACACCGGAGTTCCGCGCCGAGGCGGTCGCCTGTTCCGGGGTAGGAAAGGCGACGACGAGCGCGCGAGCAGGCAAGCGTCGAGACGGCCACCGTGGTGCGTGCTGTTCGGCCGGCGGCGGCGACCAAGGAGCCAGTTGTTTCGGCATGTTTGCTCCCGCCTGTGCTTGGAGTGGGTGGTGGGACTTTCAGACACGTCACTGCGCAAGTCCTTGGATCGACGGAGTTGCCGCGCTTCATCGAAGCGGCTAGCGTTGTTTTTCGAAACTGAATTCCGAGACGATCCAGCTTCGGGGGCAAGTGCACTTCCAGGACGTGGTGAGCGTCATGGAACCGGTGCGCAAAGCGGCGCGTAAGGGAATCGTAATACTCGACCTCGGGTCCGTTAGAGGCATAGACCGTGTTGCGGGTCCCCTCTTGACCCAAGAGCTGTTCAATTCGGCAAGGGCCGCCAAAGTTGTATTCACAGCGCCGAAATACAACTGGCAATCGGTACTTGCGCAAAGCGGGCTATTGTTCTTCCTCGCGGGCCACATCGAACGTGAAGTAACTGCACCGATCGGGTTTGACGCGGCACTTGACCCTTGGCGCAAACCTTGGACGAGGGGGAGCCACAGCCAGCGGGCCCTTTTCGACGACGACAAGCATGTCGAACCGACTACCTTTCGAAAAGGCGAGTACGCGGCATTCGTGAATCCTCACTTAGTTGGGCCGCTGAACGGGGCCGCTGGCGTCAGCAACGTAGTCCAACCATGGCTCGCTCAGTTCCTTCCGCCACGAATAAGCGCCAATCGCGCATTTTTGGCGGATGTTGGCATGATTGTCGACGAGCTGCTGTCGAACGTCCGTCACCACGCAGCGCTGACCGACGATCTCCGCGCTTTGCGATCCTTGGTGCTTGTAACTCTCGCTCGAGGGAATGATCCCGAGGTGCGAGACAGGATTCATATCACCGTTCTCGATACCGGAATGGGTATCCTTGTGTCGGCTCATCGCCGGATGAATTTCCGAATCTCGCCGTCTGGAGGCGCATTGTTGGCGTCGATTTTTCGGGGTGAAATGATCGGGACGTCGCGCGCTCGGGGGTTCGGTCTTCCTCAGATCTGGGATCGAGTCCGCTCGCAAAAAAACGCCCGTCTATATGCAATCGCCAACGGGCATTCCTTGGAAGGTGGCGACACGGACATTCGGACAAGCAGTCTCGGCGTCGGGTCCCTTAGCGGCACGATCGTAACCGCAAGCTTGTCGGCGCCTGCTCTCAATAGTGTTCGGGAGGGATGAGTTGCTCGACGGATATGCGCGTCTGATCCGCACCGGTCGAACTCGACTGGGTCGGGTGCCAGGACGGCCGAACGGGCTTCTCTTTGTTGATATTGAGCCCGGCGCGGACATAATGAGTCTTCGGGAAATTCCGGCGGAATACCTTGCAGGAGCACGGCACATCGTCTTCCGAAGCTCGGAGAGGTACGGAGTAGTCCATCGAATCCTAGAAGGCCGCGGTGCCCAAGCCGCGGTGCACTGGCTGCACAACATGCCGGGGCAGGCCACTGTGTGTGACGCCGAGACGCCGACGTCCGCGGAGCCCTCGAGTGAACTCGTCGAACGGTGTCGAGCCGCGGAAGTCCTAAGCCTCCTTGACTGGGGCCAAGCCATTTGGGAGCCGACCACCTTCCACTTCGTGCTGCCTTCGGGGGCGCACGCGCCGCGGTTCATTCGCCTCGCGAACGCGTTACGCGAGCCGCGGGATGCAGAGGTCCTTGCTGACTGGCTCTTGCCTTTCGTATTCGACGATACGGCGGTTCTCGTGGACACGGGCACACTGACACCGGTCATTCTGGCGCTACGACTTAGACTAGCTTCTCACGGGCGAGAAATTGATGGCTTTGCGGCGCTCGATCAATACCCGCACACGATGATTGACGTGGTCGGAGCGATCGACAGCGCTTTGGGTTCGGAGAAGCGCCGGCTACTTTGCTTGATTTCCGTAACTTCCTCCGGCTTTCTCCGCGATCTTCTCGCCGCTTCCGGTCGTCTCGGGGCAAGTCTTACGCGCATGGATATCGTGAGCGTAGTGGAACTGCTTGGCTCGAATGCCTCAGGAACGAAGGAACTCGGTGTCCATCGGTTCGTCTCGTTGCCCGACAAAGCGGGCACTCCCGCTTCTTGGCAAAGCGACTCGTGCGAGGCGTGCCTTGACCCGGCGAGATCGACGATCGTCCCCATTGATATCAGAACGTTTGACGCCGTCTTTCCGACCCTGGTGCGTCGTGAGATGCCCGCAGTTGCGAGCCCGCGCTCCAACCGGCTTCTCTGGGAACAATGCGACTTTGCCGGCGCGATCCTGTTCGAGGCGGAGCCCGATTTTCACGTCCGCCCCTTCCGACCAGCCAGTGAGCGAATGGCGGTCAAGGTCGATCTGTCGGCCGTTCTGGCCGCAGTGCCCGCCGAACTGGGTCGACGCGCCGCCGCGCGGGTGATCGATGCAATAGATCCAATCGGAGCCAGAGGTGACCCTCGCCATCCAGCCAATTTTGACTGGAGTGGGTTCGACTTGGCGCTCATCCCCGAGTGTGACGTGAACCGTACCGGTTTTGAGGAATTTTGGTCCGCTGCCTCTGGAGGTTTCGGAGCGAGACCTCCGCATGTGTCCGTTTCGCCTTCCCTTGACTGGTCACCAGAGACCGAAGCCGCAGTTCGGGGCGCCAGCAAAATCCTGATTGCGACGATAGGGACAGTAACCGGAACGACCCTTCAGCAACTTTTGGTAAGAGTGCAGACCCTTCGGCGTGACGCTGCATACGAACTTTTTGGCGTGGCCTTTCACGCAAGGCCGTCACGACTGCGGGCCTGGGACACGCTGCGGAACTCGTTCGCATTTCGCTTACTCGCACCATGGTTTAGCTTGCTCCCAGATTGGTCTCCGCTGAGGGATGAAGCCGCCACACTCGCAGGCGTGAACACTGACGCACTATCTCCCCACGCAGTCGAATTCTTGGAGGACAGAATGTTGATTTGCCAGGGGTCACCGCCGAACAACAGTTCTACCGGGCTTTTGTGGGGCACGAATTCCGCGACGACGTTGTCCTCTCACTCGATTTTCGGCAATCGACTCGGAGCGCGTGCAACGTTTCTTTCGGTAGGATCAGCTATTCACACGCGCCGAGAAGAGTCTCGACAGGCACCAGAACGAATCGTGTTCGAGATGCCGGCGATTGCGCGCTCGTACTACGACCCTTTGATCTTCTGTTCCATGCTGCGGTGGATGCGCGCGGACGAGATGTGGTGGGGCGACAGTCCAGCGAGTGCTCGCCAGGTTGTACAGAGCGTAATGGACCGTTCAGATCCCAAAGACGGCGTAGCCGTGGCGGCCGAACTCCTGCTTGCAGCGGCGCAACGGAAATTACCGAGGGCAGCCGATGCTGAGGCTCGCGCGCTTTGTGGTGAGCGGTTGGCGAGTCATCCCGCGTGGGAAGTGGGGCGGCTGCTGTTGTTGCAGGTCGATAGATTGAGTCAGTGATGCACGTGGGTCCAACCGCAGCATCAAAATACCGGAATCCCTCAACTTGCAGCGCGCGCTTGCTCAGGACCGGTTGGGCGAACCCGTCGGAATTCCTGGCGCTCGAACTCGAACAAGAGTGACAGCCCGAAGCCTCGCGCAGCTACCTCTACCGGGTGGCGAGCATACTTCAGGCGATCGGCACGCACGGCGCTGATACAGCGGTGCCTTCGCCTTTCCGCTTCCTTTGCCACTGTGCGCGCGCCGGTTGGATGATGGGGTCGTGCGCCGAGAGGTTGATGTCCTTCGCGGTGGCGGGCAGCGGGCGCGTGGCTTGATGTCCGTCGGGGCGCGCGCCTAGGCGGAGCCACGCCGCGATG
>JBDTJC010000364.1:0-3580 GCA_039936055.1 Polyangiaceae bacterium | reverse complement strand
CACGGGCGCCTGTACACCAGGGGCGATCCCGTTCACACGTGTTTCTGTCATACCGGGGGAAAAACCCCCAAAATTACATGTACATCCCGCCGTTGACGCGCAGCGCCTGGCCGGTGATGTAGCCGGCTTCGTCCGACACCAAGTAGGTGATGGCGGCGGCGATTTCCAAGGCAGTGCCCGTGCGACCGAGTGGCACGGCGGTGAGCATCGAGCTCTTTTGCTCGTCCGTGAGCCCGCTGGTCATGTCCGTGTCGATGAAGCCGGGGGTGACCGCGTTCACCGTGATGCCGCGCGAAGCGTACTCACGCGCCAGCGTCTTGGTGACGCCCAGCAGCGCGGCTTTGGAAGCGGCGTAGCTCACCTGACCGGCGTTGCCCATCTCGCCCACGACGCTGGACAAGAAGACGATGCGGCCGACCTTGGCGCGCATCATGGTGCGGATGGCAGCGCGCGCGCAGTACACGGCGCCTTTGACGTTGATCGCCAAGATGCGATCGAAGTCTTCGTCCTTGAGGCGGAGCAGGAGGCCGTCGATCGCGACGCCCGCGCTGGCGACCAAGATGTCTAAACGGCCGAGGCGCTTGGCGACTTCAGTGATGGCCTTTTCGGCGGCTTCACCGTTGGCCACGTCGAACTGGAGGATCTCGGCTTTGCCACCGGCGCGTTCGATGCCCGCGGCGACTTCGCGCGCAGCGCCTTCGTTGCTGACGTAGTTGATCACCACGTGCGCGCCTTGCTTGGCGAGCGCCTCGGAAGCCGCTCGGCCGATGCCTCGCGAGCCGCCTGTGACCAGTGCTACTTTACCGCTGAGATCGAACATGGTTGGACGTTGCTAAAGAGCCTATTTGCTGGCTCGGGCGCCGTGTCTAGCACGGAGCTGCCGACGTTAAAGCGGGAAATTGGTTTCGCACTGCGGCTGGGCCGCGCGGGTCGCCTTCAGTTTGCGGCCCTAGCGGCGCGCCGCGTCAAATTTTGGCCAAAAACTCCGGAATTTTGGCGATGCTGTCCGGGTCCCCCACGGAAAGCACGCTGATGCGCTTGTCGATGCGCTTGACCAGGCCGGCCAAAACTTTACCCGGCCCGATCTCAAGCGCGTGGGTGATGCCGGCTTCTGCCATGCGGCTGATGGTCTGCTCCCACTGCACGGGGCCGTCGATCTGGCGCACGAGCAAGGCCTTGGCTTGCTCCGGGCTGACGTTGGGCTGCGCGTTCACGTTGGCGATGACCGGGAAACGCGGCGCCTGCAGCGTGAGCTTGGCCAAGGCCGCTTCGACTGCGCGGGCCGCGGGCGCCATGAGCGCGCAGTGGAACGGTGCGCTCACTTTGAGCGGAATCGCCTTCAGCTTTTTCGAGACGGCGAGCGCCGCGGCGCGGTCCACCGCGCGCTTGTGACCCGAGATCACGATCTGGCCGGGTGCGTTGAAGTTCGCCGGTGAAACGACGTCCCCCTCTGCGGCTTCGGCGCACAGCGCTTCTACCGCGGCTCGATCGCCGCCGATGATCGCTGCCATGCCGCCTTCGCCTTCGGGCACAGCGTCTTGCATTGCCTGGCCGCGCAAGTGAACAACGCGCACCGCGTCTTCCAGGGTCAGGGCGCCGGCAGCGACGAGCGCGCTGTACTCACCGAGGGAGTGGCCAGCTGCGAACTCAGGCGTGGGCAGGTTCGGGTGCGCGGCGCGCACGGCGGCGAGCGTCGCGATGCTCGCGGCAACGATCGCCGGTTGCGCGTGCTTGGTGAGCGTCAGCTCTTCGAGCGGGCCCTCGAAGCACAGCTGGCGAATCGAGAAGCCTAACGCCGCATCTGCCAGCTCGAAGATTCGAGCTGCTTCCGGCGACGCGCCCACGAGCGCTCGGCCCATGCCGACTTCCTGCGTACCTTGACCTGGAAAGAGCCACGCGGTTTTCACGCGCGGGGGCTTACACGGTCTGGGCGGCGGTGTGAAGGGCCCCACTCTGGCGAAACGGCGGAGTGACGCGCACCGTGCCGCGTCTCACATTCGAACGAGGGCGCTGCCCCAAGACACGCCAGCGCCAAGCGCGCACATCAGCACTGTATCCCCGGGCTTGATGCGGCCGTCACGGATCGCCTCGTCGAGCGCGATCGGAATCGAGGCGCTCGAGGTATTGCCGTAGCGCTCGATGTTGATGACGAAGCGATCGAGCGAGATGTCCAGCCGCTCTGCGATCTGACTGATGATGCGCAGGTTGGCTTGGTGCGGCACGACCCAGCGCACGCTGTCCGCCGGCATGCCCGCGGCGTCTAACGCGGCGCGGGACGCTTGGCTCATGTTCTTGACGGCGGCTTTGAAGATGTCCTTGCCGATCATCTGCACTTTGTCGCGCTTGGCTTGCAGAGCCTCCGCGCTGACGCGCTCTCGGCTGCCGCCCGCCGGAATACACAGGGATTCCGTGAGCGAAGCGTCCGTGTACAGCCGCGTCGTGATGATGCCGCGGCCATCGCCGACGGCTGGGCCGATCACTCCCGCGCCAGCGCCGTCACCGAACAGCACACAGGTCGTGCGATCTTCCCAATCGACGAGACGGCTAAGCAGCTCCACCCCGACAATCAGGATGTGCTTATGCGTGCCGCTGCGGATGAACTGATCCGCAATCGACATTGCGTACAAGAAGCCTGCGCAAGCCGCGGATACGTCGAACGACGGGATCGGTCCTGCGCCGAGCTTGCGCTGCAGGTACGCCGCGCAGGCGGGCATCGGCACGTCACCGCTGATGGTACCTACGATGATCATGTCGAGATCTGCCGGCGTCAGCCCGGCCATCTCGAGTGCGCGGCGTGAGGCGGCGAGCGCCATATCGCTGGCCGTCTCGTCTTCACGCGCGATGTGGCGCTGCTTGATGCCGGTGCGCTCGGAGATCCACTCATCCGAGGTGTCGACCAGCTTCTCGAGATCCCGATTGGTGAGCACGCGCTCTGGCGCGTACGCCCCGATGCCCAGGATTCGACTTTGAGGGCCCTGCTCAGACGCCATGGTGTCTCGTACGATCGCAGCCGAAGCCCGTCACGCAAAATGGTAGAACCAGTCGGCTTCCCCGGCCTGGCCGCGGACAAAGCTCCGCCGCGCGCACTGCGAAAGCGCGTACGCGGGGCCTGGGTTCGAATAGGACGGACGTAACGGCCGCGTCAGGCGAGACCGCCGCGGCCGAGGCGTGCTGGCTCAGCTCTTGTCCGACGACGGATCGGTCTTCAGAACTGCGCGACCATTGTAGAAGCCGCACGACGGACAAACCCGGTGCGACACGGTCGGGGCGGAACAATTTTGGCAGGGCACCACATTGGGGGCACTGACTTTGTCGTGATTAGCGCGACGCATGTCACGCTTGCTGCTGCTCAAACGGCGCTTCGGTACGGCCACGAGGCGACTCCTTACTCTTTGCTTTCACGCATGCGGCTGCGAAGCGCCGCCAAAGGTTGTAATCGGGGATCTAGGACGGGCTCTTGCTCGCCGGGATCCGCGGGGGGCGAACCGATAGCGGGACCTTCAGACGAAGGCAAGTCGGAACGCCTCGGGAACATCGGAAGTTCTAAGACGATGAACTCCCGAAAGAACGGATCCAGCTC
>JBDTJC010000363.1:0-2563 GCA_039936055.1 Polyangiaceae bacterium | reverse complement strand
TCCTGTACGTGGGCCGCAATGTGCTCGATACCCACTTCGTACTCGCGCCCATCTTCTGGGACTTCGCCAGCCCGAAGGCGCGCACGACCGTCGCGTTCCCCGTGTTCTGGCGCTTCAGTGACGAACGTGAAGTCACCGAACTCGTGGGAAACGTCTACTACCACGAGAAGAAACTGAAGAACGGCCTCGACTGGGAGGTCCACATCTTCCCCGCCTTCTCCTACGGCGAAACGCCCAACGGCCACTGGTGGAACGTGCTGTACGGGCTCGCGGGTTACACGCGTCAGGGGACTGCTACTACTATTCGGACTTTGTGGATTCCGACGAAGCTGAGTGAGTAGGTCTCGAGGAGCGCCGTGACATTGTGCGCAGCTTCCCCCGAGGACGCCGCGCGCGGCCTGCCCGGAAATACCAAAACCCAAGGGGTCTTGGCACGATCAGATCACGATCTGCGAATGAGAGGCGGGTACGAGAGCTGACCGAACAGGCGCACTGCTGTTTCGCCGGTCGCGATAGCGGCCTAGCTTTGCAGCCGATCCGACGCAGAAAATCTCGACTCAGGCGCTCACACCCCCAAACCCGGCCAGTGCTACAATTTAGGCATGAAAGCCAAAGTCGCGGTCCTTGGAGCTTCCGGCTTCGCAGGGGCTGAACTGTTGCGGCGCCTGATCGATCATCCGAGTCTCGAGGTCGTGCGCGTGTGCGCGAACGACCTCGTGGGGCAGCTCGTTTCGACGGCGCATCCGCACCTCGAGGGGCTGACGAAACTGCGCTTCGAGAATCCGCCGCATGCGGAGGCGGCGCGCGGAGTGGATGCGGTGATCATGGGCTTGCCGCACGGCGCGAGCGCGGAGGTGGTCGATGCCGTTGCTGGTACCGACACGCGCATCGTGGATATGTCCGGCGCGTTCCGCGTCCAGAATCCGGCGGATTACGCGCGCTATTACGGCGCCCCGCACCCACGCCCCGAACTCTTGCCCGAGTTCGTGTACGGCTTGCCGGAGCTGAATCGCGAGCACATTCGGAGCGCACGTTACGTCGCGTCTGCGGGCTGCTTCGCGACCACGATTGAGCTGATGTTGCTGCCCTTCGCCAAAGCCGGCCTGCTGCGCGGTGCGGTGCAAGTCGTCGGCATCACCGGGTCCAGCGGTGCCGGCGCGAGCCCAAGCCCGACTACGCATCACCCCGTCCGCGCGCACAACCTGCGCACCTACAAGCCGCTCGAACACGCGCACACCCCGGAAATCCTCGAGACACTCCGCTCCGCCGGCGCGCGCGAGCTCTCCCTCCAGTTCGTCCCCGTCTCCGCGCCGCTCACGCGCGGCATCTTCGCCACCGCCTTCTTCCGCGTCGCCGCCTCGGTGAGCGAAGAAGAACTTCGCGCGCTACCCGCCCGTACGTATGGAAACGAACCCTGTGTGATCGTTCCCGAAGCGCGGCTGCCCGAAGTCGTCGCCGTGCTCGGTTCCAACCGCGCCGAAGTCGGCGTCACGCTTGGCCCGATCGAAGCCGACACCCGCTGCATCACCGTCTTCGGCGCGCTCGACAACCTCGTCAAAGGCGGCGCCGGCCAAGCCCTCCAAAACCTCAACCTCATGCTCGGCGTCGAAGAGCTCAGCGGCCTCTCCACCCCTGGCCTCTTCCCCTAGAGCAGAGTCGCAAGCACGCGCGGTCAGCCTTCTCGGCTGCCGAGTAGGCCCGGGCGTTTCCTGCCGGGCCCCTCCTCGGATCCGGACTAGGAGATTTCCACCATCCGGCTCTTCCGCGAGCAAGGTCCCAGCCTTCGGCGTCGCGGGATGCGCTCCCGAGCAAGCCGCGTGTGCCACCGAAACGCCCCGACCGCGGGCAGGCCACCGCGCGCCGCGCACACCGCGCGATACCACGATCAACGTAACATCAGTGACTTTGATCGAACCGGAGCACGCGGTTCTGTTCGGTTCTTCGCGATTTTCTGTCCGAAGCCCCGCGCGGGGCAGCGATCAAAGTAACATCGGTGACTTTGATCGCGACGCTTCGCGTCGCGCGCGCCGACTCCCGCCGAAATCGCGCACAAGGGCCGGCGGCGCGCGCGGAATGGTGCGCGATGCGGGGTGCGAGGCGGGATTGGGAGCGCCCGACTCAGGGCACGGAATCTACGGCGCGTTGGGCGTTCGCAGGCGAACGGCGACTCAGTGGGTGTCGCTGCAGCAGCGGAAGCCGGTTTCGGTGCCGTTGTAGTACATGTCGTGGGCGGTCTGGGCGGCGCGGCAGAAGTTGCGGCCGGGTTGCCAGTAGGAGCCCTTCATCGCCGGGCGCGCAGGGGTGCTGCGGTCGATGGTCACGAACTCCTCGAGGTTGCCAGCGAGATCGGCGACGCCGAAGGGGCTAACGCAGCGCTCGTAGGAGCCGCTCGGCGCGCGCAGATCGCGAAGGGTTCCCTGTGGGCTGACGACGTCGTCGCGATCGGCGTTGCAGGCGGTGGCGTCGCGGGTGAAGCCGTACGGGTACGGCTGCATGTTCTCGCCCTCGCACGCGAAGTTGTATTCGCTCTCCATGCACATGCGCTTGCCGAGCTTGCGACAGG
>JBDTJC010000362.1:0-39330 GCA_039936055.1 Polyangiaceae bacterium | reverse complement strand
ACCCACTGCCCAAACTCTGCCCAACTCCACTCGACTGGCGTCGACTCACGGGTACCAGCGGAGAGAGCGATCCGAACCATTTCGAGCCAAATTTCGGGGCGCCGGCGTGCAAGATCGCGTGCCGCTTAAGGATATTGCCAACGCTGCCCGAGGGTTCGAATCCCTCCCTCTCCGCCCCTGCCCCCTCACTGTCCGCCGATGTGAGGCGCTGGCACCCGTCGGCGCTGCGCGCCGACGACCAGCGTGACTCGAGTAACTCTCAAGAGTTATCGAGCATGACACTTCGAGCCAAGCGACGGCCTCCCCCATTCCGCGCGCAGCAGCCGCCGCGGCTGCGAGCACGGAATTTGGGGGAGGCTGGAAGCGCGCAGCCCGAAGGGCGAGCACTGCACGGTGGGGGCAACCCCATCCCTCCCTCTCCGCAGCTGCCCCCGGTGAACGAATACGTAATTGGTCAACCCCACGAGTGTTTCGGTGCGCTCGCATCTAATTGGTGGACATCACATGGGTAAACAATTCAAGCTCGGGCGAACTTCGTTCGTTCCTCAGGGCGTCGAAGGGCCGCAAACAAATCAGACCAACGCACGCACAGAGATGCACGCACAGAGATGATCGTCAGGCACAATCGAATCGGTGGTCTCATCTTGCGCACTCTCGTTCTGAGTAGTTGCGTCCTGGCAGCTTGTGCCGTCGGTAAGGAAGCCGCCCTCGACCCGGCTGCGGGAGGGAACGGATCGAACAGCGCGGGCTCTAGCGGGTCGGCGGCATCCGGGGCGGCGCACGGAGGGTCTACTGGGACGGCCGGTACGAGCACAGGCGGCACAACGGCAGGCGCCGGCGGCGGGACAGCTGACGGTGGCCAGGATAGCAGCGGCACGACGGGCGGCAACGCGACGGGCGGCAACGCGACGGGCGGCAACGCTGGCAGTGGAGGTAACGGCGGCAGTGGAGGTAACGGCGGCCACGCGGGCGCAAGCGCTAGCGGTGGCAGCGGAAGCAGTGGCAACGCTGGAGGGTCACCCACTGGCGGGGGCGGAGCAATCAGCGGCGGCGGAGGAGCGACCGGCGGCAATGGCGGCACAGCCGGCAACGCAGGCGGCGGAAAGGGAACAACGATCGACAATATCGATCTCTCCCTGGTCCAGCCCGTCTCGGCTGGAAGCTACAACAGCGCGAGCCACACCCTGGCTGTCGTTGCCCAGCTTTATTTCCAGTTCCCGTTGCCCAAGGCATTCACTACCGGCCAGGGCGTCGTGGTTCACGTCACGGGAACCAACAACGGCTCCGCCGGCCTTCGGAGTTGGCTGGTAGACGGGTCGCAAACCACACTTTCCAATATGGTGACTACCTACATGGGCGCGGGTCGTCCCTCCGGCAGCTTCACGCTGGACTACACATTGACTGCCACAAATTCTGCCGAATTTCTATTCTTCAAAGGGCCAACCTTCAACACCAACATCGATAACGTGACGCTCTCAGCGATCACCGTCAGCTACTGAAACCAACCGCAGGCGATGTACTTAAGGCCAATACGGTCAAGAAACGTACACACTCCCTCTTTCGGCAAGGCAGCTATTGGTATCTCGCGGTCCCAAACCTGCGAGAGGAGCGACTCCACCCCTTGATGGAAGCCTTCCGGAAAATCGTCGCCGATCACGAGGTCTCGCGCGAACTACTCGGCTTTGTATGAGGGGATGCCTCAGGTTTGGATGTTCTAGTCTCGATGCGTCGAAGGTCGGCCTCGTCGCGGCGGTCCAAGCTTTGTTTGCGGCCGGAATCGCGCTGTTTGACGTGCAATTCCTGACGCCCCACCTGGCTTCCCTGGGCGCGTATGAAGTGCCTCGCGCGCAGTACTTGCAGCTCGTGGCCGCGGCTCACAGCGTTCGGTCTCGATTTCGCCACACCAGATTTTCGCAGCCGGATGAAACTTTCCGAGCGCGCGCGCTGATGTTTGTTTCAAGCGTCTGAGTCTGCTTCTCAACTCACACTATTGGTGCTCTATTTGGGGGTGCGCCGCGCTCGAGTTGCCGTTGGGATTGCCTCACTTTTGTGCGCAAGCGGGATCACCGCGGCGTGCGGCTCTAGCTCGCATCCGAGCTCCGTGGAACCCAATGCCAATGCGGGCAGCACGAGCACGGATGGCGCCGGTAGCCCAGGCGTGCTGGGCAGCGCTGGCGGGCTCAACATCAATGGCACTGGCACTGCCGGCAATAACGGCAGCTCCGGGAACGGCCCCATCACGGACGCTTGCGCGACTCACGTCACCAGCGCGCAACCCATCCCGCTGGACATCTATCTCATGCTGGATATCTCCGGCTCCATGCTGGATAAAACCGCCGCCAAGACGACCAAATGGGCCGCGGTGACGGCAGCGCTCGAATCCTTCCTGCAAGACAAGTCGTCGGCAGGCGTGGGCGTGGGCCTGCAGTTCTTTCCCCTCACCAATCCAAAGCTTCCCGCGTCCTGTACCAGCAATGCAGACTGCGGTGACAGCGCGCCGTGTTTCTTGAAGGTGTGCGACAACAACTCGTCGCCATGCGATAAAGATTCGGACTGCGCCGATCAGTTCGGTAACGGCAATTGCATTCCGCTCGGCCAATGCTCCACCGACCCAAATCAAAACTGCGCCCCTCTCGGTAGGACGTGTGGCCAGGGCGGAACCGGTCAATGTGTGGCGGTCACCTCGAGCGTCTGCATCAACACCGAAAGCTGCGACGCGGCCGTGTATGCAACGCCCGCCAGCCCAATCGCGAGCTTGCCGAATGCCGCTCCCGGCTTAATCGCTGCCATCGACGCAAAAACGCCGGACGGGGGCACTCCCACCGCTGCCGCACTCAGCGGCGCGCTGCAACAAGCCAGCGCCTGGGCCAAAGCTCACCCAGATCACCGCGTGGTCACGGTGCTCGCGACGGATGGCCTGCCCACCGCCTGCATGCCAACGGACGTTGACGGCGTGGCCGCGTTGGCCAAAGCCGGAGTGGCAGCCACGCCCAGCATCAGCACCTTCGTGATCGGCGTGTTCGGCAAGGCAGACGTGCTGGACGGCGCGCCCGACAACTTGAATCAAATTGCACAAGAGGGCGGTACGAAAGCCGCGTTCATCGTGGACACGCAAAAGGACGTGACCGCGCAGTTCGTGAGCGCGCTGGACACCATTCGCGGCTCGCACTTGGGGTGTGAGTTTCAGATCCCACAACCGGGCGCTGGGCAAACGCTGGATTTCGGCCAGGTCAACGTGCAATACACCAACGCTGGCAAGTCCTCGTACGTGTACTACGTGTCCAGCGCCAGCGCCTGCGACGCAACCAGCGGCGGCTGGTACTACGACGTGTCGCCGAAGAGCGGCAGCCCGACCCAAATCATCGCCTGTCCGAGTACGTGCAGCACGTTTCAGGCAGCTACGGATCAAGCCTCGGTCGGCATTGCGCTCGGCTGCGCGACCGTCGTCAAGTAACGCCGCATCAACTCGCCTCGCTGGGGGTTAGGCCGACCAAACGCCATCGGGTCGACATAATCATATCAGTATTCCACGTGACATCCCGCGTCAGCTGCGCGCTATCGCCGCCCCCGACGGTCCGTTGACGGTGCTCCACACGCCGGGCCTCCTGCCGTATCAGGGCTCAGCCCCGCACTTGGCGCATCCACTGCTTGTCTACACCGAGCTCTTGAGCTCACCTGATCCGCGCATGGCCGAAGCCGCTGCGGAGCTGCGTGGCCGCTTCCTAAAGGAGCTCGCTTGAGGTCGCTTGAGCGCGCACAGCTCGAGGCGCTGCGATCCGTGCAAGCAGCGTGTCCGAGAACCCCGCTGTGCTTGATCGGCGCCGCGGCGCTGGGCCTACACATCCCGTTGAGCTGGCGCACCACCGCGGACCTCGATCTGGTCGTGCCAGTATCGTTGGTCGAGCTTGATGGCGCGCGCTAGCCCGCGTCGGCGGGCTTCACGCGGCACCCGCAGCAAGAGCAGCGCTGGGTGGCTCCGAATCAAGTCAGCGGCACCGCATCCCTCAAGGGACGCGGTGCCGTTGATTTATTTGGTGTAACCCACTGCCTGGACGTTCTTCAGCACGGCGTTGTCGGTGGCGAGCGTCGGAGCTCCCGCGACGATGGCGCCCTCGTAAAAGGTGCCCCACGAGTTGTTGCTGTTATCGCCGCCAACACCGAGGACGATGCCGCCCAGGTTGTTGACCTTGACCGGCTGGTTGCCATCGTAGGCGGTCGCCAACGCCGTCGCCGTCTTCACGTCAGCGGCGCGAAGCTGCCACTTGCCTGCCGAGGTGTTGCTGACACCCATCGCAAACTGCACCGCCAACGCCGGATCCGCCGGATTCGAAGGATGGGCATCGTTGAGCGCTCCCCAACCGGGGTCGCCCACCTTGGCACCGCCAGCCCAAACGCCGCCCTCGAAATCGGCCATCATCCAGGGACCGGTACCGGCGCCGTTACCCCAAAACGCCTTGCCGAAGAAGATCGTGTTCATGACGCCATACTTCGTCGGATCGGTGGTTACGTTGCCAAAGTCCCAACAGCAAGCGGTGCCGTAGTGGGTCCCGTCGGCAATCTCATAAAGGCCCTGCGCAGCTGAGCCAAGCGGCATCTTGTTGCCGACCGCTTGCACCCGGTAACCCTCCTGCTTGTTCATGTAGAGCGAGTAAACCTTGTGGCCGCCAGCCGTCACTTGGCCCTTCGTTGCGCTTGACTCGTAATCGTCCAAGGCCCCGGTGGCGCCACCAGCCGTGTTGCCCTTCTTGGCCGGCCCCATATCATTCTTGTTGCCGGATTGATCGTACAGCTTGGCCACGGTGCAGACGGTACCCATGCACAACGCGTCGATGGATGCGGTATCGACGTAGCCGTCCGGCAGCATCAAGATGTCTTGGGTCTTGCCCCCCGAGCCGGTGTTCGTCGCGGAGCTACCGCTTCGAATTTGGAAGAGCGGACCGGTGTACGACTTCAAAAGGCCACGAATCGTGCTGTACGCGGCCACGCAAGGCGCTGAGCCTGCGGCGTAGACGTCGCAAGGACCATCGGTTCGCGTTGTCGATCCAGGACCGCCGCCGCCCGCGCCGGCAGTAGCGCCGCCGCCCGCACCTGCGGTGACGCCGGTGCCTCCGTTGCCGGTGCCGCCCGTCGGGGGGCTTCCACCAGTGCCGCCGCTGCTGCCGCCGCTGCTGCCGCCGCTGCCGCCGCTGCCGCTGTCCGTCGGCTTCTGAAGAGAGATCGAACCCGTGATCACCATCGGGGTTGAGGACTTCGGAGTGATGGTCAGGCCGCTTCCAGCCACACAGTAGTCATAGTTGGTGTTGCCGGAATCAGTCGTCAACGAGAACGAGTTACCCGCGAGCATGTCATTGCCACTCGTCGCAGGTGTCGGCCAAGGGGTACCGAGCCCGCCCATCTGATTGACCGTGGACGTACAGCTGCATCCGCCACCGGGGGCGTCCGTACAGGTCGCGAGCCCGAGCCCACCAGCCTGGACCGCGGTGGCTGCGCCCTGGCAGTTGATCGTGGTTCCGGAAATGAGCAAGCACCCGGCGGCGAGCTCGACCTTTGAGCTGCCGGTGGTCATGGTGTTGTCGGTGTAAGTGCCGTTGGCGTTGACGGTGAAGCTGCCAGTCACCGTGAGGTCGCCACTGACCGTCGCGCTGCTGCAGCTGCGCGGATCCAGCCCCGCCGACGCGAGGTCCAAGCTCCCACTCAACTTCAGGCACGAGGTGCCGACCGTATAGGACCCGGGCAAGCTGCCACCGCAGGCGGCCACGTTGGTGCACGAACCTGTCACCGGCCCGGTGCCGGCAGTTCCAGTCGCGCCGGCCATATTTCCGGTGCCGCTAGTGCCGACGCTCCCGTTGCCACTGCCACCTACCGGGTCAGGAGTAGACACTGACGAGCAAGCGGCGAAAGTCATTCCGCCCACCGCAACTACAGCAAAGAAAGCAGATTGCACCTTCATCAAAAATCTCCAAAAAAAACGCCAGCCAGGGCGACCGGCGAAGCACGTGGGGCCGAGGTGCCCATAGCGGTTTCGCCAAAGGCTAGTAGTGACGGGAGGCCGCTAGAATAACACGGAAACTACATGGCGGAGTATCAAGGCTGCAAGATAATTACTATTCGAGACACACGACAATATTCTTGGCTAAAGCTGCTAGCGCTCGCCACCGCAGCTTCGCCAGCCAGCGAAAGTCCAGCCGTTCACAGGGACGCTTTCGGGCCCCTCTCTGCGGCAAGGCGCTAGGCAGTATCTCGCTCAGCTCGCCGGTGCCTTGGCCTTGGCCGAAGTCATCGGTCCAGGCCAGTTTATCGCGCACGCTGGCCTTGATGAGCGAGTTCAAGAGCAGGTTATTCGTGGCGTCGCCGACGTTGTTCCGGCGGCTCAACCATTTCTTCCAGATGCGCCGCACTTCGTCGAAGTACTGCAAGAGGGCCCGGAAGTTCCCGGTCACGCCGTAGTAGGCGTAGTGCCCCTGCAGCTTCCGACTTGGCGCGACATGCTACTCTTTTATCGTGTCATGCCGATGACCCTGACACCAAAGGCTAACGCGACGCAGACTGCGACGAAAGCGATCCCTCGCCGTCTTCCACATCACGACCCAGCGGCCTTTCCTCGACCGTCCGCAGTAGACCGTGAAACCTAGCAAGTCGAAGCGGCGACCTCGCTGCGTTCCCGTCTCTGACGACGGTGGACCTGACGACGGCGGTGCAAAGCGCAACAGCCGTGTCTTGTCCGGGTGAAGACGCAGACCGTACTTGCCGAATCGCGGGGTTGTACAGCCTTCCACGGCTTCTACAACCAGTTGAAACAGGAGTACGCGGCTGCCAGGTGGCCATACTACGAGGCAACGGAGTTGGCTGTACCAGGCTTTGTCGACCGCAAACTCAATCTGCTTGATACTCTAGATCGGTCGGTATTCGGTGTTCAGTTGGAGAAAGTCAAACTGGCAATGCGCTTACCGAACAACGGAGGACGAACTACGCGCAAAGACTGCGCGTGTTGAACACGGCCCGCTCGGCTTTGGTCTACCTCTCCCTGGCCGTGCATCGCGAGGAGCGCGCGAAGGAAGTGTCCGACTCTGGACTCGTGCAACGAGGCGCGTTGAACGCACTACGGGATCTCTGGCGAAGATCATCGTCGCGCTCGACCTGATCAAGGAGCGACGCATGGCAGCAAAACCCAAGCCCCGGCTGAGGCTGAAGGACCCGAAGAACGCGCATGTGGTGAAGCTCGCCGAGCAAGTGCGGGCGGAAGTTCGAAGGCGTTACGGGGCGGGTTTGACACTGACCGCACGCGACGTCGCGCGCTCGCGGTCTTTTTGGTATGAGGCGCCACGGCCTGGAGACACCATGAACACCATCATCATGACGCCCATCGGCGTCGTACGAAGCACGCGCAGCACCGTGACCGACGACGACTGGGATCGCGAAGAGGCCCGCGTCGAGATCGACACGGCGTTTCTCGCGAAGGACGCGCTCCTCGGCCTCGCGGAATTCTCCCACGTGGAGGTGCTCTTCCACATGGACCGCGTCGACAGCGCGAAGATCGAGACGTCGGCGCGTCACCCTCGGAACAACCCCGACTGGCCCAAAGTCGGTATCCTCGCCCAGCGCGCGAAGAACCGGCCCAACCAGATCGGTTCGACCATCTGCCGAGTTCGCAGACTCGAGGGATCCTGCCTCTTCGTCGAAGGCCTCGACGCCGTCGACGGGACGCCTGTCCTCGATATCAAACCTTGGGTCCGCGAATTCGCTCCGCGCGGCGAGGTCGTTCAGCCTGCGTGGATCTCCGAGCTCATGCAAGGCTATTGGGTTCGCCCCTGACGCCCCGAATATCAAGGCGCGTTTCGCGCGGGCGCCGATCGTTCGCGCTGAAACGAATTTGGCGGAGAGAAAGCGCATGACACGCACGCTGGATCACTATGAGTCCCTGCTCGCGGAGCACTATTCGTGGATCTATGGAGACTTCGACGCGCGTCGCAAGAGCGCGACGGAGGGCCTTCGTGCGCGAGGCGTGAGTCCGCACGGCAGCGGCTTCGCTCTCGACCTCGGCGCGGGAGCGGGCTGTCATTCCTTGGCGCTCATTGACCTCGGCTTCCGGGTTCGAGCCGTCGACTTCAGTCGCAAGCTCCTGACCGAGCTCCTCGAGCGCGCTCAGGGAGCATCGGTGGAGATCGTCGAGGCCGACCTCCTCGATACGCAGGCCTGGGGTGAAGAGGCGCCGGAGCTCATCGTCTGCATGGGAGACACGCTCACCCATTTGAATTCGCCGAGCGAGATCCAAGCGCTCTTCCGCGCCGCGTACCAGCGTATCGCCCTCGGCGGTCGCTTGGTGATCACCTATCGCGATCTCGGCGTTCCGCTCGCCGGCCCCGCGCGGTTCATTCCTGTGCGCGCCGACGAAGACCGCATCTTCACCTGCTTTCTCGAATACGGGCCTGAGCACGTCGAGGTGCACGATCTCGTTTACGTCCGAGGCGACTCAGGATGGCGACTCGCCACGACCTCGTACCCGAAGCTCCGCCTCGCGCAGGATCGCGCGCTCGCCTGGCTCGCCCAAGCCGGCTTTGCGATCGAACACGTCGAGGTCGCGCGAGGCATGACCGAGATCGTCGCGCGCAAGTAAGCATCTCGTCGATCGCGGTTTCATCATGGTTGTGGTGGCTACATCGCTGATCCGCGCGTTCAAGCGGCGATACGATAGTGGTTTGTGGAGTCCGCCGAGGACCGGCGTGGCGACCACGTCGGCGCCCGCGCTGTACCCGTGACGGTCAGAACTGGGTGATGAACTTCCAGGCCTCGGAGGCGTCCCAGCTCGACGTTTGACCGGGGTCCTTGGGCTCCCAGCCGTGCGGGCCGTCGAAGACGCAGTATTTGGTCGGGTGACCCGAGGAGCAGCCTTTGTAGTCAGTACACGTGTGCGGTTGACCGGTGGCTGGGAAGGTTGTGGCGTTGGGCTCGGGCGTGCAGCCGTTGACCGCAGCGAAGTCCGCCTGTTTCACTTTCCCACTGGTCGGCAGGGGTGTGCCGGTGCTGTCCTGGCTCGCCTGCGACGCGTAATAGGCGATGGGCTTCGTTAGAGTCGCGGTGCACGAGCCGGTGAGGTCAGCTCCCGAGAAGAACGCCACACCGCGGAACACGTCCGCGCGCGTGCAGGCGAGGGCGAGCGACATGGCCCCGCCAAAGCTGAACCCCGTCGCGAAGATGCGGGTCTTGTCGATGCAGAGACCGTCTTCTACCTGGGTCAGGATGGCGTCGGTTAGATCGACATCCGACTTGCTCCATGAGCCGGCCCCGTTTGCCGCATCCGGCGCGACGAAGATGGTATTTTTGCTGTCCATGGTCGCGAGCGTAAAATAATTGCGGCTTACCACTGACATTGCCGATGACCCGGACTCGGCGAAGGCGAAGACTAGCCGATAGGCATGGCTGATGTCGTAGCCGTCAGGCACGCGCAGAATGTACTTACGGGATGCGCCACCGAAGGTGATGTCGATGGTCCCGTTCTGAAGCTTCTTGGGGTTGTCGCAGCCCCCGCTCTTCGTCGCGTCCGTTCCCGCTCCGCCGCCTACTCCGGTGCCGCTGGCGCCGCCCGAACCCGAGCCCGCTTTGCCACCACCGCCTGAGACGCCGGTCCCAGAACCGCCCAGCCCCGTTCCGCCGCCACCGGCCGTGCCGGACCGACCGCCGCTACCTGACGGGGTACTGCCGCCGCTACCTGACGGGGTACTGCCGCCCACGGTTTCGGCCTGGCCGGACGAGCCCGCCTGGCTGCCTTCGGTTGAAGCTGGCGAGCTACCCGACGAACAAGCGATGCCCGTTATCGACAACAGGGCAATGACCGAAACGACCGAATGAGCAGGTGTCATGAATGCTTTCTGGCGCGCAAAGGGAGAGCGCGATCGAGCGACAACTCTAACTCATGCCCGGACAACAGCAATAGACGCGCGCATCCCGGGCGAGCTCGCGTTAGCGCGACCGCTGCACGCGACCCCGGAGTTGGACCGCCTGAGTGAAGCTTTCGCGCGCAAGCGGTCCGCGGGCACCGGCCGCGCGAACTCGCCGCTGCCCCTAACGGTCAAGACGCCGGTAGCCGTGACGGTCACAAGGAACAACTTCATGGCGGATAGAGCGCACCGAATACGCACCACGGCTCACGCCGTCAGCATCGAACACCTCAAGCTGAACCCCAGGGGCCTCACTGGTACGTGAATTGATTGGCGCGAAGGTTACGAACGGCAGGCGAAAAGTACGCCCGGGGGCTGGCACACACGATTTGTGTAAAGCTGCGATGCAGCTGCGAGTAGCTGCCGAAGCCTGACTCGAGTGCGGCCTCGAGATAGCTGGCGCGATTGCGCGCCACTTGGCTGACGAAATGGCAGATGCGCGAGCGAGCGCGCTGTTCCGAGAACGAAACGCCCAGCTCCACCTGGAAACGGCGCGACAAGTAGCCCTCACTCACGTCGAGTGCACGGCAGACAGCTGCTCGCTCGAGGCCGGGACTTTCGAGCAACAAACAGGACGCAAGTTCCACCAAGGACAGCGCGCGCTGGTCGTTGTGATCGCTGATGGTGGCGCGAAAGGCCGTTGACAGCAGCGCCCGTAAGCGTGCCGATACGTCGCTCGCGCCGAGCTCGCCGTCCACGCAGGTGGTCTCACACTGGTCGAGCAGGAGATCGCGATCCTGCTGCTTGAGCTCAACGACCGGCCGCCCCGACGCGAACTCGCCGAGCGCTCGCGCCCAGTCGAAGAGCGGAGCCACGCGGGTGGCCGCGCTGGAAGTGGCAGAAGCGAATGGGGCGAGCTCACGACCGACTGCGGCACACAAATCAGGCTCGACGTGAAGTACGCGTAAGTCGCAGTCAGCCGAGGCTTCGAGCAAAACGTGCTCCACGCCTGGAAGGTGCCAAACCAGTTGCCCCGCGTGCGCAGTGTGCAGCGTACGACCGATGCGCACTTGAGCGCGGCCGCGCACGAGCACGAGCAGCTCAAGCTGAGCGTGAAAATGGCGCGGCTTCGGGTAGTCACGCGAGAGCGGCCAAATGGCCCCATGCACGGTGGACGGCAGCAGGTAGTGCTCTTGAAACAGCGCCCTGGGCTCCGCCACGCCCTTTCCTTAGCACGTGCGTTGCTGCCGTTCTCGGCGCCGCGCGCCAAATCTGCACGCGGGCCGGGGCCTAGGTCACACAATGCGAAGACGGACGTACCGTTGGAGCGTATGGAATGGCGGTGTTTGTACCCCACTGTCTGCGAAGTTTTAGCCACACCGGTCTCAACGGGGGAAGCCTGGCGCTGCTTACCTTGTCCCTTGCCGCCACCGCTTGCGACGCGGGCCACAAGAGTTCAGGATCGGGCGGGGCCGCCGCCGCTGCCGCTGCTGGGCAGAGCAACTCGAACGGCGGCGCAGGCGCTAGCGGGCCCGCGGGTAGCGCCGGGCAAGCCGCGGGCGGCGCGACCGGCGCTACCGAAGCGGTGGTCGTTTCGGCCAAGACACGCACCCCAGTGACGACCACGCGCTCGGTCAATTATTGGATGTGGACGCCCACCTGGGGCGACCCCGTGAGTGGCACGGACGCGCAAATTGCGCCGCTCGGTTTCGACCTGCTGCGCGTCGGCGGCTACAACAACGACGCGAATACCCCCGACCCGTTCGACGACGCCGAGCTCGACCGGGCGGTGGCTTATGCGCGGGCTATCGGTGCGCAGCCGTTGCTTCAGGTGCCCCTGCTGGCGGATACCTCGGGCCAGCCGCCTACGGCCGACACGGCCGCAGCGATGGTCAGCTATGCGAACCTGACCAAGAAATACGGCGTCAAGTATTTCTCGATCGGCAACGAACCCGACTTGTACGCGCGGCAGGGAGGCCTGAGCGATAGCACCGCCCCCGCCATCGTCGGTTACACGCCTGAGGCTTACTGCACTTCAGCCCGCGCGTACGCGGCCGCAATGAAGCAGGTGGATCCAACGATTCAGATCGTGGGACCCGATCTGGCGTATCAATACACTGCGAGCGCCAATTGGTTGAGCCCCGTGCTGAAGAGTTGTGGTGAGCTGTTCGATATCGTGGCCATCCACCGCTATCCGTTCGCCGCCAAGATGGCGACGCTCGCTGCGGCTGAAGCCGATGTAGCGGCCTTCAGGAGTACGGTGAGCTACGTGCGCGGGCTCATGCAAGCGACGGGGCAGGCTAACAAGCCCCTGGCGTTCACGGAGATGAACATCGACTACGACGAATTGCCCGCGAGCCCCCCGCCTGCGGTCGCAGGCACGGTGCCTTCCGCGCTGTGGGCGGTAGACATCCTCGGTGCGGCTCAGGAGCTGGCGCTGCGCAGCACGGCCCTGTGGAGCATCGCGGATGATGATTCCCGGAAGTTCGGCTTGATTAGTGTGCCGCCGGCACACGCGCCGCGTCCCCAATATTATGCCTATCAGTTATTCGCGGCGCACTCGGGGCCGAGCCTACTCACGTTGACGTCTGCACCGAAAGGCGTGCACGCCTACCCAACCAGGAACGCGGCGGACAACACCACGCAGCTCATGCTGGTCAATTGGCAGACGTCTTCGCAGGCTCTAGAGTTCCAAGTCACCGATCTTTCGCCCGCGCCCGCGTCCGTGGTCTTTACGGTTCCGGGGCTATCCATCGCTGCAGTGGACATTCCCGACCAAGGAACGGCGACGGCCACGTCTTACGGCTTTGCCGAACAGAGCGCTGCTAGTGGTCCCGTGGCGCTCATGCCGGGAGTGCATCCGCCCGAAGAGGTAGATGCCGGCGCACCACCGCCCGCAGTGGCTGACGCTGGCGCTCAATGCAGTCAGGTCAAGCCGGCCGTTCCGCTCATCACCACACAGGGGCGCGTCACTGCGGACGGACTCAGTTTTGGCGCAGCAGACAGTGAATGGGCCAGCTTTGAATATGCCGGCAGCGCGCAAACCGCGCCGATGCTCAGCGTCACCGCCGACGGCACTGGCTTGCGCGCGCAGGGCGGGCTGGCAACGCCGCTCAGCAATGCCAACAACTATGTCGGTTTCGGCATGTACTTCAAGAGTGACAGCTGCATCGACGCTTCTGCCTACACGGGCCTGCAATTCGACCTGTCCGGCGACCTTGGAACTTGCAGCCTGCGCTACGTACTCTACTTCGCCCAAGATTTGAGTGCCACGGACGACCCGGGGCGCGGTCAGTGCCAAAGCAGCTGCGCCGGACCGGGCGCGGCAGTGACGGTCAGCCCGACCAGCATTCGCGTGCCATTCACGAGCTTAACCGGCGGCACGCCGGTCGCGAGTGTGGACGCGACGAATCTGGTCACGATGCAGTGGCAGCTCGGCGCCACTGCACTGAGCGCGGGCTGCACCGCAGACATCACGATTGCGAACGTGGGGTTCTACTGAAGTCCGGGTTTGTGGAGCACTGCTGTTGCTCTGTCGTCGAGCACCCAGAGCCGGTTCCATTCGACCAAAGTCGAAGAATTGCGCCGCGGGCGCCCGGCATCACTCGCGACGGCTAGTACGACTCGTACGCTCTCTCGCGCCGACCTGGAATCGGTTGCAGAATCCAGGGTGACCGCGGGCAAGCTTCTTGCCTCATCCACCTCCGCAAAGATTCATGCACTCCATCGATTTTCACGCCCATCACTCGCCGCAGGGTGCATACGCTACTTTCACTTGCGGTCGCTTCGGTGCGGGTGGCGGCCCCACCATCGAGGGGGTGACGCCGGCCGGTTTCGACCTCGTCGTTGGCTATGTTGATGAGCAGGGTGAGCTGCGGGCGTTGCCGTTCTTTCGTAGTCCGGGTGCGCCCGAGATCACTGATTTCGTTGCGCCCACCGGCGCCCCTGAATCGAAGCGACGACACGCGCTCGACTCGGTAACGCGCGAGTACGAACGCGGCACCGACACTTGGCTCGCACCGAACTTTAGCTTCACGCTCTACACGCCGGTTGCTCCGCTGCCTGACCCGGACCACGCGTCCGAAAGCGAGCTTGCTAGCGCGCTTTTGCCCGTGGTCACTGCTCGTTTGCGCCTCGACAATCGCTCAGAGCGTGTCGCGAAACGCCTGGTATTCGCGATCGATGCCGGGCAACCCTGTCGCTTCATCGAGGGCATTGCCAATGCTCAAGCGGTCGGCTGGGGGCGCGAAATCGGCTTTGCCGTCCATGACCAAGCGGGCCTTGAAGGCTGGGTACAGTGGAGTGAGCTCGATTTCCTCGCGCATGGCCGCTCGCACCTGCTTGGACGCGCGTGCGGCTTCACGCTGGAGGTCCCCGCTGGCGAAATGCGTGATCTGGACATCGTAATCGGCTTCTGCCGCGTGGGCGCCGTCACCACCGGGCTGGACTGCCGCTACTTCTACACCCGCTTCTACCCGGGTCTGGAGCAGGTGCTGGCGGCTGGCCTGGAGCATTTCGAGTATCGTGCTGCCGGGGCCGCGCAGCTAAACGAAACGCTGCGGCGCAGCGCACTCGACGAACATCAACGCTTCTTGCTCGCGCACGCTGAGCGCAGCTATTGGGGCAATACTCAGCTCCTCGAGCACGAAGGCAAGCCGCTCTGGGTCGTGCTGGAGGGCGAGTACGCGATGATGAACACCTTCGATCTGGCCGTTGACCAATCGTTCTACGAGCTTCTGCAAAGTCCGTGGTTGGTGCGGAATGTGCTCGACCAATTCGTCACTCGCTACTCGTACAGCGATGAACTGGCGCGACCGGCGAACGGTGCGCGGCGCGCCGGACACTCACACACCCGCGATCCGCATCGCCTCGCGGAATTCCTACCGGAGCCCGAACGAGTCGGGCTTCCGGGCGGGCTCAGCTTCACGCACGACATGGGTATCGCCGGGCAATTCACCCCTCCTGGCCAATCGAGCTACGAGCTGCCAGGGCTAGCCGGCTGCTTTAGTTACATGACCGCGGAGCAACTGATGAATTGGGTGCTTAGCGCGCTCAACTACGTGACGTCCAGCGACGATCAAGTCTGGCTCGAGCAACGTGCGCCCGTGTTTCGCGCTTGTCTGCATTCGCTCCAGCAGCGCGATGATCCGGAGCCGCAACGCCGCAATGGGCTCGTGAACCTCGATTCGAGCCGGTGCGCGGGCGGCTGGGAGATCACGACCTACGACAGCCTCGACCCGAGCCTCGGCCAAGCGCGCGGCAACTTGTACATGGCGACCAAAGGCTTTGCCTCTTGGCTCGGCCTATTCGTCGCGTTCGAACGACTCGCCCGGGAGGATCTGGCAAGCGCCGCGCGCTTGGGCGCCGAACGTGCGGCTCGCAGCATCGTGAATGCTTGGCAAGCCGAGCTCGGCTTCATTCCCGCGCTGTTCGAAGCCGGCCACCCCAGTGCCATCCTGCCCGCCATCGAAGGCTTGGTGTTTCCACTATTTTGGGGGCGCCCCGAGCTCGTGAGCCGTGAAGGTGCTTTTGGCGAGCTGATTCGCACACTCGAAAAACACCTGCATCGCGTCCTGCAGCCGGATTTGTGCCTGTTTCCTGACGGCGGCTGGAAGCTGTCCAGCACCTCTGACAACAGCTGGCTGAGCAAAATCTTCCTCTGCCAATTCGTGGCTGAACGCGTGTTTGGCGTGCGCGCCTCGCCCCAAAGCCACGCCGCGCACGCACGCTGGCAACAACTCGGCGCGAAGGATTGGGCAATGAGCGACCAATGCGTCGCGGGCATCGCGCAGGGATCCAAATACTATCCACGCGGCGTGACTTCGATCCTGTGGCTCCTCCGAGTGTAACGGCCTCGGATACCGTCGTTCACTTGGGCGTCTAGGACAAACAAAGGCCCTGGGACGCGTTTTTTTGCAATGGCCACGATCGAGCCTGGTTGGGCAACGAGGTTCACCTTTCGACCTGGGTAGAGTTTTAGCATGGGGGCGCCCGCGCTCCAGCCATGCACCTCGGGGCAGCGCAAAATCTGCGCGCCGAAACTGGAACCGGTTCCAGTCTTGTAGTACGACCTAAGCATGGCTCACTCCACCGTCGTTCGCGCGTTGCCGCTCGCGCTTTCGTTGCTGTCGCTGGATTGCATACGCAAGATCCAAGCTAGCGTTCCGGGCGCTCAAGATCGCAGCGTCTCGGCCACGTGCGGGAACGGTGCCCAGTTCCACAACAAGCCCTACACTTGGGAAAACAACCAATGGGGCTCAGGGAAAGAGCATTCGTCGTACCAGCAATGCCTGCTCGAACGCGACCACGACGCCGAAACCCAGCACGGTTGGTCGTGGATTTGGCCGGGTACCGATACCTCCGTTTTCGCCTACCCGGAGATCATCTTTGGCTGGAAACCGTGGACGGGTGGCAGGTCGTCGGACCAGCGCTTCCCGATGAAGCTTTCCGACATGCAGCGGCTCAAGATTCACTACGACGTCGAGACGGAAGCCAATGGTAGCTATAACCTCGCGCCCGAGGTTTGGATCATCAGTCACCGTTCGAGCGCTGGCGCCCCCGATCCTAAGCTCATCACCGCCGAGATCATGTTTTGGCAGGAAGCCGCAGGTGAAGCCCGCCCCGCAGGGACGGTTGTCGACCGACCCGAAGTGGGGGGCATCACCTACGAGCTCTGGCAAAAGGACAACGCCGGCGACAACGGAGCCGGCGGCTGGCGGCTGCTCTCGTTCAAGACTCCGACGACGATACGTGCTGGTACCGTGCCGGTCGATGACTTGCTGCGCTACCTGCTGAAGAAGGGGCTGATCGCCCCCGAGCAATACATCGCTACCGTGGAGTTCGGTAACGAAATCTCCGGGGGCAGCGGCACGACGTGGGTCAAGAAGTTCGCGGTCGAGGTGTCGCCTTGAAGAGCGCGCTGCCCAGCCGTCGGAGAGCAAGCGGAAGGGATAGGAGTCCTCGACCCGCACCCTGAAGTGGTGTTACGGCGCTGATTTCAAATCACCCCCAACTCAATCGCGCGCAGCACCGCGCGGGTCCGATCGCGCACCCCGAGCTTATTGAAGATGCTCGACGCCTGATTTTTCACTGTCGCTTCGGCGGTGCCGAGTGCATCGGCGATCTCCCGATTACTTCGTCCGCTGGCGATGAGGCCCAGCACATCGAGCTCGCGCTTGGTGAGCGCCACCGGTACTGCCGACGCGGGAACGTTCGCCCCGAGACGGGCCAGCCCGCGCACCACCCGCTCGGTGACGGCGGGGCTGAAGAGCGTCCCTCCCGCCGCGACGGTGCGAACCGCGTCCGCCAGCTGATCGAGCGATACGTCTTTGAGTAGAAAGCCGCGCACGCCAAGCTTAATCCCTTCAATCGCGACCGCGTCGTCATCGAACGTGGTGAGGAGGATGCACGGCGGAGGCGACGCCGTTCGCGCGAGCGCGACGAGAACATCAAGGCCGCTCAGCTGCGGCATGCGAACGTCGAGGAGTGCGACGTCGACCCGCGTCGTCGTCAGAATGTGAAGAGCCTCGGATCCATCGGATGCTTCGGCGACGACGCGAAGGTCGGGCGTGAGATCGAGCAAGCTCTTGATGCCCTGGCGAACGAGGGTCTGATCATCCGCGAGCGCGACCGCGATCATGCCGCCCCTGCCCGCGTCGGAAGGAGCGCCCGCAGCGTCAATCCCGCGCCTTGTCGCGCCTCGATTTCGACTTTCCCTCCCATGCCCTCGATCCTTTCGCAGAGACCGGAGAGCCCGTGCCCGACCTGCACTTCGCTCGCGCCTCGCCCGTCATCCCTTGCCGTCACCGCGACCGTGTCGCCCTTCGCCTCGATCGTGAGATAGACGTTCTCCGCTCCGGCGTGCCGAACGGCGTTGGTGAGCGCTTCCTGGACGCAGCGGAAGATCGTGTGCGCGAGCGCCGCCTCCACCTGAAGATCGCGCTCCACTTCCAGATGAACCCGCGGGTGCGGAATGCCGGCGACCAGCGTGTGGAGCGCGCCCGCGAGGTCGAACCCCGCGTCCTCGCGCATCGAGCTCACGACCGATCGGAGCTCGGCGAGGAGCGTCTTGGTCACCGCGTGCGCTTGGGCGACCGGTTCTTTCGCCCGCCCGTCCACCAGGTTTCGCGCGAGCTCCAGCTGCAGGCTGAGCGCGCTCAAGTGATGGCCGAGCGCGTCGTGGAGCTCACGCGCGATCCGGAGCCGCTCGACCGTGCGGGTACTGTCGGCCAAAAGCTCCTGCGTTGCGAGGAGCTCGGCGTGCACCTGGGCAAGCTCCGCCCTCGCTACGGATTCGCGTACGGCGAGGCGGGACGCCCCGAAAGCAAAGAGCTGGAAGCCAGCATACGCCAGCGCGGCCAGGTGACCCCGTCGTCCGTGCGATGGGACCGCGAGGTTGACCGCCACCATCCCAACCCACTGGGCGAGCAGCCAGACGAGCGCCCGCCTCTCCCCTACCAAGAGCGGAGCTTCCCCCGCAACAACGCAGAGAAGCGCTCCCTCGAATCGGGTGTCGCCGAGCGCGAACGCCGCCAGCGCCGCCACGCTCTGTACCGCCAGCGCGGTCGCGCGCCGACGCACGCCGCGTGCACCAGCCACGCCACGCACACCCGCCAGCGCCCGCGGAGTGGCGGACGCGAACAGAAACGCGATCGCGAACACCCCATACGCCACGCACCACGAGAGCGAGCGGCGATCGAAGGGCACCCGACCCGATGCCCACGCCAGCACCTGCGGCAGCCCCGCCGCCACCGACACGAAGAAGCCCGCGCCGACGAGAAGTCGTTCGGAAGGAGCCGGCCGCATCGCCCCGAGCGTACTAGCGTGCCGCGGCTCGTGCCATGGGCCGAAAGTCACATGAACAATCGACATGCCGTTAGGACACGCGGCTCATGTAGGACCGCCCAGGAGAACGCAGGATGACCGTCATGGCGCTCATCTTTCGCATCGTGCTCGGTATTCACATCATCGCAGGAGCGGCGGCGCTCCTGGTCTTTTGGATCCCGCTCGTAACCAGGAAAGGCGGGCGAACG
Organism: Polyangiaceae bacterium; assembly: GCA_039936055.1. Classification (GTDB taxonomy): domain Bacteria; phylum Myxococcota_A; class Polyangia; order Polyangiales; family Polyangiaceae; genus PMG-095. The sequence goes on along the minus strand of JBDTJC010000362.1, from coordinate 20,423 downwards.
CACCGCCGGGCCGGGTGGGCCTACGTCACCGCCGCGGGGATCGTCGCGCTGACCGGCGTCGCGAGCGCGGGTCGGATCATCGTCTATGACCCGCACCCCCACGCCTGGCGCGCGGGCATCTTCCTCGTCTACGTCGGTCTCTTCGCCGCCGAGAGCGCGCTCCTCGGCGCACGCGCGCTGCGCCCGCAGACGCGGGCAGACAGCGTGCAGAACGCGGTCGATCTCGTCCCCTCGCTTCTACTCGTCGCCGGTGGAGTCGCCCTCGCGGCTTTCGGCGTCTCCCAGGCGCGGCTGCTTTTCGTCCTGTTCGCCGCGCTCGGCGTGGGCCAGGGCGTGATGCACCTGCGATCCTGGCTCACACATCGAAAGACCCGAGAGGGCCGTCTCCTCGCGCACATGAGCGCGATGGGAACGTCGTGCATCACGACGCTCACCGCGTTCATCGTCGTGAACGCGCCGCGCCTCGGGATGCGCACGTTCGACCCGCGCCTCTGGGCCGTCCCGATCGTGGTCCTCAGCCTCGGGCTTTCGATCGTGCGGCGTCACCACGCGAAGCGCTTCGCGCAGGGCGGTGCGCCGCCGGAGTCGGTCGACCACGCGGTCGGCCAATTGCGGTGAGCTAGGTTCGTGGAGTCAGCTCGCGGATCTTCTCGTCGATGCGGCGCTTGCTCCGCTCCGACGAGAGCACTTCGAGGCCTCCATCCAGCGGGGAATTACCCAGCGCTCCGCCCGAAAGCTCCCAAGATGCGAACGCGCGACAAGCCACCTTGAATGCGTTCGCGGGCAAAACCGTAAGCGTGTCGGGTGACAGCGCCACGCATGGAAGGTGACCACAGCATCGCGTCGCGATAAATCAACTCGCGTGGGCTCCAACGCTGCTTGGAGATGTCGTTGCCAGTGGAGAGATTGATGGTGGCGAAACCTTGAGCGATCGCGTACTGAATGGCCTCAGCGACGGTTGTCGTCATGACGCTGTATTTGCCGTACTCGGGGTCATAGCCGGAATAGTACAAATAGAGGGAATCCCTCAACACGAACCCGATGCGGGTTGCGATGACACGATCCCCCAATTTCAACTGAAACACACGCAGCGCATCGCGTGCCGCGAAACGTTGGCATACGCCGATCAGAAACTGCCGCGCCTGTGGGGTGCGGAACACGTTGCCGTGCTTGACGCCTTCCGTGGCGCTGGCACGAGCCTCGTGTAACCGGAAAAATACGTCAAGCGCCGGCCCTGCTTCTGAAGGGCTTTGCTGAACCGTGAAATCGAAAGTCACCCCGTCCCGCTTCGGTGCGTTGTAACACTTGCGGAGTGACTCTTTGACGTTTCGCGACAGCTGGGTCTTGAACTCGGCCCAGGTGGCCGGCAATTCTAAGTAGAAGTTCGAGACATCTCGCACCCAATGCGAGGACTTGATGTTCTCCACCGTCTGATTCAGACCATCACTGGCCGGCAGCCCCGAGAGCTGAAGCCAATCCCAGTCGGCCGAGTGCTCCCTGAGGTGATCCCACAAAACCTTGACCACGTCCGTCATCGTGTCTGGTGGCGCGAGTACTCCCCGAATTTCCGTGATGTTCGGATCGGCGCCAATGAACTGCAACTGACGCACAGACAAGGGGCCAACACCGGGCCGCCGCGTGCGCATCATTGGCGCGATGCCGCAGAGCTCCCGCTCGCGGTTCCGGAAGGTATGGATGAAGAGGTGGTCCCGGACGCCTAGTTTTGCAGCGTGCATGTGCTCCCACCACGCGAGGTTCCAGTCGAAGGTGCCGAACGGCAGGGGCACCAAACGCTCCTCGAAGGCGCGCCACTCGTGCTCGATGGCGCGGAAGCCCGCAAGCGACTCGATGCGTTCGACGGTGAGCGCGGTCATAGGAAGCGCAAAACAGTTCGTGAAAAAATCTTGAGCATGAACAAATCCAGGGCACCATAAGCCGAACGATAGTTGTCGTACATGATGCGGTAAGCTTCCAGGTTCTGCGCGTCGTCCTTCTGCCCGTGCATCAAAGAGTCGCCCTGGAAGCGGTACTCCAGCGTGACACGGTCGAGAAACACGGCGCCGAAACGGCGAATGGCTCGTGAGTAGAACTCGACGTCCTCCAACACGGGGACGCTGACATCGTAGCCGCCGAGAGCCTCCACGCACTCGCGCCGAATCATGCAGGCAGAATTCACCAAGGGCGTATTGTAGAAGAGTAGATTTGCAGCCATCCAACGCCGAGACCGCGTGCGCATGGCGATTGCCGCTCGCCGCGCGCCATCACGAAAGAACGCGACCTCCTCTGCTACCGCTTTCGCGTCCGTGCCAAACGGTTCGATGCGCCCAAAAACGACACCTCGACGAGGGTTTTTCTCGAATGCGTCGAGCATTGCCCGATGCGCTCCGGGCGAAACACGGTCGTCGTCGTCGAGGAAATGCACGAAAGTGCCGCGGGCCCTTCGCCAACCATCGTTTCGAACGATGGCGGGTTTGCCACCGGACGGCTCCGTTCGGGCTACGTAGGTGACGCGCGTGTCGCCCACGCGCGTCACGGTTTCGCAAGCCGAATGCTCGGGACTGTCGTCGAGCACGATGACCTCGACGGTGACAGCTTCTTGAGATAGAACGCTGGTAATCGCTTCTGCCAACTGTTCCGGTCGGCGAAATGTAGGGATGACGACGGAAATTTCTGCGGGCATAACTCGCTTTGACCATAGCGAGGAACAAAGAGCGCGACCACTGCCTTCCTAGCGAACCGAATGCAGTTGCCCAGTCGAAATATTCGCGCGCAGGCGTATCGGTCTGTGCGCCTACGATGACACTGTAAGCAAGCACGGGTTAAGGACCTATGTGATGTCGCCTAGAAGCGCGGGAGGCCCGGGCCCGGACGGGTCGAATAGTGAGCGTTGGCACGCCGGGCTTTACGTGGTCTCAGGGGACGATGCTCGTACTTGTTAGCGAGTTGAGGAACGCGAGCAGATCAGCTTGCTCCTGTGTGGAGAGGTTCAGCGCGCGGATCTCACTTTTTCCGGGGAAGCCGGAGCTGGCCCCGCCTGCGCTGAAGAACGCCACGGCTTTGTCGAGGGTGCGGATTTGGCCGGTGTGCATGAACGCTGGGCGCATGCTCACACAGCGCAGCATTGGGGTTCTGAACGCGCCTTCTGATGTTGATGGAGGTGCGCTGGGCAGCCTTCCGTCGTCGCCGTCGCTGAAACTACCGTGGCTGTTCAATGGGTCGGCGATCGCGCCCGCGAGGCCCGTTGCCGCGCCCTGGTCGTTGCTGTCGACAAAGTTCTGTTGGACTGTACTGGGCTTCAGCCCCACGTTGTGAAAGAGCTGATCCGAAAAGAAGGGCCCAGAGTGGCAGGAAACGCACTGCCCCTTGCCAATGAAAAGCTGCACACCACGCTGCTCGGAAGCCGACAGCGCGTTGGCGTCGCCATGCACCCAAGCGTCGAATTTGCTCGACCCGCAGGTGAGCGTTCGTTCGTATGCGCCTATCGCCTTGCCGGCGTTGACGACGACACGAGTGACGGCTTCTTGATTGGCCGCAGACATTCCATCGAACTCAGCCGTGTCACCCGGGCTGCCGTGGAACGTGCCGTCGCAGGCCGGCTGCGGTGAGGTGGGGTTCTTGGGCTGACACCCGGTGAGCTGCGCGCTCAATGGCGGAAATTGAGCCGCGTCGTCGAGCGGAGGCATAGGTCCGAACAGCGACTCATAGTCCGACTTGTAGCGCAGGAATACCTGTTCGGCGGCGTACAGCCTTGAGCTGTTCATCTCGACCACTGATTCGATCGGGCCGAATGGTTGGCTATAGAGCGTGTCGCGCCGGCCGTCCCACATGATGAGCTTGGCTTGACCGACGTCAAGCAAGGACGGTGCGCGACGGCGGCCCCAGCCGGCGCCGAGCGAGATTTGGCGTTGAAAGGAGCGCGTGTCGGAAAAGCCGTCCGGCACATGGCAGCTTGAGCAGGCAACCTTGCCCGTGTCTCCGACCTTGCCCAAGGAGCCCGGTCCTCCGTCGTTGTCGCTGTCGAGCAGCGGTCCCGAAAACCCCTTGTCGGAGAACAGCACCTGCCCCAAGGACGCTGCTTGGGGGTTGTCGGCGAATTGGTTGGTCACATCCGGCGGCGGCGCTGGCAGAGCTTCGGGCGAAAGCGCAGCCAGAATGATCCTGCTCTGTGCGCTGAAGACCGGAGGGAGGTCGCCTGCGTCCGCGCTGTCTAATCCGTTGTCTCCGCTCGAACGGGTTCCGCAGGCACAGATCGACAGAATGAGAATCGGTGTGAGCGATCGAGCAGCGATCCGCTCGATCAGTAGGGAAGACATGGGAATCGAGAGTTGTCCCACGTCGGCGGAGCGGAGCCGCTCTTGAACGCCAGGTCGTCGAAGTGCCGCTTGGTTTCGGTGCACTGATGGGTGTGCATGAAAGTGTAGGGGTGCGCCTGCGAGCAGACCAACTCGTCGTCTGCTCCTTCGTGATAAAGCACGTCACCCACGGTGTATGTGACGTCACCAGCCAATTTGACGGTACTGGGGATGGTGGTGCAACCCGCCGGCTGACCATCCATGAACACGTATATTCGCTGAGACGAGAGGAACACGTCGAACTTCGTCATGCGATCCATGCCAGCGTGCTCGAACGGCGGCTCGTTCGGTTGGAAAGTCGTCGTACCGTCCTGAGTATCATAGTCGATCAAGCGATGTTCCGGGGCCTGGTTGTTCACGTCCCAGGGGCCGACGCCACCGACGATACCGTGGAATGCCTGGACCTCCACTCGCATCGACGGGCCGAGGATCGGTTGCACGAGCACTGTGTTGCTGCCTGCATTCGCCAGACCCTCTTGCACTGGCGCGTTCTGATCGGAAATGATGAGCTGCGGATACCGCCGGTCAGTGCTCATGATATCCACCGACATCGTCGCGTGCAGGTACTTGTTCGGGTCGGAGTCGATCTTTGCTTTGGTGCGCGCGGTGATGCGCAGCTTGCCCGTGACATCGGCGCCGTCGTCGTCGAACGCTTCCCAGAATTGACCCAGGAATTGGCCAAAGGCGACGACCGGTACGTTGCCCGGCTCATCAAGGCGATAGGCGCTGATATCCAGATCGGTTGTTCGCCAACGATCGCAATGGTAGTCCGTGCAGCCGGGAACTTCCGTGACTGTTCCTAGATCCGTGCCGACGCCAAACCCCTGGTACCAATCCCAGTCTTCCGCATTGTGCGGAGTTGCCGTCACCTTCAAGAAAGAGCGCGCGATGGGCGTCGCCTTGGCCGGCACGTTATCGTACTGCCCGTTGATGAAGACTTCTCCCGTGGAGGAGGCCTTTTGCAGATCAGCCAGTGTGTACAAGATTTGGTGCCCAGCTGCCTTGACGTGCTGTGGCGACAAGAAACCTTGGAACGGGCAGCCGTCTTTCAGCGCTTCCACCACCAAGGTCGTTTCCTTGGTTAGCCCGGCCCATTCGAGATGCCAATCCGGCAGGCTTCCTTGATAGGCCGCGCGTTTGTAGCGCTCTAAGCCCGCCGCCAGTTCGACGTGCGTGTGAGAGCCCACGTACAATACCGCGAGCAGCGGCTTCGTGTCGTCCCCTCCCTGAGCGCTCAACACCTGAAATGCTGGCGCTGGAGGTGAGGTGTCGCCCTTGTGAGCACTCATGCCGGCAGCAGTGAAATAGTATTGCTTGTAACTCGTCCAGTCCTGACCATCCACTGGTTCGGCGACTTGGGAGGAATACACCGTCTGTGTGCTGCTTGCCGCGGCGCTGGGGACGTAAAACGAAATGCCGTCGTCCCGCCAGCCTTTGCCGAGCATTGTCTGTCGTGCGCTGGTGTCGGTCGTGTAAACTTTGAGGCGGCTTGCCCGCCAACCCACTTCGTCGTCCCCGAAGTAGTTTGCGAGCGCATAGACCGGCAGTCGATCCGACGCTGCCGTTACGTATACGTAGCCTAGGGTGTCAGCCGTCGGCGTGGCGCCGATCTTGGCGGTGATTCCGTCGGAGTCGGAGACAGTGAGCCCCGCGCTCTTTGTGTTCAGGTTGTTTCGGATGTCGAACGTTTGGCGCATGCCCGCACATCGGTAAATGGCGTTTGCTACCGTCAACGTGCCGTCCGAGAACGCAGTGATGTCTTGATCCTTCGGCAGCTCGTAGACGCGATAGTCAGTGGCGCCGTCGACGGGATCGAAGTCGATGCCCACCGAATCTTCGCGCAGCGTGCCGAGGACGTTCGTCAGCTGAGGCAGCATCGGCAACGTCGTCGTGACGCTCGTTCCGTCGGGGCTCACTGTGGTCGTGCTGCCGACCTGCACGGGTTGGCCCGCGCCGCCGGTTGAATTCGAGCTGCCGCCGGTTGAATTCGAGCTGCCGCCCGTTGAGCTCGAGGCGCCGCCCGTCGAATTGGAGCTGGAACCGCCCGTTGCGGGATTCGGCTTCGAGTCACTGCCGCTCTTGCCGCAGCCAGCCAACGTAATCGCAACGGCGCACCCCGCGATTCGTGGCAGGCGTCCCCACACCACGAAGCGCGACGACTGAGGGATCTGGATCATTGCTTTGGTTCCATCTGCGAGCCTCTTGCCTTGCCGACGGCCGAGAGGAAATCAATAATAAGTCCCCCACAAACTATACGCACATCCCCCGGGCGCGGCAACCGGCGGTCAGTTACCTCGGAGGCACGTTCGGCTCTGGAGCGCTCGACGGAGGAGCGACAGATGTGCGGACAAGTTCGTATACTGAAAAATGACCGGTTACGGAGACGATTTGGCGGTCCGATGGCGCAGGATTCCAGCCTCCGCGCGGCGTGTGGTGTTCGATTAGTCGGACCGCCGCGGTGGATGCGGCGCTTGTCTCGCAAGTTGCGCGAAGAGTCCTCCGCTCGGCTTGCACGGGGTTTCCGGCGGACTTCCTGCCTGAGGTGTTCAATCCCGCGCTCTTCGAGTGCAAGGGGGCGGACTGTTGTGCGTCAACCCGTCACTTCCAGACGCCGGTTGCCACGAGTTCTTGGCCTGGGCTGGCCTTGCTCGCGCCGTCGTATTTGACCAACACGACCACCATGTCCCCGGGCTTGAGTGCGTCTTGTTTGTAGCCTTCGACATCACTCATATGCACCGGAAACCATTGCTTACTCATGCCAATCGAGTCGCCGGGGATCTGCGGCGTGTACACGACCCCCATGTCGAAGCTCGACGCAACGAGGTTCGCGGCGTTACCAGTGAACAGGACCCATTTGCCTTTGGCCAACTTGTCGAACGCGGCGAGCGCCGTCTTCTCGTCCTTCAAGGCCTTGTTCTTCTGCAGCTTTTCTTCGAGCTCCTTTTCGACCACGAAGCCTCTCTCAGCGGGGTACTTGGCTTCGATAGCCGTCCGCCGCTCGGGCGTGAGCGTGAGATCGAGCTTCTCCGGGCGCGCGGATTCCGGTTTCGGCGCAGGCTTCGGTGCCTCAACGGTCGGCGTCGGTTCGGGCGGAGCGCTGACGCTCGGTGCGGCCGATGCTGCCGAGCCCGCAGGCTTGGCATCCTCACACCCGAAAACGAAGAGTAGAGCGGCAGCTGCCGACAGCGTGCATCGGGAAATCGTCGTCATGGGCGATGACTACCAGGCTTGATCCGGGAAACCAAGTGAGCCCGTGCGGGTGGGAAGCAGCAGCTAGAAGCCGCGTGGCATGTACCGAAGCGTCATGCTGAGCCGCAGGCGAGGTCCGATCTGCCATCAAACCAAGGATGTAACACCAGAAGGAATTGACGACCGTGTTGACTGAGCACGTATCCGTCCCGCTCGCCTTCAGGCCAGTCGACAATGGCCATCAACGCTTGGCGCCGATACCCACACATGATTGCCGTCAATCAGCGAACGGTGATCAGCACCGCGGATGCGGCGGGGACCGGAACGAGCGCCTGCGACTGGCTAGTGACGGCTGAATCCAGGTTCATCAGGTCGGCCGAAGTCGCCACCGAAGTCCCCGCCTGCCGCGGTAGTAGTGGTGGGTCACGATGTCGATGACCTTGCCTTCGCCGTTGATCAGCTTCGTCGCGTAGTTGATGTCCTCGAACACGCCAGGACCCGCCACGGCTTCTGGGAAATGTCGTGTGAATCGCCTGCGCGTAGGAGTGCCACACGCTGGGAATCGCCGCGGACTTGTCCGCCTTCTCTATGATCTCGTTACCGCCCTGTCGACTCGATGGGCTCGAACCGCGGCGCCAAGAGCTGGTTCACGACGAAGGCCACTAGGTACGCGGAGCCGCAAATCGTAAACAAGATGGCATAGCCCGTCGTGATGTTGCCGGCGGCCTGGAAACGGTCGAGCAGCTTGCCGGCGTAGATTGGAAAGATGATCCCGCCCACCGAGCCGGCCATTCCGCCGATTCCGACCACCGAAGCGACCGCCCGCTTCGGGAACATGTCGGAGACGGTGGTGAACAGGTTCGCGGACCAGGCTTGGTGCGCCGCCCCGGCAATGCCGATCAGCACCACCGACCCCCAGACGCTGGTTTTGGTCACCAGTAAGATCGGAACCACACAAAGGGCGAAGAGCAGCATCGCTGTCTTGCGGCCACGACCGATGCCGAGGCGGCGGACGAGCTTACCGGTCAGCCAGCCACCCACCACGCTGAGCACGGTGATGATCGAATAGATGCTGACCAGGTGAATCCAGCTGGTCTTGATGTCCAGCCCGCGTGCCGACTTGAAGTAGGCCGGCAGCCAGATGAGGAAGAACCACCAGACCGGATCGGTGACGAATTTGGCAGTGATGAATGACCAGGCCTGGCGATAGCGCAGGATTGCGTGCCAGGGGAGGGGCTCGCTGCCGGCGGGACTGTCGGTAGCGGAATCCTCGGCCAGGTACGCGAGCTCGGCGGGCGAGACGCGCCGAACCCGATTCGGGTCGTTGTAGAGGGGCAGCCAGAGCAACAGCCAGGCGAGCCCGAAGCAGCCCATGACGACGAACGGCGCCTGCCAGCCGAACTTGAAAGCGAGAGCCGGCACGACCGCCGGGGCGATGATCGCGCCGACATTTGCCCCGGAGTTGAACAACGTGGTGGCAAGCGCCCGCTCCCGTTTCGGAAACCAGAGCGCGATGGCTTTGATTGACGAGGGAAAGTTGCCCCCCTCGCCGAGCCCCAAGGCCACCCGCGCCATCGTGAAGCCGCCCACGCTGCCGACCGCGGCGTGGGCGATGGCCGCGACGCTCCAGGCCACGATCGAGATCGCGTAGCCAATTCGCGATCCGTATCGATCGATGAACACCCCGAACAGCAACAAGCCAACGGCGTACGCGGCCTGGAATGCCGAATTCACCTCTCCGAATTGCTGGTTCGTCCAGTGCAGCTTCTCATCCAGCATCGGCTTTAGCAGCGACAGGATCTGCCGGTCGATGTAGTTGATCGTCGTCGCCAGAAACAACAGCCCGCAGACGAGCCAGCGATATCGCCCGCCCGCGTCCCGTGCCGCCAGCGCGGGCGATGCCGATTCAGTCATCCTTGGCACCATTGGCGATCCAGTCGGCAATGAGCTGCTGCTGGTCATCGGGCAACGGTGTGCCGGAGAACTCGGAAGTCCCCTTCGTCAACAACGTGGTCGGGTTCGCGGGCATTCGGGCGCCACAGGGGGACGCCTGCGACACCTTCTGGTACAAGAGGCTGTGGTCGGGATCGCCGGGTACGACCCGCGTGCCCATCCGAGAGCAGCCCGGTCCAGCGGCCGGTTGGTCGACCAGACTCCAGTACGCATACGACCGCGAGCTCATGTCGAGGGCGCTGAAGCGAACACCGACTCCGCTATAGTGGCAATAATTGTTGCTGCAGGAGGGACGCAGCACGGTGTTGTAGAGCAGCGTGAACGATTTCGGTGTCGCCGTCTTCACCGGCTCGACGAAGACGCCGCCCACATCGGAACCACAGCCCGTAGCCAGAACCATCGTAATGGCTAGCAGTGTCAGCGCGCCGCGCTTCATGGCTTGTTCCCGCCCATCATAGAGAGCCCCGCCCATCCAGGTCCGGCGTAGTCGGTAAACTCGAGCCAGTTCCTCGGTGGAAAATCGTTTTCTGAGCAGGGCAACCCTTGCGGACAGATTGCGCCCGGCGAGGCGGGACCGCCGCAGACACACTGATCGAATACGTTGCCGACACACAACGCGTACGAAATGTCCGAGCAGCCAGCGCAGCTGTCGATCGCGACGAAGGTGCCGGTTGGACAGGCAGGCTGCGGGTCCCATCCGGGCGGCGGCTGCCAGGGACGCGCGCCATCGGCGATCGGCTGAAATGCGTTCGGGTCGTTCACGCAGCCCGAGCCGGCCGTCGTCAACGACACGGCCGCGCAAACCGCCAGGAAGCACCGTGGAAATGTCATTGATGAGCGCGTCGCCATGGCTAGAGGAAGTAAAGGAACGTCATTTCGAAACGGTCGTTGTGCGCGGTGGTGTCATCCGCCAGCTGCTGCGTGACCCGCTGGTACGACGCGCCCACGCGCATCGCGGGCGTGACGTCGAAGAACACGTTCGCGTTGAAGTACCGCGACCACTTGAACACGTTCCACGAATTCACCCACGGCTGTGTGACCGCGTTCGGGTGGTACAGGCTAGCGATGTTGTTCGAATAGCCTCCGCTGTAATTGCCGCTAACGAACAGGCGCCCGGTGGGCGGCAGGTAATACTGCACCCCGACGACGAACGTCGTCCAGTTGATGGTGTGCAGGAAGTTCTTCGAATCGAATGCCACCAATCCCGGGTCCACATTCGGCGTATAGGGCAGACCGACCAGCGGCGCGGTGCCGGGGGTGGGCGGGGTGGCCATCCCCGTATTGCTCACCGGGGTATCGGGTGGCAGCGGGTAGACGTTCGGCATGGTCGCTCCGGCCGTCATGCCTGTGTACTGGTCGGCATCGCCGGTGCCGGTCACGAACTCGCCGGTGAGGGTCAGAGCGTTGCGGCGATCGGTGGCGTCCTTGGCGGGGATGATCGGCAGCAAGAAATTGAAGGCCGCCGCCCAACCCAAAAGGCGAATGGGCGGCGCCGGCAACGGGGCGTAGGGATCGACCTTGAACGCCCGTTGCATCGCCGAAACCGCCAGGGCAGCCGGGAGCGCGGTGGTCCCGCCGCTGCCCGGGGTCGAGATCCCCTTCCAGTGGTTGAAGACCACTCGCACGCCCGCCTGAGCGTCGGGTATGCCCGAATCCCGCTGCGCCGGACGGAACGCCCCCGCCGCCACATCGACGTTCACGAGGTCGGTCGCGAACGTATGGCTCAGACGAACTTGTGCCGTCCGATTGAACAGCTCATTGGGCAGCCCCAGAAAGCCGGCGGTCGCCCCAAAGAAGTAATTCTGCCACCCGAGCAGGTAGTAGGTCTGGCCGGCCAACACGTCGACGACGGGGTCCTGAACGGTCACGTAGGCGTTCCGCACGCGAAATGCAGCGTTGTTGAAGTAGGCGGCCTCGGTGGTGGTGGCGTTGCCGGGCGCTTGCCCCGGCGACCCTCCGCCGCTGTTGACGCTGGGCTGGTTGCCGAACAGGTCGAACTCCAGCACCCCGCCGGTCTTGATGCCGCCGTAGCGAGGCGCCTCGGCGCGAAAGCCGATGCGGCTGTTGCGAATGGTGAACTGCGTGCGCGGGTTCTGGTTGGCCTGCGTTGTCACGTGCGCGACGACGCCGTTGTTCAACCCGTCGTTGAAGCTGCGGGTCGAATCATGGATCGCGTCCATTTCGGCGAACCCATAGAGCGTCAGCTTCCAGTCGGCGGCAGGGCCGGCGGTGATGGTGAACGGCGGACGGACGAACCAGGGGTTGACGGGCTGGGCCGGTGGTTGTTCGCGCACCGGCAGCAGCACCGGGGGACTCAGCCGCTTCGACTGCTGCGCTGCCGGCTCTCCCGACGGCGCGGCATTGGATTCGGTGGCCGAGTCCTCGTCGGAGTCTGCGGCGCGCGCGGTCGGCGTGGCGAGAAGAGCGCTGACGGCAAGCAGCAGCGCCAGGGAGCGGCGGACCATTTTTGCTTGTCTCAATTGTGTCACGGAATCGCCAGGTTTGCGTGCATCGTGGGTGGCCGACCAGATCGACCTTATCTGGCGGCTGGGCGGAGGTCAAGTGGCCTGACCAATTGGGCGATGGAGGATCGCCTTTTGACGCGGTCGGCCTGCGCAAAGGCGTTGGAAATGTCTGTTCCGCTTGAACAGCATAGGGCTCCAGCGTAAAGCGTAATAGTTGTCCAGCGTAACGGCTAGACCGAATACAGAAGTCCTCCGAAAGGAATTCGAGCGTGCCGATCCAACCCGTCGAAAGCCAGCGCCTCTATCGCCAGATTGCCGATCAGATCTCTGATCTCATCGCGTCCGGCGAGTTCCAGCAAGCCGCGCGTCTCCCTTCTGAGCGTGACCTGGCTGTGCAATTGGGAGTCTCGCGACCTTCCGTTCGCGAGGCCCTCATCGCCCTGGAAGTGGAAGGAAAGGTCGACGTTCGCGTGGGCTCCGGCATCTACGTGGCTCGTCGGAGACCAGCGGCGGCGATCGACCCCGACCGCCAGGGACAGGGACCGTTCGAGCTGCTCCGGGCGCGCTGGCTGATCGAGGGGGAGATCGCGGCCGAGGCCGCCCGAACGGCGACAGCCGGCGACCTGGCCCGTGTTCGCGCTGCGGTCGACGATCTGCAGAAACGGCAGAAGCAGCGGCGCGACACGGACCCTGCCGATCGCGACTTTCACCTTGCGATCGCTCAGGCCTGCCACAACAGCGCTCTTTTCTCTGTCGTCCGTGATCTGTGGGATCAAGGACGAGGGGCGGTCTGGAAGCGCATGGAGCACCACTTCCAGACGCCGGAGCTACGATCGGCCGTGTTGCGCGACCATCGGGCTATCCTCGAAGCGCTCGAAGCGCGCGACCCGCGTGCCGCGCGCACCTCGATACGTCGCCACCTCGACCGGGTGAACGGCGAGTTCATGCGAGGCTGGAAAGCCCTCGACAAAGCTGAGTCCACGCAGCCGACGCTGGGCGCGGCGACGCCGAAACGATCACGCGCGTCGGGCGTCGCGCTCGGGCGGGCTGAGCGGCGATGACCGCATCTCCCGTTCTCTCCGACGATCGTCTCTTCCCGCCCGACCCGGCCACTCGTGCCGTGGCGAGGCGCCTGTACGAACAGGTTCGGCGGCTGCCGATCGTGAGCCCGCACGGACACACCGATCCCGCCTGGTTCGCGCTCGACCGTCCCTTTCCCGACCCCGCTAGTCTGCTCATCATCCCCGATCACTACGTCCTTCGGATGCTGTACAGCCAGGGTGTCCCGCTCGAATCGTTGGGGGTTGCTCGCCGAGACGGCCGCGCAGTCGAACAACCATCCGGGGCGATCTGGCGTCTATTCGCAAAGCATTGGCATCTGTTTCGCGGGACGCCCTCGCGACTGTGGCTGACGCACACGTTGGCGGACGTGTTCGGAGTCCACGAGCGTCTCACGGTCGACTCCGCGGACCGCATTCATGACCAGATCGCGGACTGCCTGGCGCGACCCGAGTTTCGGCCGCGCGCGCTCTTCGAGCGCTTCAATATCGAGGTGCTGACGACCACCGACGCGCCGCTCGACCCCCTGCGCGACCATCAGACCATCCGCCAGTCCGGCTGGAACGGACGCGTCACGCCAGGCTTCCGGCCCGATTCGGTCGTCGATCCAGAGGCGGCGGGGTTCGCGGACCGCGTGGCCCAGCTCGGCGAGATGACGGGCGAGCGATCCGACACGTGGTCGGGCTACCTGCGCGCTCTCGCCAGCCGGCGTGCTTACTTCGCCTCGCTCGGCGCCACCTCCACCGATCACGGACACCCGACCGCCCAGACGTTCGACCTCCCTCGCGCCGAGTGCGAGGCGCTCTTCGCTCGCGCGTTGACCGGCAGCCTGCCGCCCGCCGAAGCCGAGCGTTTTCGAGGACAGATGTTGACCGAGATGGCCCGCATGAGCATCGAGGATGGTCTGGTCATGCAGCTCCACCCTGGGGCCTGGCGGAATCACAATCCGACGTTGTTCGAGGCGTTCGGCGCCGATAAGGGCGCGGACATCCCCATGCCCACGAACTACGTGCGCGCGTTGAAGCCGCTCTTGGATCGATTTGGCAACGACCCCCGGCTCACCTTGATTGTCTTCACGCTCGACGAATCGACGTACGCGCGGGAGCTCGCACCGCTGGCCGGCCATTACCCGGCTCTGAGGCTCGGTCCCGCCTGGTGGTTCTTCGATAGTCCGGACGGAATGCGCCGATACCGCGAACAGGTCACCGAGACCGCGGGCTTCTACAACACGGTCGGGTTCAACGACGACACCCGCGCCTTCCTGTCGATCCCGGCTCGCCACGACATGGCTCGGCGAGTGGACTGTGCGTTCTTGGCCGAGCGCGTCGCTCAGCATCGGCTGGACGAGGACGAGGCCGGCGAGCTCGCCGTCGATCTGGCGTACAACCTGGCGAAGCGCGCCTACAAGCTGTAGCCGGTTCCAGCAGCCCCTCAAAAAAGTGGTCAGGCCGAAAGTGGTCAGGCCACTTGACCACTCGAGCCTCGCAACGTATTACTGTAGCATGGAGACCCGCGTCATTCTGAGCCTCGCGCTGACCTCTACCCTGCTTGCCGGATGCGGATATGGATCGAGCGGCACACCAAACCCCGATGGCACCGGGCCCGGCGGCCACGTCACCTCAACGGGCGGAACGGACGGCACCGGCACCGGCGGGACCAACACGGGCAGCGGTGGTGACCCGGGAACGGGGACTGGGGGCGGAACCGGCGGCGCGCCCGTTACGGGGACCGGCGGCGGAGAGGTCGGCACGGGCGGCGGAGACGTCAGCACGGGCGGCGGAGACGTCAGCACGGGCGGCGGACAGGTCGGCACGGGCGGTTCGATGGGCGGGGGGACCGGCGGTTCGGCGGGTACCGCCGGCAGCGGCGGCGGCACCGCCCCTTCGGATTGGGGGACGCCGGTTTCGGGCGGTCCAACGGGGACCGGAGTCACGGCCACGGTTACCGTCAACACTGGCACCACGGTCGGGCAGATCGGCCCCAAGTTCACGGGCTTCAGCTACGAAAAGACCCACATCACGAACGCTTCGTTGACCAAGGACAACAAGAAGTTGATCGGGCTCTACAAGCTGCTTGGCACCCCGAACGTCAGGCTGGGCGCCAACGACGTGGATCAGTCGAACTATACCGGAACCGGAACCGCTCCGGCGAGTCCGCAGGGGCAGCCCTTCACCCACAACGTCGTCAGCGGGATGATCGACCAGTTTTGCGGGTTCCTGCAGGCGACGGGGTCGCCGTCCATCTACGGCGTCAACTTCCAGTCCGGCAACGTCTCGCAGTCGACGGCCGAGGCCACGTACGTCATGAGCAAGTGCGGCTCCAGCATCTGGGGCATCGAGCTCGGCAATGAAATCGACAAGTACGGCTCCTGGTCGGCCCAGAAACAGAAGTGGGAGACCCTGGGCTCGTCGTTGACCGCCATTCCGGGTGTATCGATCATCGGAGCGGCTGCGGAGTGGAGCGCCGCCAGCAGCTTCACCGCTCCATTCACCGCGGACGAGTCGGCCAAGTTCGGCAACAAGCTGCGCCTCATCACGAACCACTATTACAACGCCGGTGCCAATACCAGTGACGCGACGGCGTCGACGTTACAGAATCTGAAGTCCATCATCGCGAGCATCTCCGACGACGTGAACAGTGCCGCCGTCAAGGCCAAGGTTCCGGACGGCTGGCGCTACGGCGAGGCCAACACTTTTTGGGGCCACGGCCAGCAGGGCGTCAGCGATACAATCATCGCAGCGCTCTGGTCGCTCGACTTCTCGTATCTGACGGCGCAGCACGGCGGCAACGGCATCGACTGGCACGGCGGTGAGGTCGGTCAGGACGGCACGCGGCCGTTCTACTACGCGGCGGTCGCCGAATCCGGCGGCCAGGTCACGGGGGTTCAACCGCTCTTTTACGGGCTGCTGCTCTTCGCGAACGCGGGCACCGGCTCCCTGCTGTCGACCACCGTCAGCTCGTCGAACACGAACTTCACCGCCTACGCCGTCAAGGGCAACGGATACAAGAGCGTCGTCCTCGTGAACCGCAACGCCACCATGGGCGTCACGGCGACCGTCAACGTCGGCGCACCGGTCACCAGCGCCAGCGCGATCTACCTGCAGGGAACGCCGGCCAACACCCTTTCTGCGGGAGCAGGGTCAGTCACGCTGGCTGGCTCGACGGTGACGACCGACGGCGTCTGGAACCGCGGCGCGCCGTTCACCCAGGCCACGTCGGGGAACACCGTGACCGTATTCGTACCGCCGGTCACCGCGGCGCTGGTTCGCGTCGTTCCTTGAGCCCCCCCCCCGACCTCCCATCCCACAGGACAGACGCATAGCTGCCGGGCCAACAATGACGCACGCCGGGCCCGGAACCGCCGATCCGATGTTCGCCGTCTCGGGCGCGTGCGCAAACGCAACCGAGCGCGAGATGGCGCAGCGCTTCATCGCCCACGCCATGGCGAGGGGCAGCGCGTGCGCCAGCGCGCGAGCTCGGCTGCCCTGCTATCGCTCTTAAGACGCGCTGCTTTCCGACATCGCAGCCTCTGAATTCCAACCACCGGGCCTGCTTGCCAGGTCAGAAGTAGACTTGTCCTCGATGAGATTCGAAGCCATCGCTCAGATGTACGATTTTTCCGGGCGGACGGTGGTGCTGACCGGCGGAACGGGCGTGCTCGGCAGCGAGATGGCTCGCGCGCTTGCCGGTTGTCACGCCAACGTGGTGCTGCTGGCGCGAAACATCGCGCGCGCCGAAGAGCTGCTGGCGTCGTTCGGCGAAAGTAGGGGCCGTCACTCGTGTGTGGCCGCCGACGTGGTCGATCGGCGCGCCGTCGAGGAAGCGGCCAAAACCGTGCTCGGCACGTATGGACGTATCGACGCGCTGGTCAACGCTGCGGGCGGCAACAACCCCCAGGCCACGACCAATCCCGCGCATGGCTTCTTCGATATTCCGCCAGAAGCCTTCGAGCAGGTGCTGTCGCTCAACCTGCTCGGCACCGTCATTCCGACGCAGGCGTTCGCTCGCTCGATGGTGGAGCACAAACAGGGCGTCATCGTGAACGTATCTTCGGTGAGCGCGACCAGGCCGCTCACGCGAATTGCCGCCTACGCTGCGGCCAAGGCCGGCATCAGCAACTTCACCCAGTGGCTCGCCGTGCACTTGGCGCAGCACTACTCAGCCGAGCTTCGCGTCAACGCCATCATGCCTGGCTTCTTTCTCACCGAGCAGAATCGGTTTTTGGTTACCGAGCGGGATAGCGGAGCGCTCACAGAGCGTGGCCAGAAGATCATTGATCATACGCCGCTCGCTCGCTTCGGAACGCCGGACGACCTAACGGGTACGCTGCTCTGGCTCTTGTCTCCCGCTTCGCGGTTCGTGACCGGCGCGGTCATTCCGGTGGACGGGGGCTTCACGGCCTTCGGAGGCGTGTGAGCGTCATCGGAGCCGGCCAGAAGGGAGGAAGGCTCTCCGAACTACGGATCCGCGAGCTTTGCGCGGAGGAAATCGCGCGCATCGACCCGAAGGGCAAGCGCGTGCTCTTGATCGTCCCCGACAACACGCGCACCGCGCCCATCGACGTGCTTTTTCGCGTTTTACACGAGCTCCTGGCTCCCGAGGTCGCGGCGCTCGACGTGCTGATCGCGCTCGGAACCCACCCGCCGCTGAGCGAAGAGGCGATGCGGCGCCGGTTGGGCGTCAGTGCCAGCGACCGCGCTCAACGTTACGCCCGCACGCAATTCTTCAATCACCGTTGGGACGACCCCGCTCAGCTCGTGTCGATCGGCACCATCGAAGAAGCCGAAGTGCTTCGCATCTCCGGCGGGCTCATGCGCGAGCACGTCAACGTCACCATCAACAAGATGGTGCTCGACTACGACTTGCTGCTCATCGTCGGGCCCACATTTCCTCATGAGGTGGTCGGTTTCTCCGGTGGCAACAAGTACCTGTTTCCCGGGATCTCGGGGCGCGAGATCATCGACATGTTTCACTGGCTGGGAGCGCTCCTCACCAATCCAGCCATCATCGGCACCAAGCACACGCCGGTGCGGGCGATTGTCGACAGGGCCGCGGCGATGGTGCCGGTCGAGCGCCGCTGCATCAGCTTGGTGGTCGAGGGAAGCGAGCTTTCGGGTCTCTACGCAGGAACGCCCGAAGAAGCGTGGAGCGCGGCGGCCGATCTTTCGAATCAGATTCATGTCGTCTACGAAAAGCGCCCGTACCGGCAGGTACTGAGCGTCGCGCCAGCCATGTACGACGAGCTCTGGGTCGGCGGAAAATGCGCGTACAAGCTCGAGCCAGTCGTGGCCGACGGCGGCGAGCTCATCATCTTTGCCCCGCACTTGCGCGAGATCTCGGCGGTGCACGGCAGCACTATCCGCGGCATCGGCTACCACGTTCGTGACTATTTTTTGCGGCAAATGGATAGATTTTCGCACGTCCCGCGCGGGGTGCTGGCTCATTCGACGCACGTCAAGGGCGTCGGCACCTACGAGAACGGCGTCGAACACCCGCGCATCAACGTGACCCTGGCGACGGGCATCAGCCGGGAAGAATGCCGCGCCATCAACCTCGGCTATCGCGATCCGAAGACCATCGATCCGGCAGCGTTTCGAGAGCGAACGGAGGAAGGCGTACTGTACGTGCCGAAGGCCGGCGAGACCTTGTACCGCCTGCAATAGACTTCCCCAGGCATTGAAAAAGTGGGCGGCCCAGCGCGGCCCAGCGCGGCCCGCTTGCAGAAGCTCGCGTGTCGTCCCTCGGTCGTACCGCGCGGCGCGTCTGGGCGCCTAGGGCTGCCACCATCCTGATCGCTCATGGCGAGTACCCGCGAGATTCACAGGGAGACGGGCAGATCCGCGAGCGTGAATTTGGCGCCCTGACGATCGAGCACGGTCGCAGACGCAGTGCTTCATCGGCGAGCACCGAAACCGGGCGAGAAACGAATGCGTGCCTCGAACCGTCCGTAGAATTCGGCCTGGGTCTGATAAAGCGCGGCGCTCGACCGGCGGCGTGCCGGTACCGCCACGCTCAGCACGCTCGCCCGCGACCCACAGCGACGAGCGGAACAACGCGGCGCTGCTCGTGATGAAGGGTGAGGTCACGATCAACGGCGCGACGAAGGCGAGCGTCAACGACTTCGTCGTATTCAAGAACGTCGGCGAGCGCATTGCGATCGAGACCAGCTCCGAGGCGCAGCTCCTCGTCCTGAGCGGCGAACCGATTGATGAGCCGGTCGTGCAGTACGGCCCGTTCGTCATGAACACGCCGCAGGAGGTCCAAGAAGCCATCTCCGACTTCAACCACGGAAAATTTGGGTACCTGGAAGACTGATCACGAAACCCCCTGCGGCAGCACCCCATCAACGAATCGACAACAAGGAGAGATACCCGCGCAGCTGTCGTGCTCACGCTGCTCCTGGTCGCGTCCCCGCGCAGCGCTCACGCGCAGGAGGCGTCACTGGCGCCCGCCCCTGTGGCGCCCGCATCGGGCCCACGTGGCTTCGGCTTCGTCTCTCAAGACGGCGCCGACGCACTCGCGATCCATTGGCTCGTGCAATCCGACTACACGACGTTTCTGACGGACAAGCCTCCGGGTGTCCCGTGCTTTGCAGCTCGGCTGGCGCGTCGGCGCTGGATCAAGCTGTTGGCCGCGCCCGCGTCGCGGATTGAGCCAACGCGGCTCCCCAATGTTAGCGACTTCTCCATGGTTCCACCAAAACGTCCCTCAGTGATCAGATGCGAATTCGCGCCGGAGCGTGCGGGGAACCGCCCACGAAAAACCGCGATTCCCTCAGTCAATCCGGGAATTTGGCGCGCAGCTCGTTGATCGGCGTGATCGAGTGACGTCAGAGCGGTACACCAAGCGCGCGGCGCTAGCGGATGCTTTCTTCCGCGCGCAGGCGCAGGCCGACGGGGAGCTCTTCGCCGAACCAAGCGGCGCGCTCGGCCTCGACGAAGGGCACGAATTCGTGGACTGCTTTGATGAGGTCGGGGTCGGCTTGGCTGGCCTCCAAGCGGCGGGCGACTTCGGCGCGCAATGATGTCGAGATATCGCGGGCGCGGTCGTCGGTGATGCGGGCCAGCTGGGCGGCGCTGATGGCTGCGCTGGGCACCTCGTGCCAGCGCTCGCGCAGTAGGTGGTCGAGCCAGGCTTCGGCGACTGACGGGGAGACGACGTGATGCGCACTGGCGTAGCCGGGGACGCGAGCACCGACGCGGCCGATGGCGCTCCACAAACGCGGGTCGCGATCGCGATACGTGCGTTCGATCAACCAGTGCCCGAACGCGGCGCGGCGCTGAGCGGGCACGCGCTCGAGTGAAGCCATCAGCTCCAACACTTCAAACGACGATTCGGCTGCTTTCAGGTTCTTGCTGCGCTTCAGTTTTAGCTCGCCGGGCGCGAAGAACGGCTCGAGCAGGCC
>JBDTJC010000361.1:0-14284 GCA_039936055.1 Polyangiaceae bacterium | reverse complement strand
CTACCGTCGTTTTCATCTACAAATTCCGTATTTCCTTGGCTCGCGCCATTGCGCGCGGGCACGCACCTTGCTAGGAGCCGCGCATGCAACGACCTGAGAAAGTAAAAAAAGCCGAGGGCAAGCTCGCAGTACTGTTGCCGGGAATGGGCGCTGTGTCCACGACCTTGATGGCGGGCGTTCTACTAGCCAACAAAGGCTTAGCGAAGCCGATCGGGTCGATCACGCAAACCGGCACGATCCGTCTCGGCAAGCGCACCGACAATCGCGTGCCGCGCATCAAGGACTTTGCGCCACTCGCCAAGCTGGAAGACATCGTGTTCGGCGGTTGGGATCTGTTCCCTGACAGCGCCTACGAAGCCGCGGTGCATGCCAAGGTGCTTGAGGCCAAGGACCTGGATCCGATCAAGGAAGAGCTCTCGGCAATCAAGCCGATGAAAGCCGTGTTCTATCCGGAGTTCGTAAAACGTCTGCACGGTACGCACATCAAGACCGCGGCTAGTAAGTGGGAAATGGTGGAGCTGCTGCGCGCGGACATCAAAAACTTCATCAAGGACAACGGCTGTTCACGAGCGGTGTGCGTGTGGTGCGGCTCGACGGAGGTCTATCTCGAGCCGGGGCCCGTGCATCAGTCGATCGCCTCCTTCGAGAAAGGTCTGCGCGAGAGCGATCCGACCATCGCCAACTCAATGATGTACGCCTGGGCCTGCTTGAAAGAGGGCGTGCCCTTCGCCAACGGCGCCCCCAATCTCACCCTTGATTTCCCTGCGGCGCTTGAGCTCGCGCGCGAAACCCAAACGCCCATTTGCGGCAAGGACTTCAAGACTGGGCAAACCTTCATGAAGACCATGCTAGCGCCTGGCCTGAAGGCCCGCGGTTTGGGCGTGAAGGGCTGGTTTTCGACCAACATCCTCGGCAACCGCGACGGTGAAGTTTTGGACGAGCCAGGCAGCTTCCGGTCCAAAGAGGTCAGCAAGCTCGGCGCGCTCGAATCGATCTTTCAGCCGGAGCTGAACCCGGAACTCTACGGGGACCTTTATCACAAGGTCCGTATCGAATATTACCCGCCGCGCGGCGACGCCAAAGAGGGCTGGGACAACATCGACATCTTCGGTTGGCTCGGCTACCCGATGCAGATCAAGATCGACTTCTTGTGTCGCGACTCCATCTTGGCGGCACCACTCGTGTTGGACTTGGCGTTGTTCGGTGACTTGAGCAAGCGCGCCGGCTTCCGCGGCGTGCAGGAGTGGCTGAGCTTCTACTTCAAGTCGCCGCAAACGGCGGAGGGCCTATACCCGGAACATGACGTGTTCATCCAGTCGATGAAACTGAAGAACACACTGCGCTGGATGATGGGCGAAGAGCTCATCACCCACTTGGGTAATGAGTACTACGACTGAGTGCTTCGCGAGCGGGTCAGCCCAGGGCTGACTTCTGGCGCCGCTTGCCGTGATCTAATGTCACACCCTTCAGGGTGTGTCGCATTAAGTCACGGAGGCCGGCGCCAGATTCGTTTGCTGACGGTCGTCGGCGCGCATCGCGGCAGCGGAGAATGAGCTAGCATCGTAGTTCGAAATGCGTGGCGACGCCGGGAAGACCCAGGGTCTCGCGAGTGAACTCGCGAACGAACGTGCGCTCCGGATCCAGGCGGAAGAGGCGAATCGCGTCAAGGATGAGTTCCTCGGCACGCTCAGCCACGAGCTGCGAACGCCGCTGAACGCGATCACGGGCTGGGCGCACATCCTCCAAGCCGGCAGCCTAGGGCCGACCGAGCAAGCGCGCGCCGTGGAAACTATCCTGCGCAATGCCAAGTTGCAGGCACGGCTGATCGAAGATCTGCTGGACGTATCGCGCATCATCAGCGGCAAGCTGCACCTGGACCTCTCCCCGCTCGACCTGCACAAGGCAATCGAGACTGCGGTAGAAGCAGCCACACCGGCGGCGAACGCGAAGCAGCTTCGGATCAGCGTGGAGCTCGCGTCGGAGGTCAGTGATGTCTCGGGGGATGCCGTCCGCTTGCAACAGGTGCTGGGGAACCTCCTGAACAATTCGATCAAGTTCTGCAACCCCGGCGGGCACATCATCGTCCACAGCCAAGTCGCCGAGCGCCGCGTGAAGTTGATGGTGACGGACAATGGTCGCGGCATCACGCCCGAGTTTCTGCCGCTGCTATTCGAGCGTTTTCGACAAGCGGGCCACCCGCTCGCGCGCGCGCGAGGCGGCGGCCTCGGGCTCGGCTTGGCCATTGCCCGCTACCTGGTGGAGGCCCATCACGGCGTGATTGAGGCTCGAAGCGCCGGCGAGGGCCAAGGCGCGACATTCACGGTCACACTCCCACTGCTACGCCCCGACGCGCCGGCCAGCTCACGACCCGCAGCCACGGCGGCGGTCGCGCGGCAGTTGGGCGGCGCCTACGTGCTGGTCGTGGACGACGACCCGGATGCGCGCGAACTGTTGGGCGTGTTGCTCGGGGCCGAGGGTGCGGAGGTCGGCTTGGCCGCGTCCGGCGCTGAGGCCCGCGCGTTGATCCGAGCGCGACACCCTGACGTGATCGTGTGCGACGTCGGCATGCCGGATCAAGATGGGCACAGCTTCCTGCGTCAATTACGGGCGTCTGGCGAGCAAGCGGGCGCCTTCATTCCGGCCCTGGCGCTGACGGGCCACGCGGGCAGTGAAGCTGCACGAGCCGCGTTATTGGCCGGGTTTCAAATGCACGCGAGCAAACCGCTGGATCCGCCTCGATTGCTCGAAAACCTGGCGAAATTGTGGCGACGAGGACTGGGCGAAATTCATGACTGATTCGAAGCAAACGGAGAGCGCGTGGTTCGTGGAGCGCACGAAGACGGGCGTATCCGGCTTGGACGTGCTGCTGCGTGGTGGCTTCGTGCGCGGCGCGATCTACTTGGTGATGGGCCGGCCAGGCACCGGCAAGACCACCCTCGGCAATCAGTTGTGCTTCGAGCACGTCAAGCAAGGCGGCCGAGCGGCGTACATGACGCTGCTCGCGGAATCGCACGCCGCAATGCTGAAGAACCTGCACTCGATGGCTTTCTTCGATGCCAGTGTGATCAACAACGGCGTGTCCTACGTGGGCGCATACCGCGCGCTCCGCGACGAGAAGTTGCGCGGGCTCCTGGAAATGGTGCGGCGCGTGATCATGGACGAGAAAGCGTCGCTGTTGATCATCGACGGCCTTTCTCCGGCGCGCGCCATGGCCGACAACGACGTGGCGCTCAAAGAGTTCGTAGTCGAGCTGCAAATGTTGAGCGCAATGACCAATTGCACGACGGTCTTGCTAGCCAACATGACCGCGCAAGATGCCAATGATCCCGAGCACACCATGGTCGATGGCCTGATCGAGCTCGGGTTCGAGCAGCACCGTCGACGCACCTTGCGTACCATCGAAGTGCTAAAATTCAGGGGCACCCGGCATTTACTCGGTCGGCACGAATTGGAGATCACCAACCTTGGTGTGTCCATTCACCCGCGTCTGGAAGACTTGCTGGATGGCTCGTCGCGCCCAGCCGGGGCTAGCGATCAGCGAGTGCACACGGGTGTGCGCGAGCTCGACACCATGCTGCGCGGCGGGGTGCTGCGCGGCACGACCTCCGTCGCGCTCGGCTTTTCGGGCAGCGGAAAGACCACGCTCGCGATGCACTTCCTGAACAGCGGCGCCGAGGCCGATGAGCCCGGCATCCTATTCGGCTTCTACGAGTCCCCCGATCGCATTTGTCAGGGTGCAGAGCGCATCGGGCTGAAGCTGCGGGAGCACACGCAGAGCGGGAAGTTCTCGCACATCTGGCAGCCGTCGTACGAGTTTGGGTTGGATCAATTGGGCGCGCGTTTGTTCGCCGAGATCGAGCGCATCGGCGCCAAGCGCATCGTGATCGACAGCTTGGACGGCTTTCGCCAGGCAGCCTTCGACTCGGCGCGCACGATCCGCTTCATAACCGCGCTCCTGGGTGAGCTGCGCGCTCGCAACATCACGACCATCCTCACCGACGAGACCATGAAACCCTCGGGGCCGGAGATGGAAATGCGCGTCGAGGGCATCTCCGCCTTGGTCGAGAATTTGTTCTTGTTCGAGTACATGACGGTCGGCCCGAAGCTGCGACGCTTGATCTCGATTGTGAAGCAGCGCGCCAGCGCGCACGAGAGCACGGCGCGCGAATTCTTCCTCACAGGTCGCGGCATTGAAGTCGCGCCGGACGCACGAAGCGCGGCGGAGGTCGTGGCGCTTTCCGACGAGTTCTCGGCGCGCCACGCCGAGCAGCCCCAGACGCCGGAAGGGGTCTAACCCGCGGCGAGATGACAGAAAGAAACCACAGAGTCCTAGCCGTGGACGACGACTTCGCGTCGTTGGAGGTACTCGCTCTGTTGCTGAAGGGTGAGGGCTTCGAGGTCCTGACCGCCTGCAATGGCGAAGAGGCACTCACGCGCCTCGCAGACGTCACCGTCGATCTGGTGATCACCGACTACAAGATGCCCAAGATGGACGGCAGTGAGCTGTCCCGGCGACTGCTCGCTGACGCACGCCTGTCCAAGATCCCGGTCATCTTCACCAGCGCGACCTACCGAAAAGACGTACCGAGGCCGCCCAACGTGATGGCGTTCTTCAGCAAACCACTGTTGTTCCGAGAACTGCTGCAGAGACTGCATGAGATCCTCGGCGGCCCAGTGACGCGGCCCGGCGCCTGAGTCACACTCTGCCCGTGGCAGCCGACGCTCTCGACCAACTTTCGCCACCAGCGCGGGATTGGTTCGAGACCACGCTCGGCCCCCCCACACGCGCGCAAGCCTTGGGTTTGCCGCCGATCATCGCTGGCAACTCGACGCTACTGCTCTCGCCCACAGGGTCCGGCAAGACTTTGGCGGCGTTTATTTCGGCCGTCGACAAGCTGATGAACTCCCCCGAGCCAGCCAAGGAAACGCGCTGTCGCGTGCTGTACGTCTCGCCGTTGAAAGCGTTGGCGGTGGACATCGAACGCAATCTGCGTGCGCCGATTGCGGGCATCATGGAGGCCGCGCGACGCGCAGGGCTAGAGCTGCGCGTCCCGACTTTGGCGGTCCGGACCGGTGACACGCCGCAAGTCGAACGCGCCCGCATGCGGCGTACTCCGCCGGACATCCTGATCACGACCCCGGAATCGCTATTCCTGCTGCTGACCTCGGAAACACGGAAAATCTTGAGCTCGGTCGAGACAGTGATCGTGGACGAGATCCATTCACTGGTCGCCAGTAAGCGCGGCGCGCACCTGTTCATGTCGCTCGAGCGATTGCAGGCGTTACGCCTGGGAAAGCCCCTTCAGCGCATCGGCTTGTCGGCGACGCAGCGGCCGCTGGAGGAGGTCGCGCGCCTCTTGGGCGGGTCGGACGAGCAGCTCGTGCCGCGCGCAGTGATGATCATCGACGCCGCCCAGAAAAAGCCGCTTGAACTGAGCGTGGAGATGCCCGACCCCGTCACCGAGCCCGAGCCCGCGGCCGACGCGTCAGACCGGCTGCGCGACATCGTGTCTGGTCCCGCCGCGCGCGGGCCTGCTGGAGCGCGGTCGGTCTGGCCGGCGGTGCACCTGCGACTAGTAACGTTGATTCGAGAGCACCGCACGACGATGGTCTTCGTGAATAGTCGCCGCCTGGCGGAGCGCTTGGCTTCCGCTCTCAATGACCTGGCTGGGGAAGAGCTAGCTCTGGCACACCACGGCTCGGTCGCCCGTGAAAAGCGGCAAGCCATCGAAGAGCGCCTCAAATCCGGGCTACTCCCGGCCATCGTCGCAACGTCTTCGCTCGAACTCGGCCTGGACATCGGCGCGGTCGATCTCGTCGTGCAAATCGAAGCTCCGCCGTCGATCGCTTCCGGCTTGCAGCGCATCGGTCGCGCCCACCATCACGTTGGTGGCACCCCGCAGGGCGTGATCTTACCGAAGCACAAGAGCGACTTGCTCGCGACCGCCGCGGCCACACGCGCCATGCTGCAGGGCGACGTAGAAGCGACATTTTACCCAAGAAACCCGCTGGACGTGCTGGCGCAGCAACTCGTCGCCATGTGCGCCGTGGAGCCCTACGACGTCGACGCTTTGTATCGCATCGTCCGCCAGGCCGCGCCCTTCGCCGAGTTGCCGCGTTCGGCGTTCGACGGCGTGCTCGACATGCTCTGCGGACGCTACCCCAGCGACGAATTTCCGGATCTGCGGCCGCGGTTGGTCTGGGATCGTGTGAGTGGCAACGTGCGCGCCCGCTCGTTCGCGTTGCGCCTCGCGGTCACCAACGCCGGCACCATCCCCGACCGCGGACTGTACGGCGTGTTCCTCGCTGGGGAAGCCGGGCCCAAGGGTGGCCGACGCGTCGGTGAGCTGGACGAAGAGATGGTGTTCGAGTTGCGCGAAGGCGAGGTGTTCTTGCTAGGCGCAAGCTCTTGGCGGGCCGAGCAGATCACGCACGACCGCGTGCTGGTCACCCCGGCTCCTGGCGAGCCCGGAAAAATGCCGTTCTGGCACGGGGATAGGCCCGGGCGCCCGGTCGAGTTCGGTAAAGCGGTGGGCGCTCTCACGCGGACGCTGGCGCAGGCCGAGCGCCCGCAAGCCGAAGCGTTGCTGCGCGAGCAACACCACCTCGACGCGCACTCCGCGCGTGCGCTCACTGAGTACGTGCATGAGCAGCGGATGGCGACCGGCGAAGTGCCGAGTGATCGCATGGTTGTGATCGAGCGCTTCTTGGACGAAGTCGGCGACCACCGCGTGTGCGTGCTCACACCTTTCGGCTCGCGCGTGCACGCGCCCTGGGCAACGGCGGTGACGGAGTTCCTGCGTTCGCGTCGCGTCGGCGACATCGACAGCGTGTGGTCGGACGACGGCATGATCTTTCGCATCCCCGCCTCCCACGACCCGCCGCCCAGTGAGTGGTTCCTGCCTTCCTCGGCCCACGTGGAGGACCTGGTCAGCCACGCACTGGCGGGCACATCGCTGTTTGCAGCGCGTTTTCGTGAGGCAGCCGGCCGCGCCTTGCTCTTGCCACGGCGCCACGCGACGCGGCGTCAGCCGCTCTGGGCGCAACGCAAGCGAGCGGCGGATCTGCTGGCGGTCGCCGCACGGCACGCCTCTTTTCCAATCGTGCTCGAGACATATCGCGAGTGCCTGCGAGACGTCTTCGATTTGCCAGGCTTGGTTGCGCTGCTGGCCGACATTGAAAAGCGACGCGTGCGCGTACGCACAATCGACACCATTGCGCCCTCGCCCTTCGCGGCGTCCTTGCTGTTCAACTTCGTCGCGAACTTCGTGTACGAGGGGGATGCGCCACTGGCCGAACGCCGCGCGCAAGCGTTGACCATCGACCACGAGCGACTGCGCGAACTGCTGGGCGAGACCGAGCTGCGCAGTCTGCTGGATCCCGAAATCATCGCGGATCACGAGCGCTTCTTGCAGCGGGTCGCTTACCCGGCCAAAGACGCGGATAGCCTGTGTGACGTGCTGCGCGGCCTCGGGGACCTCACGCTGCCGGAGTTGTCGGAGCGTGCAACCAGCGCGGCCGAAGCGGAACGCTGGGTCCTGCAATTGGAGCGCGAGCACCGCGTCTATCAAGTGAGAATCCAGCGTGAAACGCGCTACTTGGCCGTGGAGGACGCGGGCCGCTATCGCGACGCGCTGGGCATCCTGCCGGCACCTGGGACGCCGACTGCATTCCTCGAGCCAGTGCCGGATGCGCTGAGCCAGCTCATCAGTCGGTACGCGCGCAATCACGGACCATTCCCCGAGCAGGTGCTGAGCGCGCGCTACGGGCTCTCTTCGCACAGCATCGCCGAAGTCGTGGCGCGCTTGCGGCAGAGCGGGCGTTTGGTGTCGGGCGCATTCCTCGCGGGCGGGCACACTGACGAACTGTGCGACGCAGAAGTGCTGCGCACATTGCGACAGCGCTCGCTCGCGCACTTGCGGCGTGAGGTGGAACCCGTCGAACCCGTCGTGTTGTGTCGGTTCTTGAACGAGTACCAAGGGACCACGCACCCGCAACGCGGTGACGCCGCGCTACTGGATGCGGTCGCCCAGCTCGAGGGCTGTCCTCTTCCCGCTTCTGCCTTGCTGAACGACATTCTTCCGGCGCGCGTGCGCGGCATGGTCCCACGCGATCTGGACGCGCTGTGCAGCAGCGGCGAGGTGGTGTGGGGCGGAGTCGAACCGGTGGGCAGCCACGACGGCCGAATTGCCCTGTATTTGGCCGAACACGAGGCGCTCTTGGCGCGCACGATCAGCCCCATGCAAACGGAGCAAGCAGAGGCCATTCGGGCCACGCTGGCGCGACGCGGCGCGGTCTTCTTCGTCGAGCTGCTACGCGAGACGGGCGGCTTTCCGAGTGAAGTGCTGAACACACTCTGGGACATGGTTTGGTCCGGCGAAGTCACCAACGACTCACTAGAAGCATTGCGCAGCTTCCTCCGGCCCAGTTCGAGCAAGAAGCACGAAGGCCGGAGCGCACGCTTGCACACCACACGCCGCGCACCAGGGCGCCTACCCGGCAGCGAAGGACGGTGGTCCTTGCGCAGCGCGCGTTGGAGCGACATGCCGAGCGACACGGACCGGCGCGCCGCCTTGGCCCGCGCGCTCCTGGAACGCTACGGCGTCGTAACCCGCGAAGTGGCCCACGCCGAAGGCCTGGAAGGTGGATTCTCCGCCGTTTATGAGGTCTTGAAGGCCATGGAGTCGGCGGGGCGGATCCGCAGGGGCTACTTCGTCGCCGGTCACGGCGGGGTGCAATTCGCGCTCCCCGGGGCCGATGAGGATTTGCGCGCGCAACGCAGCCCGAAGGATGGCACCGTCAACGCGCTGGTCCTCGCGGCGGTCGATCCCGCAAACCCTTACGGCGCGCTCTTGCCTTGGCCCGAGCGCGAAGGCGAAAGCAACGTCGGGCGGCTGTCACGCACCGCGGGAGCGTTCGTCATCTTGTACCAGGGAGCTCTCGTCGCTTACCTGCAGCGCACGGGCGGTTCGCTGACAACCTTCGCGGACACGCCAAACGGCCAACGCGACCGAGCCCTGGCGACGGCGCTGGTCACCTGGGCGACCGGACAGCCCTTGCGGCGCGTATTCCAACTCGGCCACATCGACGGTGCGCCAGCGGCAGAACACCGCTTGGCTCGGGCTTTTCGCGAAGCTGGCTTCATCGCGGCGGGCGGCGGCCTGCTGCTGAGCCTGCGCGCCCGCCCCTCTCGGCCCGACCCCGATCCCCAACCAGATCCCGAATCCGAATCCGAACACGAACACGAATTCGAAGAAGCCGATGCCGGAGGGTGACACCCTCCACCGCACCGCCCACACGTTGAACCGCGTGCTCGGCAAGCAGCGCCTGGTGCGCGTTCGCTCGTCGGTGCCGGCAATCGCAGGTGCAGAACTCGCGGGACACGTGGTCGAAGAGGTCAGCGCCCTGGGCAAGAATCTGCTCATTCGCTTCGACGACGGACGAGTGCTGCACACTCACCTGAAGATGCAGGGCTCGTGGCACGTGTACCGCCGTGGCGAGCGCTTTCAGCGCCCCGAGCACCAAGCGCGCGTCGTGCTCGAGGTCGCTGACGCGCTCGCGGTTTGCTTCTCAGCGCCCACCGTTCGTTTGCTCGCGCTCAATGGCGCGCGGCATGACGAGTACCTGAACCGCCTCGGTCCCGACCTGATCCCGGACGAGTTCGCTCGGGAAGCAGCGATAAATGGCCTGTCTGCGTTAGCCCAGCTACCACTCGGTGAAGCGGTGATGATGCAAACCGCGCTCGCGGGCATCGGCAACATCTACAAGTCGGAGACGCTCTTTGTGTGTCGCGTGAATCCGTTCGAGCGCGTTTCGGCCCTCGACCACCAGGCGCTGACCGCGATTGTGCTCAAGGCACGCGAGCTATTGCGCGCGAGTGTTCACGCGCAATCCGCACAACGCACCGCCACGCTCGGGCGCACTGACGGTCAATACTGGGTGTACCAGCGCTCCGGCAGATCGTGTCACGTGTGCGGGAACGCGGTCCGCATGCAACGCCAGGGCGAGCAGCAACGGTCCACGTACTTCTGCCCGGCTTGCCAGCACGTTCAGAGCAAGCCCTGACGCCGACGCGCATACCAATGCGCACCCAACGAGAGCGCCGCGGCGAGCGTCCATGCCCAGGCCGGCAAGAGCGGCACGCTGCTGCGTTCCGCGGCTATCGGCGTCGGGTCCGGGATCGGCAAATCGGCGATATTGGCGCGGGATACGGCAGTTCCGCCGCTGGCCGCGGCAATTTCGCGCAAACGCTCAGGATCCGGACGCGAGTCACTCCATGCAGGCCCGCCGCGCTCGCACGCAAAGTCGAAGCGCGTGGGCGGCGCGGCGCCCACGCGCGCGCTCGCCGAGTAGCCGCCCGCCTCGAGCACGCCGAGGTCCAGATCCAGCGGCCCGGCAGGGGGAGCTGGAATGGTCTTCACGACCACGGGCGTGGTTTGCGGTCCAAGCCTAGTCAGCTCCAGTGACACCTTCCCGGTCGAGCCGGGCAGGCGCACCAAATGCAACCGCGCCGGCAGCCCTGCGATGCACGGTCCGGCTAGCTCCAAGCGCAACGCTTCATACCGTGGGTCGCGCATCAGCCAGCCCACAAGGCCATCCCAGAGTGCGCCATAGCCGCGACCCGCCGCGCGATCGGCAAACTCGCTGAAGGCGAGCGCGTGCGTGCCGTCTACACCGAGCGCAATCGAACGACCGTCACCCGCCTCGCCCAACGCAAGCACGGGCATAGCGCCCCGCCCCGCGCGACGGTCCGGATGTTCCCAGAGCGTGATCGAGTTCGGACGCGCGGGGCCGAGCGTGTTCGAACCGCTGAAAGTGGGCAAATCATCCCCGAAGAGTTCGGTAACGCCGTGCAGCACCGGCGCGGAGCGGCCCGCCTCGGTGTAGCGGGGCACGAAATCAGCCGTATCGAACGGCGGCTGCCCGCCCTTCAGCTCGACGGGCAGCACGCTCTCCAGCGGCGAGCCCGCATAGCCGCCACCCGCGAACGCTGAAGGTCCACCCACCATGATCAAACCACCGCCGCCGCGCACGTAGTCGGCTAGCGCGGGCAAGTGGCGCGCTAGCTTGTACGTTACCGCGTCGATGTCCTGCAGGATCACCGCGTCGAAGCTGGGCAAATGCTCGGTGAACAACTCATCCACCGGGAACGGGATCAGCGCAAGCTCGGAGTCATCGCTGGTTTCAGTGTTGTCTTCGTCCGTACGCAAGATGAAGAACGCGACCAGATCGATCGACTCATCGCTCTTCAACCACATGCGCAGCGCGCGCACGTCATACGTGGGGCGGCCCGCAACGTGCAGCAGGCGCAAGCGGTCACGCGTCACGGAAAACGTCAAAATTCGCGTATTATTCTCGGGGATCGTGTCTCCCTCGGGCGGTTCGATGCTCACTTCCACCAGGCGTGCGCCCGCGCGTTCCAGCGTGATACTCAGCTCCACCGTCGCCGAATCCCCCGTCACTTTTGCGACACCCGTCGCCAGAGTGAACGGCTCCACGCCGTGACGCAGCTCACGCGCGGTAACCGGCACCTCACCGCAGTTCAGGCCACCGGAACACGCGATCTCGATCGTGAGCGCCAACGGCTGGTGCGCCACCGTGGCACCCGAAGTCCGGACCGAACGAATGCTGGCGTCGCGCGGCGTTTGCTCGGTGACGGCGACGGTGTGAATCGGTGCGCCGAGCGGCGCGGCCAAGTCGCGCAGCGCGGCTTCATCCGCGCTCGCGCTAGGGCGCGTAAGACGGCCGTCGCTCACGACGACGATGGCTTTGGGGCGCTCCCCAGGTTCTTGAGCCAGCGCGTTCAAGGCGCCGGTCAGGTCGGTTTCATCCGATAGATCAGCGGGGTTGGGGTGCGCTAGGGCGTCCTCCACCACCAGCGGGCGCGACGCCCCAGCGCCGAAGCTGCGCAGCGAGACGCGTGCGGACGCGAAGTGCCGGCTCAGGTCCCGTGCGGCCGCCAAAGCCAATGCACGTCGCGTCGTCCCCTCGCTCGGCAGCAGCAAGCGCCGCGAGTCATCAACCAACACCACGACCTTGGCGCCCACGCTGACGCCGCGCGTGTTCACGCGCGCAGGGCGCAGGACCGCGGCGGCTAGAAACAGCAAGGCAAGCGCGGCCGTGAGCAGCAGCCATGGACCACCGCCGCCCTCTCGCTTGCGCAATTCGAAGCCCAGGAACCCGAGCGAAAGCAGCGCCAGCAGCGTCACCGCCCACAACGTCGCCGGGGGCACGCCTTCCGCAAGCGCCAAGGAGGCCAGAATCATGGCTTCTGTCGCGCCCGACGCCGCATCAAGAACGGTGCGTGGACTTGATCGTCCTTGTAGTCCGAGCACAGCACGTACATCGCGATGTTCACGGCCAGGCGAATGGCGTGCTCTCGCTGCTCGATGCCGCCCGGCTCGGTCTCGAGCGCAAAGCCCTCGCCACTGCGCGCGAGCGCGCCTAGCAGGTCATGCTCCAAGAAGATCACCTGCGCGTTCTTGCCGCGCACGATCGCCGAAATCTCGGGCGGGCCAAGCACGCGCCCCACCGGTCGATCGAGAATGTAGAACGTCTTGAAAATCACGTGCCCAGGGTCCAAGCGCACGGGCGCAGATTCGGGCAACACCCGCGCAAGTTCACGGCGCGCGCCACGCCCGAAGGCACCCGACGTGGGATTCGAGTCATCGACCAGCATCACCCCGCCGAGCCGCACGAAGCGCGTCAAACCGCGCACTTCGGCCGCAGAAAGCGGCCCTGGATCGGTGTCGCCTGCCCACACCACAAACGGCTCGGCCTGCAGCACGGGGCGATCCGCTTCGACCTCGGTGGGCACCAGGCGCGCTGGCGCACTGGTGCGCCGCACGAGCTCCCACGCCCAACGCCCTGCCCCCGAGCTGCGCACACCGAGCGACTGCTGCGCGCCGGCGCGCAGCAGTCGTGCATTGAACACGCCGCTATCACCGAACGCGGTCGCGGTCGCGGCCCAGAACGAGAGCGGCAAGGCGAGCACCGCGCGGCGCGTGAAGCCAACGCGCGAGGAGCTAACGAGCGAGAAGCGACGCATTAATCAAAATCCAGAATCTGCCACACGCCCGCTTCGCGATGCAGCTTGACCTGATGGCCGCCTGGGACATCCACGACCGCGTTGTCGCCCGAAATTTGCACGTCCAAAGTTTCCGGATTTTCCAAACCTTCCACCAGTGATTTCAAGTCACCCTCGAGTGCGCTGCGAGTTTCCCGAGAAAGCACGCCGAGCAGTGCCGGGTAGCTACGCCGGGCGAGCGCGCGACGGAAGTCCCCGAGTGCCTCGGCCGGGGTGCGGGCTCGGCTCGGAACCGTGCCTAGGGAACTGAGGCGAAACGCGCCGTCCTCAAGGTCGAAGAGTGCGCTCTCGCCGTCGGCGAAGGAGATTTCGGCCGCTGCCTGGACCTTCACGCCCGGAGCGAGCAGCGCGGTCCCCTGATGGCTGAGCTCGGCCTTGGCTTGTTGAACGAGGTCGTGGGTGCCCTGGCGGCCGAAGTCACGCTGCGCTTCGCGGCTCAGCAACGTATAAATGCGCTCCGAATCCCCGTTCTTCGCCGCGTCGGCATATTGGGCCGCTGCAAGCTTGGGATCGGGCATCCGAGCCGCCGCGCAGCCAACCGCCAGGCCAGCCAAGGCCAGGAGGCCGAGGCCGGCGAGGCAGTGCGAAGCGAGGACCACGAGCGACATTTCGTGAGACAGCTAGCGAAAGCGGAGGCACTTGGCTACCTTTTGCGCCAGATGTTGGCAAAGGTCCGGTCCCGCCCGGCGCTGGCGCTCGGCGCTGCGCTCGTTTCGCTGGCCTGCGGCGGGCCACCACCGCGCACCGTGAACCCCACGCGCCCGCTCGATGAGCGCCGCGCGGTTCAATTGATCATCGATGCGTTTCGCGACGAAAAGGATCACCCGGTGCCCGGGCACGACTTGGTGCTGTCCGACACGCAGAACCTACATGTCGACGTCGTCGCTCAAGAGCACAAGTATGGTGTCGCGTACGTAACCGCTCAAGAACGCATAAGCCTCGGCAGCACGCTGCCGCTGCGTGACCCGGCAATGGGGGACGCTTTGCAACTCGTCTCGGGCCTAGGCGCAGATGAAGACGCGCGCGTACTCGTGCTCCAAGATTTGGACTACGCCTTCGACGACCACATGGGCGAAGCTCACGAGGCAAGTAGCCTCACCGCGGAACTCAAACTCAAACGGGACGTGCACGATTTCTTAGTGCGCGCGCATGTAGAAAAATGGCCCTGACCGTCAGCGCACGTTCACGTTGGAATGG
>JBDTJC010000360.1:0-8512 GCA_039936055.1 Polyangiaceae bacterium | reverse complement strand
GGCCGATTGGGACCACCATGCCGGCCATGTCCGCGGCCTTCCAAAACGGAAAGCGGTCGGCCCGGAGCAGGTACCAAGCGGCCACCGTGCTGCCCAAGAACCCGCCGTAGTACGTGAGCCCGCCCGCGTAGAAGCGCGCCCAAGCGAAGCAATCCCGCGCCTTCGGCTTGCACACGGCGGCCGCGGTGTCCCAAACGCCCGCGTAATCCGGGCTGAGGCACTGCGCGCGGTCCAAGTGCCACTGCACCTTGCTTGGGTCCGTGCACAGGTGCACGTAGTCCCAAAAGTAACCGTCTGCGAACACGTGCAGGATGCGGGCGCCCGCGATGCCAGCGAGCAACATCGCCAGGCCGAGATCCACAATCACATCCGGATCTTGTCCGATGCGCTTGGCCCAAATGGCCCCCATCAGCGTCGCAAACACGAAGCCGGTGAGCAGGAGCACGAAGTAGCTGGGCGCAGGGAGCACATAACTGCCGAACAGCGACAGATCAATGGTGAACAGCCGGCCCTGCATGATGCTTAAGCGGCGGGGGGTTTGCCAGAACCGCCCGTGGAGAGCAGGGGCTCCGAGCCCAGGTTCGGGAGCACGCGCTGCCCGCGCTTAGATACGAACATATCTAACGCCATCAAGCCCACGCCGACGCAGATCGAAACGTCAGCCACGTTGAAGGTGGGCCAGTGATCGGTGATGCCCCAGCCGTGGGCAGCTTTCGCGATGCCCTGATTCATCGTTTCAATCCAATTGGCCCGAAAATCGATAAAATCGATCACGCTGCTGCGGATGATGCGATCCGAAAGGTTACCGAGCGCGCCACCGAGCACCAGTGGCAGGCCCCACTTGAGCGCGCGTTGACCGCCCAGCAGGCGACCGTACAAGGAGACAATGAACGCGATCGCGAGGCCACTCACGAGCAAGAAGAACGGCCGCCGGATCATCTCACTCGCGTTCTGCAGCAATCCCCACGCGCCGCCGCGGTTGTACGCAAGCGTGAAACTCAGGTGGTCTTTGACCAATACGATGGCTGGGTCCACCATCGTGCGCTTGGACAGCGTCATCTCCGCCCAGGCTTTGCTGCTTACATCCAGAATCAGCGAGATCGCCGCGACGGTGCCGAAGAACACGTAGCTCGGCCGCGGCTGAGGCGCCGGCGCGGACGGCATGCGCGCGGCGCTCGGCACCAAGGCGCCCAACCCCGGCTGTTCTGAGGAGGGCGGAGATGAGGGCGGAACAGACGCGGGGCCTGCGGAGGCGGAGCCTGGCTCAGTCGGGTCGCTCATGTCGGGTCGGATTCCTACGCCAGGTCGGCCCTTTGGGCCAGCTTGTTCAGTGTCGGCAAGGCGGACTCCCCCCGGCGGGGGGCATTTCGGGGCATTTCGCGGAGGGGTTTACAGGCACCGCACATCCGTTTAGTGTTTCGCGGTGCCCGCGCCGCCTTGGACCCAGTCGACCGGTGTGCGCAGCGTCGTCGACGGCTGGCATGCCTCGGGCAGTGTGCGGCGCTGCTTCACGGCCGAACGCGCCCTGCCCCCAGCCGCCGCCTCCTTTGCGGACGTGCCCGCTGCCCTGCATGAGTCTTTGCATCGCGCCCTGCGCAAGCGCGGCATCGCTCAGCTGTACACGCACCAAGTAGAGGCGGTCGACGCCGCCTTGAACGGACAGCACGTGGTGGTCGCCACGCCGACGGCGAGCGGCAAGAGCCTGTGCTTCCACCTACCCGTACTGAACGCCCTGATCGAAGATCAGCAAGCCACGTCGTTGTTCATTTACCCGACCAAGGCGCTGTCGCGGGATCAAGAGCACAACCTGCGCGAGTTGATGAGTGACGCCGAGCTGCGCGCGGGTGCCATGGTTTACGACGGCGATACCCCGGCGGACGCGCGGCGTGCCGCGCGCGAGCGCTGCCGCATCGTGCTCAGCAACCCGGACATGCTGCACGCGGGCATTCTGCCCAATCACGCGCGCTGGGCCAGCCTATTTCAGGGCCTTCGCTACGTCGTGCTGGATGAGCTGCACACTTACCGAGGGGTGTTTGGGTCGCACATGGCGCACGTGCTGGCCCGGCTGCGGCGGGTAGCGCGCTTCCACGGTTCGGACCCGGTGTTCATTTCCGCTACCGCGACCATCGGCAACCCGCGTGAGCACGCAGCACGGCTGATCGGCGCGCTTCCGGAAGACGTGAAGCTGGTGGATCGCTCCGGCGCTCCGAAGTCCACGCGCGAGGTGTACATCTACAACCCGCCGATCGTGAACGCGGAGCTCGGCGTGCGCGCGAGCACCTTGAAGCAAAGCGTGAACCTGGCCGCGGATTTGGTGCGCGCGAAAGTGCCGACCATCGTCTTTGGTCCCTCGCGCAACTCGGTCGAGATCATGCTCAAGTACCTGCGCGCGCGCGTGGGTGACGTGGCGGGCAGTGGCGCAATCATGGCTTATCGCGGGGGTTATTTGCCCGAACGCCGCCGGGCCATCGAGGCCGGCCTGCGCAACGGTGAGGTGCTGTGCGTGGTCGCAACCAACGCGCTTGAGCTCGGCATCGACATCGGGGATCTGGATGCGGTGGTGTGCGCGGGCTACCCCGGCTCGGTTGCCGGCACTTGGCAGCGCTTCGGCCGCGCGGGGCGCCGCGGCGACACGAGCATTGCGGTGCTCGTGTGCTCGAGTGACTCGCTGGACCAGTACCTCGCCCGCGAGCCGCAGTACCTGCTGGATTCGAACGCGGAAGAGGCTCGTATCGATCCGAGCAACGTGGAAGTGTTGATTCAGCACCTGAAGTGCGCGGCGTTCGAGGCGCCGTTCGAGATCTCCGCTCGCGGTTCGCGCCCCGCGAGCCCCGAGCCCGCACGCGGCGAAAGCTATCTCTCACTCGACCCGACCGCGACGCGCGACGCGCTGGATTACCTGGCGGGGCACGGGTTGGTGCACGAGGCAGGCGGGCGTTACCACTGGTCGGGCGAGGCTTTTCCAGCCAATAACGTGTCACTCCGCAATATCGGCTGGGACAATTTCGTGATTGTGGACGTCGCGACCAATCAGTCCATCGCCGAGCTGGATTTTCGCGCCACGCACACCATGCTGCACGAGCAAGCGATCTACCAGCACGACGCCGAGCAGTACCAAGTGGAGCGCCTCGATTTCGAGAACCACAAAGCCTTCGTGCGCAAGGTGGTCCCGGATTACTTCACGACCGCCCTCACCTACCGCACCGTCGCCGTGATCGAGGAGCGCACCAAGCATGAGCTCGGTCGCGCGCTACTCGGGTTCGGTGATGTGAAGGTGGTGGAGAAGGTCACCGGTTACAAGAAGATCAAATTTTTCACGCACGAAAACGCAGGCTACGGGGACGTGCATTTGCCGGAAATGCAGATGCACACGACGAGCTTTTGGCTCACCCTACCGGAAGCCGTGTTGGCCGAACTGCCCTACCCGCGCGCCACGGTGATTGACGGCCTGCGCGGTGTCGGGGCGGCGCTTGAAACCGTATCCACGCTGGCCATGATGTGTGACCCCAGGGACCTCGGACAAACGCTGGGTGACGGCGGCCTGCCAGGCGGTGATGGCGCGCTGGCCGCACCAGGCAGAGATTTCCACGCGGGCCGCACGGGCGGTTTCGACCCGACGGTATTCTTGTTCGATGCCCATCCGGGCGGAGTCGGGCTCGCGGAGCGCTTGTTCGAACGCGCGCCGGAGTTACTGGACCACGCCCGGTTACTGATCGAGACCTGCCCCTGCCCGACGGGCTGCCCGGCTTGCGTCGGGCCCGCCGAGGAAGGCTCACGCAAGCGTGTCTCCCTGCACCTCTTGAATGCGTTGGAACTGAGGCACGCCACGCCTCGCCCGGCGCGCGTCGGCACTTAATCCATCTCGTGCCGCCACCTTTGGGTGACGAGCGGGGATTTCGCGGCTGAGCTTGCTCCAACCTCTGCTCGGGCTTAGCCTTCGACACGCGCTTTTTGCGGGTAACATGACGGGCTTCCAGCGATGAGAACTTGGCGGCTTCCACTGTGCGTGGCCGGCGGCTTGGCGCTCGCTGCGGGGGCGGTGCCCGCCTGCCTTTCGCGAGCGGACGCGCCGTTCAGCCGCCAAACGGATCGCGACGGCACGGCCGGCATGAGCGGCATCAATGTACAGGGCGGCACTTCGGACGCCTCCATCCCGTTGCCGCCGATCGCGCCGCACGCTGTGGTGAACGTCTCCCCCCCACACGGGTCGTTCGCGGGTGGCGGCGTGGCGCTGGTGCGCGGCAACGGGTTCACCAGCGGCGCACGCGTTTGGTTCGGGAATGTGCAGCTGGATTCGAGCGCCGTCGTGGCGATCGACCCGCAGCGCATTCAGGTGACCGTGCCCGCCGGCCATGCTGGTGCGGTCGACGTCAGCGTGCAAAACGGCACCGACGCAACAACGCGCGCCAGCCTCAGCGGCGGGTACAGTTACGACCCGTTCTACGCCGATCCTGCAGGCGGGCCGACCTCCGGCGGCACCCTCATCACTCTCAAGGGTGACGGAACGAAGTGGGACGCTCACACCACCGTAGCGATCGACCAAGTGGATTGCCCCGTCGCCGAGCTCGTGAGCCCAACCGAGCTCACGTGCACGGTTCCCGTGGGCACGCCCGGTAGCAAGCCGATAGGCGTGACGACCAAGGACGGCGGCGCCGTGGCCGTGCTCGACGCTTACGTGTACGGCAACAGCGACAACGGCTTCAAGGGCGGCCTCAGCGGCAACGCGCTCGGGGGCAGCCTCAAAGTCATCGTGTTGGATAACCTCACGGGGTTGGCGCTGACTGACGCCACGGTGGTGGTGGGTGATGACATCACCAGTGCGGACATTCTGAAAACTGACTCGAGTGGCGTCGCGCTCGACACCAAC
Source organism: Polyangiaceae bacterium (assembly GCA_039936055.1). Taxonomy (GTDB): domain Bacteria; phylum Myxococcota_A; class Polyangia; order Polyangiales; family Polyangiaceae; genus PMG-095. The sequence continues at coordinate 3,645 of JBDTJC010000360.1, read as the reverse complement.
GCGGGCCTCGGCCCCCAGCGCACGGTGACGATTGCACGCAAGTGCTACGCGCCCCAGACCTTCGTGGGCGTCACAGTCGACACCGTGACGGCCTTCGTCGACCCGATTCTTTCGCCCCTTTGTGGCGCGAAAGGTGACCTGCCGCCCAGCGGCGGTTCGTCCAGTTCCGGCGCGACCATCACGGGACAGGTGGTTTGGCCGCTCACGGCCGAGCTCAGACGAGACGGCTGGCTGGACGTCCCAGCGCCCAAGTCAGATGCCGAGCAGCTGGTCGCGTACGTTTTGCATCTGTCGTCGAGCGCAACGGATCCATTCACCCTGCCGGATATCTCGCAGGCCATCACGCCGTCTTCCACTGGGGACCGTGGCTACTCCTTCAATAGCTACGGGCAAGCCGGCAACTTCACGTTGTACGCGCTCGCTGGGATCGAAAATGTTTCGCTGACCCCACCGACGTTCACGGCGTACCAGATGGGGCTGGTGCGCGGCGTTGCGGCGGAAGCCGGACAGACCAAGGACAACGTCTTCATTCAGATCGACGTGGACCTGGATCATGCGTTGACCCTCGACCTCTCGCCGCCAACCGTCACCGCACGCGGGCCCAATCGCATGCAGGCGAGCGCCTCGATTCAAGTCGGTAATGAGGGGTTCGCGCCGCTCCCGAGCGGTTCGATTTCCCGTACTCTGCCGCTGGCCGGGGACCTCTCGTTCGTGGGCGTTCCGACGCTCACCGGGAGCCTGCTTGGAACCAGTTACATGGCCACGGCGCGCGCCGTCACTGGGGACGTGGGCGGGACGCCGCGCTCCGTCGTCGGCTTGGTTTCGGCGAAGACCACGAGCGACCCGCTCGTGATCGATCAGTTCGTGCAAGTGCCGAGCTTAACGACGCCGGCGCCCAACGCGGCCTGGAATGGCACGGCCTTGGCTTCCCAGCGCGCTCCCGGCGGCTCCCCGGTTGATTTAGTCGTGTACAGCATCGCCAGCGCGGGCGGCTTGATCAACTGGACCGTGGTGGCACCTGATTCGAGCGCTGCCTTCAACTTGCCGGACTTGAATGCGCTATCGCCGGATCTCGGCATCAGCCATGGCGCGCTGACCATTACTGTCAACGCGGCGCACATCAGCAATTTCAGTTACGGCGCTTTGCGCTATCGGGACATCACTCAACGGGGCTGGACCGCGTACGCGACCGATGTTTTCTACGCGACTTATTGAGCGGCGGCGGCCGAGCTCGGCTGCCGTTTTAGCGTCTTTCTCGGTGTTGGGCCTGGCCTCCTGCAGCTTCGACAAGGGCGAACGTTGGCTCGCGCCAGCGGTGACCGCGCCAGTTTGCACGAAGGACAGCGTGCGCTGCGCGCCAGACCTCGAAACCTGCGTGACCGTCGACGGCGTCGCCCAATGGCAGCCCACCGACGACTGCTCGAGCCGCGGTCTGATTTGTTCCAGTACGCTCGGGGCTTGCGCAACTTGCGAGCCCGACCAAACCACGTGCTCCGGCCAGACCGTGATGCAGTGTGATGCGACCGGTGCTGTCGTAACGCCCGGCCAAACATGCGATCCCCAAGCACGCCAAGTGTGTCGCGACGGCGGCTGCGTCTCGCTGTGTTCGCTGGCGTCGCTGCGCCGCAGCAACGTCGGCTGCGAGTACTTCGCGGTTGATTTGGATAACGCGAAAATCGACGACACGTTGAACGCCGCTGCGCAGCAGTTCGCTGTCGTGGTCAGCAACCCGCAACCGGACGTTTCTACGGACGTCACGATCGAGCAAGACGACACCGAGCCCGGAGCGGACAACGCACCGACGTCTATCGCGACGGCCACGATTCCACCGCTGAGTTTGCGGGTATTTCCGCTCGGACCGCGGGAGGTGGACGGCTCGCCAGCGGGTGAGTTCAACACCGGAACGAACACGGCGTTGACGCGCCATGCCTACCGCATCCGCTCGACGTTCCCGGTTGTCGCCTATCAGTTCAATCCGCTCGAGAACGTGAATGTGTTCTCCAACGACGCTTCCCTACTGAAGCCGACCGAAGCGCTCACGCCAACCGGCGCTGATCTCGAGCCGGCGTATGTAGTGCTCGGGTGGCCCCAAACCATCGCCAACTCCAGCGACCCGGACACCAACTTCAGCCCCCAGAATCCGGTCAGCTTGCGCGCGTTTTTGACGTTGGTCGGCACCGCTCCGCACACACACGTGCGCGTCGACAGCTCAACGCGCATTCTCGGCGGCGGTCTGGTGCCACCCACCGCCAAGGGCGGCACGCTCGACTTCGACCTCGACACGTTCGATGTCCTGAACCTCGAAACCGACGATTTTAATGCGGATTTCACCGGTTCCGTGATCAGCAGTAGCGCCGCGCTCGTGGTGTTCAGCGGCAGCGAGGCGAGTGACGCTCCGGATTTCAGTAAGCTAGCGAACCGCAAATGCTGCGCGGATCACCTTGAGGAGCAACTCGACCCGATTCGTACTTCCGGCAAGAGCTTCGTGGCCACGGTTTCACCGAGCCGCACGGTCGCGCTGATGAATGCCGGCGCCGCGCTGGGCGCGGCCGATCAGAACGAATACTTTCGTGTCATCGCCACGACCGACGCCGGAGCGAACGTCAGCACCAGCCTCACCGGCCAATTCCAGAGTTTTCGCCTACCGAATCTCGGTTCCTTCGTGACGATCCCGAGCGATCACCACTTCACGCTGACCAGCGACGACGCAGTGATGCTGTCGAGCGTATCCCCCAGCCAGCAAGATGCCAACGTGCCGACTGGCCTTCCGGGCGGGGATCCGAGCCTGACCATCGTGCCGCCGATTGAGCAATTTCGCAGTTCTTACGTGTTTTTGACGCCGGACAAGTACAACTTCGACTTCATTCGCATCATCGCTCCGCGCGAGGCGATGGTCGTGCTGGATGGTCGAGCCGTGACTCAAATCGACGGGTGCGTGCCGGCGGACGCAGATGGCATCACGGACATGGCGCTCAGGACGGTCGTCGGGCCTTCACCTTTCGTCGTTTACAGTTGCCAACTCAGCTTCCCCATCATCGATCCAAACAAGCTCGCTCCGTTCAACATTTCCGCTGGTATCCAGAACGATGGCGTACACAGCGTGGATGCCACCGCGAAGGTCGGCGTGATCGTAGACGGCTTCGATTCTTACGTCAGCTACGCGTATGCGGCGGGAACCGAGCTCGAAGTCATCGTGCCGAAGTAGGCGCGGAAACGCGCGCCGCCGTAGAACCCATCGAGCGCGCGAAGGGCCAGGGGTACAAGAGCGGAATGCGCGCTCCGGGTCCGCTCTCGCGAAGCGCGCGTTCACAGTCAGCTAAGCTGAGGCGACGCGGCCCGAACACGGAGGCGTCCGAGGCATCAGAATCCATCAAGGCGCTGGATTGGTCGACGCCGTAGTCATCCGGGTGGCCCGGCATATTCAGCAAAATATGGCCGATTTCGTGGGCGAGAGCGTAGGAACGAGGCCCGGCGCGCAGCGCCGCTCGGTCGATGATGACCGTATTTTGAATGCCCGCGCTGTCGTCGATGAACGATTCACCGATGCGGCCGGATTGATCGAACGAGGGCACGATCAGCACCTCGATGGTGCTCGGATCTCCGTCGTCGAACGCCTTGATCAAGGCGCGCTCCTCCAGCGTACCC
>JBDTJC010000359.1:0-13115 GCA_039936055.1 Polyangiaceae bacterium | reverse complement strand
TGGGTGCTCGAGAGTTGGTCGACCTGGCATTGGGGAAGGAGCGGGTTGTCGCCGATCTGCAAACCGCCCCCGACCACGCCGTTAGGCCAGCTCAGGAACGGAGCGAGCGAGGACAAGACAGAATTATCGTTGAGAAATATGCCGTGGTACGCGTGCGTGAGTGAGCTCAACCCGCCGAGGTCCTTGAGCTTTGCGAGCGAATCCAGAGTGAGTGTGTCAACGGTGCGGAGCGCGGACAGCTCGGGCAGCGCAGAGAGCTGCGGAAGGGATTCGAAGCTGAGGCTCCCCGATACGTCCTGCAGGTGCTCCAGCCCGTGAAGGTTGCTGAGAGCCGGCAACCTGAGAAGGCCGAGGTAGGACAAACTCTCCACCTCGCTCAAAGCGACGAGCGATGTGAGCTGGTCAAGGCCTTGCACGTATACGCCCTTCAAGCCTGCGAGCGGCAGGCCGTTCAACGACGTCATGTGCTCGTTGGTAATTAGGTTCCACTCCTGGACCACGACGCCGCTCCCCAGGCCCTGAAGCGAGGTGAGGTTCGGGCAGTCCGAGAGCGTGAAGGCGCGGACGGCCAGATCGTGGAGCCCGGTGAGGTCCGACACCGGAGCCTCAGCCAAGCTCAGCCGATCGACTTGGCGGAGCGCCCCGAGGCCGCTGAGCGACTTCAGCCGCGGAAGGCTCATGTCCAGGTAACCGACGCTCGCCAGGGTGAGCCCCGTCAGCGCTTCAATCGGTCCCGAAAGCGTGAGGCCGTCGGGCACCATCTCGAGGGCACCGAGCCCGCTCAGATCATGCAGCGGCGAACCTGCGATGCTAAAAACGCGAGCCGAGCGCAACTTGGGCAGGGCCAGAGAAGTCAGCACGGGGTTGTCGTCAACGGTCAGCACATCACCTACGGTGTCCAGCGCCGGAAAACCGGGGAGCGCGGTGAGCGAAGGATTGTGACTGATCGTCATCTGGCGGCCGACCAGCGTGAGCGTCGTCAAGGCGGGCAAGTCCGACAAGTCCGAGTCTTGTGAGATCGTGAGCGCGCCCATGATCTCGGTGCACTCCTCTGCAACCAACGCCAGGTACTCGTCGCGGCTCGAGATCGTGCGGTCCCCGCGGCACAGCTTGTAGGGGGCGGAAGCGGCTCCGGCGGCACCGCCGGCAGGCGAACCGGCCTCGGGCATCTGCCCCGAGCCAGCGACGCCGCTCGAACCGCCCGTGGGCATCGAATTGCGACCCGCGCTGGCGTCAGACGCAACACCGCCGCTCGGTGAGGGTCCTGAGCCGCCCACGGCCGAGCCTCCCTGTTCGGCGTCTGGCGAGCCGCCGGCACCGGAAGGCGCGCCGGCGTCTGGCGAGCCGCTGTCACCGGAAGGCGTGCCGGCGTTCGACGCCTTCCCACAGCCAAGAGCCAAAGCGAACAGAGCAATCCCTAACTTCGCTCGCCAGCTTGCATGGACCATCACCTCAAACCTCCAACCTGAGTCTGGACCGTCGGGGGCCCGATCGCCAAGGTCCGTTTGCGCGCCCTGGGCGCTTTCATTCGGTGGTCGCACGACTCGCTGCCCGCGCTCGCCTCGGGGTCGCTCGGCTGGCCCGCCGCGCTTACAGGCCGGCGAGCCCGCGCTCGAAGATCGCTAGGGACGTCGTGTGCGCCATTCGACCCCTGACTCCCAAGCCCGAGAGGCGTCGAGTCTGCAGCTCGTAATAGTCCAGTGCGAGGGGATCCCGTCGCGCAAACAGTAGTGGACCTAGCTCGAAGGCCTCGTCGAGCGACAATGCGATGCGCTCGTAGGCGGGGTCTGGCTTGCCCAAGCCGGGGCCGAATGCGCAGCTGATGAAGTGACGCCCACCTTCGACCCGCGTGTTCTCGTCCAGCAAGTGCAGGCCACGCTCGTGGGCATGGCGACGCAGGCCCGCAGTGTGGCCATTGGGCTGCACGACCAGGCGCTGCAAGCCGCGGACGACCTCAGGGGCAGCAGCGCACCAGCGCACGAACGTGGTGCCACTCAACCCCGCCAGCACGACCACGTCGACGTTCAATCCGACGAGTGCCAAAAGCCCATCTCCGCGGATCAGGCTGACGCGCTCGCCGACACCCAAGGCGGCAAGCGTTCGCGCTGCCGCGCGCAACGGCGCGGCACGCAGGTCTACAGCGAGCGCGCGCTGCGCCAACCCGCGCAGCACCGCGTGAGCCGGCAGTAATGCGTGGTCCGTCCCGACGTCAGCGAGCACGCGACAAGGCTCGAGCAGCGCGAGTAGCGCTTCGAGGCGCGGTTTGAGCTGGGGCGCAGATCGCGGCGTCACGGGCACCGAGTTAGCCTCATCCGCTCCGCGGTTCGATCCAAATCAGCCCAATACCTGATTGTTCGGGCTGGTGTGGACCACGTACGGAAGCACTGAGGGCCCAGGGTCGCTTGCTGAACGCCTTGGCTGTCCAGGCTCGCGAGCGACGACGACTACGGTGATCCCGCCGCACAAGTCGGCCCACCCCGATGGGCGACCAGAACACCCCCGAAGTTCCTCAGATTGACCGACCGAGACCCGCTCTGCCCCGAGCGTGATCCCCGCCCATTCGGGCTCAGAACCAAGCGGACCGGTGGACGGATCGCGCAGGTCATCGCAGGTTGGGCTGCCATGTTGTTTTCAGCATAGCAATCGATTAGTTTGATATCGAAGCAGTGCCGCGTTGTGAGGAGCAGTCTCGGCACGCAATCGCCTCAGTTCATTTGTGGCACGGGCGCGCAGCAGACGGTTGGAGCTCAAACGAAACCTGTAGCTGAAACGTCGGTCTTAGAGACGGACATCCCCGCGCGCTTGGACCGTCTGCCCTGGCTGCGTTTTCACACGCTCGTCGCGACCGCGCTCGGCATCACTTGGGTGCTTGACGGGCTGGAGGTCACGCTGGTGGGTGCGCTCTCGGGCGCGCTCAAATCCAGCCCTTCGCTGCATTTGAGCGACGCCGAAGTGGGCCTTTCTGCCAGCGGCTACCTGCTCGGGGCCGTATTGGGTGCCCTCGTGTTCGGCTGGCTCGCGGACCAGCTGGGGCGCAAGCGGCTATTCAGTATCACGCTCGGCCTGTACCTCGCGGCGACTGCGCTGACCGCCACCGCAACGAGCTTTCACGTGTTCGTGCTGTTCCGCTTTCTGACCGGTGCTGGCATCGGCGGCGAGTACACCGCCATCAACTCGGCGATCCAGGAATTGATTCCCGCGCGCTATCGTGGCCGTACTGACCTCGTCATCAACGGCAGCTTTTGGGTGGGCGCCGCTTTGGGCGCGCTCGGTGTGGTGGTGCTGCTGCGCCCCGGCCTGCTTGGGCCAGACGTCGGCTGGCGTGTGGCCTTCGGCATCGGCGCGGCTCTCGGCTTGGGCGTGCTGTTCTTGAGGCACTACGTGCCGGAGAGTCCGCGCTGGCTCATGACCCACGGCCGCCTGCAGGAAGCGGAGGCGGTCACGCGCGAAATCGAAGCCCACGCGGCGGGTCCCCTGCCCATCGGCAACGCGCCCAAGCTGCGGCTGCGCGTGCAGCGCGTCACGCTGCTGCAGGTGGCCGTGACGCTGTTCAAAACGTATCCGAAGCGCTCGGCGGTCAGCGTCGTGTTGATGGCCACGCAAGCCTTCTTCTACAACGCGATTTTCTTCACTTATGCGCTGGTTTTAGGCCGTTTCTTCGGCGTGGCCGACGCGCGAGTGGGCCTGTACTTGTTGCCCTTCGCAGCCGGTAATTTCCTTGGCCCAGTGCTGCTCGGGCGGCTGTTCGACGTGGTCGGCCGTCGCATCATGATAACGTTCACCTATGCGGCGTCCGGGCTGCTGCTCGCGATCACGGCGCTGCTGTTCGTGAGCGGCGTTTTGGACGCAGTGACGCAGACGATGGCCTGGTCCGTGGTGTTCTTTTTCGCGTCAGCCGCCGCGAGTTCGGCGTATCTGACGGTTGGGGAAAGCTTTCCACTCGAAATGCGCGCGCTCGCAATCGCGCTCTTCTACACCCTGGGCACCGCGACCGGTGGCATCGTCGCTCCCTTCTTGTTCAGTCGGCTGATCGGCAGCGGCGATCGTGCTCAGATCGCTTATGGCTACGCCGTTGGTGCCGCACTGATGCTGATCGGCGCTGGAACCCAATGGTGGTTCGGTTTGGCGGCTGAAGGCCGCTCGTTGGAAGCGCTCTCGCCGCCTCTCTCGCAAGCGCAAGAGCAAGAGCAAGAGCAAGAGCAAGAGCAAGAGCAAGACCCACCGTCTACTGATTGGATGAGTGAATGAGCCGGACTTCGAAGCAAGCGCGAGCGCTGGAGCCGCCGCCATCCGGTGAGGAGTCGGAAGCCGAGCCACGGAAGCGGCGAGCTCTCGCCGCCCCGGCGTTGCTGGTGCTGGGGCTCATCGCGGTGTACGCGCCCTCGCTGGGCGGCGGATTTTTGAACCTCGATGATCCGTGGTTGATCGATAGGAACCCGGTGTTTCGCACTCCGACCTGGGCCGGCTTGGTCGCGATCTGGACGGACTTCTCGATGCCGGGTCGGCTCAACGTGGGCGCCGAGTACCTCCCGCTCCGTGACACCAGTGTTTGGCTGGAGGGCCTCGTCGACGGGCTTTCGCCGCTTGTCATGCGCAGCGTCAACTTGGCTGTGTATGCCGCCGCGGTCTTGCTCTTGCGCGCGGCGCTGCGTCGAGCCTTGGGCGCGCGCCCGAGCGTCGAGCTGATCACGGCATTATTCGCCTTCCACCCCCTGCATGTGGAATCGGTCGCTTGGCTTGCGGAACGCAAGGACGTGCTGGCGCTGCTCTTTTCCGCGGGCGCGCTGTTCGTACACATGGGGCGCGCGCGTCATCGCGATCGATTGACCGCTCTGCTCGTGCTGTGTGCATGCCTGTCGAAAGCTCAGAGTGTGGTCGTGGTCGGCTTGCTGCTCGCGTTCGACGTGCTCGCGCAGCGACCGCTAAAGTTGGCAAACTATGCCGCGCCCACGGCGGTTGCCGCGATTTGCGCGCTGCTGCACGCCTGGGTCGGGCACGTGGTGCACATGACAACCGCGCTCGCAGGCGGCACGCGGGCGCACGCGGCCTTCATGCTGGGCGAAATCATCGCGCGCTACCTGGATAGCTTGGTTTGGCCCGCGCACCTCAGCATTTACTATGATACGCCGAGCCGTATCGCGCTGACTCCCTTGGGGTTTTGGGGGTACGCGCTGCTTTCGGCGTGGGGCATTGCGGCCCTCTACTACTTTCGACGCGGAGGGCGTTCCGCGGGCCATCTCTTGGCTGCGTGGCTTTGTTTTTGGGTCCCGCTGCTGCCGGTGAGCCAAGTCCTATTCCCGCTGCAAAATCGCATGGCGGATCGCTACCAGATGTTTTCGGTGCTGGCGCTGGGCCTGCTTGCGGCCTGGGCGGTCGAACAGGCGCTCGCACGGCTGCGCAATCGCGAAGCTGCTCCGCGAGCAAATGACGAACGCTGGCTGTGCCTGGCCTTCGTGCCGCTGCTGTGCTGGTTTGCGCTCGCCAGCGCGCGGCGCGCGTGGCGATTCGCCGATAGCGCGCGCTTGTTCGCGGACGCCACGCAAAAGACCGAGCGCAATCTGCTCGCTCCGTACATGTGGGCTTCCGCGCTCGAGGAGAACGGTGACGCCACGGGGGCCGAGAGCGCTTACCTCGAAACGCTACGGCGCACCCGGCGCTCAGAAGACGCTGGGCGCCGAGCCACCAACAATCTGGCGCGCCTGTACGCTCGGCAAGGGCGCCTCACCGAGACCCAGGCGCTCCTCGTGCGCGGTCGCGCCCGCTGGCCCGATGATCCCAAGCTCCTCTCGAACTTGAGCGTGGTGGAAGGCCGGCTCGGGCACGCCGCGCTGGCCGCATCCCTCGCTCAAGAGCTCAGGCAGCGGTTCCCCGAGTTCCATTCCGGCCAGCGCTCGTTATCAGACCTGTACACTGGCCCGTAGCTTGCGGTGCCTCGACACCCGTCACTCCGCCATCCCCGCACGCGCTCGGCGCACGGGGATCGCAGCGCCTGGAAGTCCGTACTCCGAATTCTTTGCGTCGCGTGGCGGGCCACCACGCACCGGGGATCTCTACAGCGCTCCTGCGCCAGCCGCGCCCACGCGCCGACGGCCTTTGTCGGGCTCGGTTAGCGGCGCGCCGCTCAGGGTGGGCTCAAGGTGACGACGTAACCGTCGGCGGCGGTGGTCCAGTCGATGCTGACGGTCAGCGCGTTGCAAGTCACGCTGACAGCGGCATTGGAGACGACCATCGGGGCGCTGAGCGCCGCTTGGCCCGTCGGCATCTTTTCTAAGAGCACCTTCGTTGAGCCGCCGGTCTGCAGCCAACCCGGGACGTTCTTGATGACGACGTTGACCGCTCCCGTCACACCGCCCTTGTTACCCACCACAACGATGGATTTGGCGGCGCACGCATCCTGATACGCGACGGCATCCACCTGCGTTCCGGCCGTGACGCTGGTCCGCAAGCCGGTCTGATCCGCGTAGCGCTTGTACATCCAATACTGGCTGTTCGGCTGCCAATTGGCCCCCACGAGGGCCCCCATGTTCGAAAAGAACTCCGATCCGCCGGCCCAGTTGCTGCGCATTCCGTCGATGCCCGACCGAGCGAATCTCGCCAGGAACCAGCCGGAGTGGCCCGGGTTCTGCTCGCCTGTCGAGCCATATTCGTTGAGGTCGAAACCTTTCACGCTCGTGATCGCGCGGCTCGAAAGCCCGCGAGTGATCGTGGCCAGGTCCCCCACTGGATCGCCCCCGCCGCCAGCTTCATGCCAGGTGATGTAATCCGGCATCACGTTGTTGGTCTTGCAGTAGTCAAGGAAGGCACTCATCCAGGAACCGCCAGCGCCCGTCGCGAGGCTCGGCCCCTCGATGATGGCACCGGGTATCGCGGCGCGAACCTGCTCGTAGGCGTGTTTCCAGGTATCCAGCCACTGAGCCTGGGTTCCTGACCAAAAGCCGCTGTAATCAGGCTCGTTCCAGAGCTCCCACCGCACATCGGTGCCCGTCATGCCGGCCGCCTGCACCTCGGCGATGAGCTGGGCCATGAAGGTGGTGAACGTCGTCCAATCACCGCCCGCGCCGGGAAGGGGGCACGAATACTGGTAGTTGTCGCTGACCAGTATCTGCATCGGCACTCCCAGCGCCTTCGCCCTCGTGTAGTACCCCTTAATCACCTTCCAGTGGCTGTCCCAAGCCGTCTGTCCGCAGCCTGCAGTGACACCGCGGCCGGCACGGAACCCTGTCACTTTGATGTCAGTCAAGAGCGGAGTGGGCGGCTGGGTGCCGTCTTCCGAGATGCCGTAAATGAAGCCGGAACCGACATACGTCGGCGCGCCCTGGGCCATAGCCATATCGAGCGTGACGGAATCTTTGGCCGCAGGCGGCGTGGCCGGACTGCACGTCGGGCTCCCGCCCGCGCCTCCCGGTGGCGGCGTGCAGGGCGGCCCACCGCCGCCCGACATTCCGCCAGTGCTTCCCGCTGAGCCGGACGCCCCACTAGCGCCTACCGTCCCACTAGCGCCTACCGTCCCAGCGACGCCACCGCCGACAGTGCCGCCTTCGCCTGCCCCCGCATTCGGGCTACCGCCGGCGCCGCCTGCCGGCTGCCCAGCGGTTCCTGGGGTAGTGCCCGCGCCGGCCGTGCCACCTTTTCCCGATCCGGCCCCGGCTCCAGCCGGACTTCCGCCACTCGAACAAGCAGGGACAGCAGCGACCAGGCCGACGGCACCGACCACCATGAGTAAACGGCCAAACGGCATATCGATTCTCCTACCGAGAGTGGACAACCGGAATTCGGACTTGCGCCCATCTCGGCAACACACATGAGTATCACAAATTCCAGCGGGAAACGTGCCAAAAGCGCCGTGAAATACTCCAGCCTTGCAGGAAACAACGGGTCTTCACGTGCACACGTGCACACGTGCACACGTCCGCCCTGGCTGCTCAACGTGCCACGCAGCTCGCGTTCACCTGATCGGTCGGACCGTAGTTGATCAGCAATTCGTTGCCGCGCGCGGTGGCGACCAGCACGAAAGCAGAGGAGTCCAGAGTGAACAGGTGCAGCTCGGGGCCCTCAACGAACGTGCCGTCGCCACGGCCGCGCAGCGGGAGCAGGCCACTCGCGCGTTGCAGCTCGATATCCACGTTGCCGTCTGCATCGAGATCGGCTGCGAGCCGCGCGCCGCCCGGCACGCTCGCGCCCAGCTCCCAGCTCCCGTTGGCCTGCCCAAGGTAGACATCGGCGTAGCCTTGGGTATTGATGAGTAGATCGGGGCGGCCGTCGCCGTTGAAGTCGGCAGCGGTCACGAACTGGCCGCTGAGTGATTGCTTCAAGGCCCAGCCCCCTTCGCGTGCGTACAGGTCCACGTCTGAATAGGCGTCTGCGAACAGGATTTCAGCGCCCGAGTCGGTTTGCACCACGATGGCGCGCGTGGGGACAGTGCGTGGGTCGAGCACGATCTCGCTCAGCGCGAAGCCCTGGGCGCTGCCCAGCCAGGCGAAGCGACCTGGATCGCTCTGGACCACGATGTCGTCGATCCCATCGGCGTCGAGATCGCCGGTGGCTAGCAGATGGAGCGCGCCGTTCAGCACCCGCTTGGGGGTCGCGAACGTGCCGTCGCCTTGTCCGAGAAGGATGTTCACGCTGCCGGTGCGATCCATGGCCACCAAGTCGACCGCGGCGTCATCGTTCATGTGCGCCAAACTAAACTCGGAGGTGAAGTCGGCGATCTTGATCGAGGCCGAGAAGCCGCTCGCAGTGCCGAGCGCGACGCCCAAGGTGCTCTCCGACACGAACACCAGGTCGCTCAGCGCATCGCCATTCAGGTTGGCGGCGTGCAGATCGTCGACATAAAACTCCGGCACTTGGGCCACGCAATCGATCTGATCTTGCGACTCACAGCCGTGGTCGCTGCCATTCTTAGTGGCGACGCACACGGGCGTGTCGCTCGGGCAGGCCTTCTCCGCGTCGTGGTCCTGCCCCTCGCCGCCCTCGCAGGTCATGTAGTGATTCGTATCGACGCACTGCTCAGGGCTGCCGTAAGAGTCGTAGTGCCCGTCCGAGCAGCTCGTGCCGATCAGCACGCCGCAGCCCTGCTGTGCAGAGGCGAGGAGGAGTGCACAGGCACTCCCCATGGCGCAAACCAGCCACGAGTGTCGTCGCCGTGCGTCAGGCGCGCGCGCACACTGCCCGATTTGCGCCTCATGCCCTTCGAATCGTCGCGATCTGGGTGCCATTTCAAGCCCCTTTAGCAAGCCCCATGCCCGCCCTGGGGAGGGCCGGAGGGAAGCCGCAAGAGGACCTGGAAGCACTTTCTTCGGAGCCAAGCTGACCTCCAATGCCTTGCAGACGCACGCCATCCAATGCCGCTCGCGGCTCGGCGGATTGCTCAACTTCTATTCGCGAGTTGCTGCATGACTCACGGCGTCCTGGTTTTCGGACGCTACGGGTTCTCGAGCGCCATGCGCAGCGCCACGAGGCCTCCACTAGTACTTCGGTTCAACGTCGTGGACAGCAACGCGTCTCGACGAGCAAAAGTTATGCCCTGCAATGATGTGCAGGCCAGCAAGACCTTTTACATGAAGCTCGGTTTCACTGTGCCGTGGGAGGACGAGGCTGACCCCCAAGGCTATGTGATTCTCGGCCATCCCAGTGGTGCCGCCCTGCATCTCAACAAGGCGGTGGACGGCTGGCTGATACCGGGGCGCAATCCGTTCGGCCGTCAACCCCACTCCGAGGACCGAGAGCGCCTCGGGACAAGCGCTGTGGATCAACAGCCGCGCTACCGAGACGACCGCGGTGGGCGTGACGCTCAGTTGGCAAACGACCTTCCCGTAACACGCTAACTGGGCTCTCCGAGGTGTACGCCGTGAGCTGGTGACGAAGCCCGCGCGTTTCGGTAAGCTCAATCATGACTTGGTCTTTCGCGCTTCTTACGCAGGTGCGACGCTGCACAACGGTTCTACTCGTCGCGGGGGTGGTCTGCGGCATGGTCGCTTGCGTATCACCCCAGTCGCGCTTGGTTCCGCCCAAACCTGCACAAGATTCAGACCTTCCGGAGGCTCACTTCAAGCGCGTGGACACTTGGCGCTTCGTCGACGTGAACGCGCCGCTGACACCAGTGGAGCAACAACTAAAACAGCAGTTCGAACGGGTCTTCCCCAATGCGCAGTACAGCCCCGAGTACACGTGTTCAGCGCGAGAGGACGGCAACTTCTACGACAAGTACGCGGCGCGCCCCGAGGAGTGGCTGGGCGAGCAAATGGCGGGGCGCTGTGGCACGCCAACCTCGAGCGATTGGAGCACTCGCGTCTACTTTTCCGACGGCACTATCCTTGATAGCCCACTCTCGGACGCGATGCTCAACGACATTTCGACCCGGTTTGCCGCCGTAAACACAGGGTTCAAGGTGTTTGGAGTCACGGCGCGCTACACCGGGCCCAACATGCTCGTGACCGTCGAGACCGCTTCGCCCGAGGCAACGATTCACGTCAGCGAGGCCGACGCGGACCGTAACGTGCTCGTCAACGGTGAAGTCTTCGGCGACTTCGAGCGAACGCACGCGATCATTAACCAGGGTGAATCCGGAAGTGCCGACTGTGACGCCGACGAAGCCGTGAAGTGGCCGAATTACGCGTTCAAATGCACTATGGCCCCAGGCGATGACGAGGCCTGGGTGAGCTTGCTCGCCTCCGGTCAGCGCCGCTGGGAGAGCCCGCTGGTCGAGCTCCCCGCCCATCGAGCCGGCTGGGTTCCTCCGAATGAGTATCACCGCATCAAGCTCGAACTGCCGAGACAGGTCGATACGCCGACGGCACTCGTCATCGCAATCAATGACCTGCGGGCCAAACTGGGCAGGCGACCCCTACACCTGGCGAGCGAACAGAGCGCATTCATGCAGCCCGTCTACGATCGCGCGTTCGCGTTGAACGCCGGCGGGGACTGGACTGGTGACAATGCGATGCGTAAGCAGATGCTCAAAGGGGATCGCGTTAAGGGCGCCGTCTCTTGGGCGCGCATCGCCTCTGGCATTGCATACGATGGAAACGCCGCAGACTGGTTGGCTTATCGCATGCTGTTTCCGGTCGCGCGCGACACGCTGATGGACGCCAGCATCGACGAGATCGCCATCGCGACCCACGGCGACCCTGCAGTGGGCTTTGGCGCGGCCGCTGTGGTGTACACCCTGGTGACCCCCGAGCGCGAAGCGGCAATGGCCGACGTCCTGGCCGAAGCGATCGGAAATGAGCGCAAAAGCCGCCCGACAAAACGTCTTGAGAATCCCCCTGAGCTCGTCACCGTCGCGCGCGAAGTGGCGCGAGGCCGCCAGCCGATCGACGCGCTTTTGACCGCGCTCACGCAACTGAACCTGGTCACCCAGCGCTCGCAGTACTTGACAGGCGTATTCCTTCCATTCGATTCCGATGGCTCCAGCGCTACGCGCTTGGCCCCATTGCTGGCCGTCAAATCGCTCACTTACGGCATCGTCATGACGCACGTCGCCGAACCGAACTACGGCTGGGCCACCCCCTTCGCGTTCGTCTGGTTCGTTACAGACCACCCGCCTGAGCGCCAAGCACGTCTCGAAGCCGCTGTGGTGGCTACTTTGTTCGTCCGGTCGTTCAAGCAGCGACACGATAGCGTCTCGGTCGCGAATGATGAATCGAGGAGCCTCGCCAAAGGGCGTGGCATCTCGGAGCTGCTGGGCAGTCCACTGTTCGGTGGGGTTGCGAGTGACTCCGACATGCACGACGCGCTTGGTGTTCACGTCAACGATGAAGAAAGCAAAGACTAGTACTTCGGTTCGGATGTGCGTTCCGGGTTTCCGCGGCCTTTGAGGGTGAGGGCCGCAGAAGCCCTTGACGAGTTCCGCTCGCATGGTTGGAGCGTGACGTGCTCAGGTCATGGCGTCCCGAACGAGGGCGGTATCTACGAACTGTTCGAAGCGAACGATGAGCCCACTCCTCACGACGAAGTGGTGCGCAACACGCACGTCAAGCAACTTGCTCGTCGTCTTGTTGCGTGCGGTGTACCTGGCCAGCACGACGACGTTTTCACCATCGGCGACATACCTGTCGTCGTGCGCTACCCAGCCCTCCCACGCTCGGCCGAGCACCTCCATGACGTTGCTCGTCACGCCCTCGGGAGTTCGATATGTCCCGGCAAGGGGAAAGCCCGCCATCTCGGTCCACTCGACGTCCGGGGCAAGCGTCGCGCGCAACGCCTCGAGATCACCGCCAGCAGACGCAATGTATTGACGACGCACGACTTCGGCGGGCGAGCTTCTTTCTCGCTCGATTTGTTCCATGCGGGTCATCCCCACTTCATTTCACCCTTGGCGACTTTTGCACCGATTTCGAGGGCTACCCCCATGCCCGCTTGCGGGTAGCGCCGCTTCATTGCGGCGATGAGCCCGCCGCTGTCCTTCGCGAGTGCAAGTTCCTCCTCGAAGGCGCTCAAGTATTCGCGGGTGTAGTCGAGCGCCCAAGCATCGCAGGCGGCGCCTTCGGCGAGATGGCCGGGGATCACGATTTTGGGGCCGCGCTTCGCAATCGCGTCGAGGTTTGCAACCCATGCGCCGCGCTGCTCGGGCGTCTGCGTGTCGGCCGTCCAGACGTGAACGCCGGAGAAGACAAGGACGCCGCCGACCACGGCTCGAAGGGACGGCACCCACAGAAAGCGACGGTTCGCGAGCCCATCAGCAGCGACGATCTCGATCTCTTCTTCCTCAAGCGACAGGGTAGGATCGTTCGAGGCGATCGGAAGCACGACATCCGAGAGCATCCGCGGACCGTTCTCGCCCAACTTGGGACCCCAAGCGTCGAGCTTCTTCTGGACGCTTGCGGAGATCGCCGCGACGGTGTCCACGCTGGCGATCACGCGCGCATCGGGGAACGCTTCGCAGACAGGTCGAAGCGAGAAATAGTAGTCGGGATCGCTCTGGCTCACGTAGATCGTCGTGAGCTGCTTGCCGGTTGCCTGGATGGCCGCCGCGACCGCACGACCGTCTTCTAGCGTGAAGCCGCCATCCACGAGGATGGCTTGATGCGCCCCGCTCAGCAGAACCGGCGCACGGAAGAAGCCTCGCTCACCAGCTGGGAAGTGTTGCAACGTAATGGTCATTAGAGTTCTCCTTG
>JBDTJC010000358.1:0-8322 GCA_039936055.1 Polyangiaceae bacterium | reverse complement strand
CTCTGGGTCTTTTGCCGCAACATTATCCAGCACTTGGAATCGGTAGGTCGGATGATAGAGTGGTTCACTCTGGAGGAGTTTGGATGTCCGACCCTGTGACGGCAGCCCGTGCTGCGCGCGAGAATTTGGCCCGTGGCCTTGGTGCGTTGCAGAGCCCCGGTGTTCCACCGCAGCTCATCACTGTTGCAGAACCCATCGCGCATGCGATGAGCGCCCTGCATCGCATCGAAGCCAGCAACGGCGCGGCCGTCGCGGAGGCGGGGCCTGCAGCGCTCAACGCCGCACGGCAAGCGTTGTCGATTTTGCAGCTGAGCGCCGGGCACCATCCCGCGGTCGACCAAGCTCTCGAGGCCATCGCCGGCTCGCTGAGTCTGATCCATCAGCTCGCGCAACCGCCCGCGGTCTCGCCCTTCGCCGGCACCGTCGCAACGGGCGCGGGCTTCGCGCCGCAAGCCTCGCCGCCCGCGTACCGGCAAGCCTCGCCGCCTGCGTACCCGCAGCACGGGCCGCCCGCGACGCAACCGTCGCAAGCGATGGCGTATCAACCGCGCCCCGAGCCCGTGCCGCAGGTCGCGTACGCGCAGCCCCCGGTTCAACAGGCGCCCCCCGCGTATCCGCCAGCGCCGCCACAATACGCGCAACCCGCCGCTCAGCCCGCGTATCCGCAGGCGCCTGCCGCAGCGGCACCGCCCGCTTACGCGCAACAGCCGACGGCGGCGCGCGCACCCGCGCCGCCCGCGCCCGCTGGCTCGCTCCGCGTGGAGGCCGAGCTCGGCGCGCACAGCAGCACCAACTTCTACAAGGGCCTCAGCGGCAACGACGTCATCGACTCGGGCGGTATCTTCGTCGCCACCTATCAAATCCCTGAAATCGGCCAAACGCTCTCACTGCGTGTGTCGATGCCGGGTGGCTACGAGTTCGAAGCCATCGGCATCGTGCGTTGGACCCGTGACGCGCCGAACTCCGGCGCGGATGGCGCGCCCGGCTTCGGCGCGCAGTTCAGCCAGATCACGCCCGAAGGTCGGCAGCTCGTGTATCGCTACGTTCGCAATCGCGAGCCGCTGTTCCACGACGATCTGTGAGCGCTCGAAGGGTCGCGTGCGCGCTCGTCTGCCTGCTGGGCTTGTGGACGGAGCGTGCTCGGGCGGGGGATCCTTATCTCGACTGGTACACGGTCAAGAGTCCGCACTTTCGCGTCCACTATCACAGCGGGCTCGAAGACATCGCGCAGCACACCGCGAGCAGCGCCGAAGCGGTGTACGAGCGCCTCGTGCCAGAGCTCGGCTGGGCACCCAAGCAAGTCACTGAAATCGTCGTCACTGACGACACCGATTCGGCGAACGGTTCGGCTTCCACCCTGCCGTACAACACCGTCCGCCTATTCGCGACCGCCCCTGACGATATGTCGCCGCTCGGCGACTACGACAATTGGATCAACGAACTCGTCACCCACGAGTACACGCACATCCTGCAGATCGATAACACCTCCGGGTTACCAGCCCTGGGCAACGCGATCCTAGGCAAGACCTTCGCGCCCAACCAAGCCCAGCCGCGCTGGATCCTGGAAGGCTTGGCGGTGGTGATGGAGTCGTCGCACACGTCGGGCGGACGCCTCAAATCCACGCAGTTCGACATGTACTTGCGCGCGGACGTGCTCGACCATCGCTTGGCGCGCCTGGACCAAATCAGCAATCCTGCCCGCCGCTGGCCCGGCGGCAACCTCTGGTACCTGTACGGCGCCGAATTCATCGGCTGGATCGTGAACACGTACGGCCCGGACACGTATGCAGCGGTCGCGGCGGACTACGGCGCGACGGTCATCCCGTGGGGCATCAATCGCTCGATTCGGCGCGTGACGGGGCGCACCTACGAGCAGCTGTACGTCGGTTGGCAGGCGTACCTGGAGCAGAAGTACCGCGATCAAACGGCAGCCGTGCGCGCGCGCGGCCTGCGCGAAGGGCGGCAGCTCACGCATCGCGGTTACATCGCCGCCACGCCGCGATTTCTGCCGGAAAGCGCAGGCGACCCGACGCTGCTCGCCTACGAGCGCGATGACGGCGACACCACCGCCGGCGTTTACTCCATCTCCACCAGCGCAGCCGACCCGGACGATACGGCGCAATTGCTCACGCGCACGGGCGGCCGCGGCGTGAGCTTCAGTGACGACGGCACGCTCTATTTCGATAACACCGCGCCATCCCGCCGCCTGTACTCGTTCAGTGACCTATTTCGGCAGGCCGCTAACACGCGCTCGCCCTCGGGCTTCGACCGCACGCGAGAACGACTCACGGTCGGCGAGCGCGCCAATGCGCCGGACGTCAGCCGCGATGGTCGTTGGGTGAGCTACGTCACGAACCGCGCGGGCACGAGCACGTTGCGCATCGCGCACGTCAACGCCCAGCACGAACTGGAAGACGAACGGCGGCTGGTGCCGAGCGCACAATACGAACAAGCCTACACGCCGCGCTTTTCCCCCGATGGCGAACAGCTCGCGTACAGCGCTTGGACGCGCGGCGGCTACCGCGACATCCGCATCGTCGACGTGCATACAGGCTCGTTCTACGAACTGATGCACGACCGCGCGATCGACCAACAGCCGACCTGGTCCCCGGATGGTCGAACGCTGTACTTCGTCTCGGATCGCACCGGCATCCCCAACGTGTTCGCATACAACCTCGCGACTCACGCCACGAGCCAAGTCACGAACGTGCGGGTCGGAGCATACATGCCCACCATCTCGAACGACGGCCGTCAGTTGGTGTATGTCGGCTACGGCTCGCGCGGCTTCGATCTATTCGAGATGCCGCTCGACCCGAGTCGCTTCCTGCCCGCTCCCGAAGCCCTGAATGATCGCGCGGAAGGCTTCGAACCCGGCCTCAGCCACGCCTGGCCGATCGAACCGTACAACCCGCTGCCCACGCTGCGCCCTCAGGCGTACACTTTGGCCTACGGCCCGGGCACCTTCGGCAATGCGCTCACGGTTACGACCAAGGGCGCGGACGCCGTCGGCCGTCATGCCTTCGACGTCTCGCTGGTGATCCCGACCAACGGCACCGGCGAAACTCAAGCCAGTGCCGACTACTCATACAATCGCTTGCCGTTCTCATTTCGCGCCAGCGTGTTTCGCTCGGCCACGCCACGTGCGGATTATCGCTACGGCGATCAACGTCCGCTCACGACCGAGCACCTGACCGGTGTCACTACCGGCATCAGCTGGGCCGCGCCCGGCGAGTTCGACAGCCAGAGCATCTCGCTCAGCTACACCATCGCGGATTTCAGTCGTGATCTGCCGGTCGGAGCACAGGCCGATCCGTTCTCGCTCGTGACGGTCACCCCGGACCGCGGCTACTTAGGCGCGATCCGACTCGGCTACAGCTACAGCAACGTGCAAGGCACAGCCTACGGCATCAGTGCCGAAAAAGGCCTCTCGCTCGGGATCGGGCTCGACGAAGCCGCGCACGCGCTGGGCAGCGAGAGCACACTGACAGCACTCGGTGGCGTCGCCACGGCGTATCAGCTGTTGCCCTGGGGGCAGCACCACGTGCTGGCGCTCGGGTTATCCGGTGGCACGTCGTTGGGCACGTACAGCCGACGCGGCTTGTACAGCACTGGCGGCTTCGTCGATGCCTCTCTGTACGACGAATACAACAGCGTCATCCGACAAAGCGCGTTCGTGCTGCGCGGCTATGCGCCTGGGCAGTTCATCGGCACCGCGTACAACCTGCTCAACGCCGAATACCGCTTTCCGCTGCTCTACGCGGACCGCGGCATCAGCACGCTGCCCGTCTTCCTGCGCACCCTGAGCGGCGTCGTATTCTTCGACTACGGCGGCGCATACAACAGCCTCGACCCCAGCCACCCGTTCCGCGCGCTACACGGCAGCGTCGGCGCTGAGCTGTGGATCGACGCGATTACCGGCTACTTCATCCAGAGCAACCTGCGGGTCGGCCTCGCCCGCGGCCTCGACTCGGACGCGCCAGGCTTTCAGACATACGCGGTGATCGTGTCGGGGTTCTAGGTTAGGTTGCTCCGACGGCGCGTGTCGCGAGACGCCCTGTGGTGCGGGGGCTCGCGGGTTTCTTTTCCTAAGCGCGGTGGGCCTGCTAGCCAGGGGCCATGGCAAAAGGTGTGTCTTCGCTGGTCGTGCCGCTGGCTTGCGCTCTGTTTTTGGGTGCTTGCATGATGCCGCCGCCGGCGTCGGAGAAGGCCACGGATGCGGCGCGGGAGTGCAATATAGCGGCGCGGTTCGGGCGCATCGACATTGCGGCGGGGCTCGCCGCGAGTGGCGCGCGTGACGGCTTCATCAAGCGGCGCGCGCTGTGGGGCGGCGACATTCGCGTGGTGGACGTCGAGCTCGGCGGGCTGAGCATGCCCGACTCGTCACACGCCGTCTTTCAGGTCGACTACGCCTGGATGCGCACGGACGAGGACACGCTGCGCAGCACGCGAGTCGCCCAGAACTGGAGCTCGATGAAGGGCGGCTGGTCGCTGGACAGCGAAAAACGCGTGGCAGGCGACGTGGGCCTGTTCGGCGAGCACGTCGACGTCCTGCGCCCCGCGCAGCACGACACCCAATTTGCGACCAAAGTCATCCGCGAAGACTGAGCTTCGCAGCCGATCAGATTTGGGGCCGAAGCCCCAAACTCGCGGCGGGCTCACGCGCTGTGAGCACCTACGCCGCGGACGCACTCAGCCTTTGGAGCCTTTTTTCGCCGGCTTGGCCGCCTTGCGCGCGGCCTTGGTGGCCTCAGCACGGCGCGCGAGGCGCTCCTTCTTCTTCGTTTGGCCTTTGCGGCGCGTCATCTTCTCGGAGTTGCGGCTGTCGAATCGTCCCATCGAAGTTACCGTGTCTTTCTCGGTCGCTGAAGGCGCCGTGCTCGAACTACCCGAAAACGGCGGGCCCCCGCATACAGTGATTTTCCCCTAGGGGAAAGCTTTCCGACCAATTCTGAGATTCTGTGGGCGGTCCGGGAGCCGAAACCCGGTTCCGCAGACCCCGCCGAACCCAAACGCCGGCTCTTTCGCCGAACCCAAACGCCGGCTCTTCGCCGAACCCAAACGCCGCTTACCCCGCTCCTAAGAGTTTTGGGGCCGGAGCCCCAAAACAAACGAGACAGCGGGCCGCACGACGCACTCACCCGCTAACCGCTAGACGCGTCCTCGAGAGCGCGCTCGCGATCGCGAACCTCGAGTCGGTAACGACTGTTCACCGTCTCGATGTAAAAAACGTCTTTTGCGGCCAAACGCAAGACGCGCTTCACAGGCGTCGTGACGTACTCATGCATGCCGTCGGAAAACTCGATCACTACGACGGAGCCTTTGCGAGGCGCACGGACCAAGCGACCGGCGACGGCTCTCGAGCCCCGTCCAAGCTTCCTCAACACGACCTGCACAACGTTTACTCTAGCAATCTCCTATTGCGCGTCCACCAGGCTTTCTCCGAGCGACCAAGTTTTCGAGGGCGCCGGTCGCATCCCCTGGTGTGAGGATCTGTGGGCCCCGCCCTCCAGATGACCGTCACGTATTCAATTCCGAACGAGGAGCTCGCGCGTGCTGACCGGCAAGCGGCGCGGCACTCCCACGATAATCGCCGTGATCGCGAGGGGTTCGAGCCTTCGACACCTGCCCGCTACCAAACCCGGAGGACCACCCACGAAAATCGCCGTGATCGCGAGGGGTTCGAGCGCCACACGCCGTGTCTCGAGCTGAGGCGCGAACGCGGGGTTACACCTCAGAGGGCAAGTGCGACGGACAACCGCGCGTAGGGCCCAGCGAGCGAGAGCGAACCCAAGTCCACAGGCGCCGTGCGCTCGGGGGCGCCAGAGCCCGCTCCGCCTCTGAGCAACAGCCGCGTTGAGCCGAGGTAGCCGTAGCCGCCCTCGGCAATCAGCCACAGGCGCGGCCGGACCCGCCCATCCTGCCTGCCATACATTTCAAACGCCGCGCCTGCCGCACCGTCGAAGCCGTACGCCCAATGCCGCGCTTCGCGCGTCGCCGCGGCGACGCCGTCGTCGAGCAAGGCTTCGGAATGCGCGAACGCGGGGAGCACGTGCGCGAACACGTACAGTCGCGGGAGCAGGTGGTAACGCGCTTCGGGGCCGATGCTCAAACGCTGCACCGTCAAAGACGTCTGCGCGCCACGAGCGTTCCCGCTGCGTGACCCGTAGTCCCAGAAACCGTACGCCGCGAGCGAGAAGCGATCGGCCGCAAACAGGGTTCCGCCCAGGCCCAAGCTGACCTGCGCGAGCTCGTCCGAATTCGCGAACGGGTCGTACCCGGCATCCGACACCGCCGACACACGCGCACCGAGCGACACTTCGATGTGCGCTTGATGATCGGCGACCGATTCCGCGTGCGCGGTCGTCGCAGCCAGCGTCAAACCCAAGGAAGCGAGCGCAAACATCACGTTCCGGACCAACATCAACGAATCCCTCCCAGCTCGAAGCCGCTATAAAAACGCGCCGTGGCGGTCGAAGGTGCGAGCGCGTTCAACGCCGTCGCCCCTATCCCCGGTGGCTGTCCAACCCCTAAGTGCAACGCGACCGCAGTGCGGCCGCCGCTTGCCGCCGCGATATCGAACACATCCGTGACTGCTCGCTCGGCCTGCAGCGAAATCGGATGCAGCGTGTCGAAGTCGACCGTAGCGAAGCCGAAGGTCCCTGCCTGGAATGCCCACACTCGATCTCCGTCAGGGGCGATCTCCAGCGTGAGCCCGGACTGCGTCTTCATCGGCGCGCTCTGACGGTTGGTCAGATCGAGCACGTAGAAGTCATTGCTCGGCGTCTCCAGAATCTTGCGGTCGAAGAAGTCCTGACCAGGAACGTCGATCACGTCCTTCACGGACACACCGATGTCATACGGCTCGATGCTGCGAAACAGCGCGCCCGGGGCGCCGCCCAGATTGAAGTAGGCAATCTGCGTAATATTCGGGCCATAAAGCAGAGCCACGTCGCCGTTCGGCGCGGTTGCATCCGGGTTCAGCTCGTCCGTAATGAGGCGGATGCCGGTGAACGCTGCCGGCATGCTCGCGCTCTGGGTGATCGCCGTCACCGGGTCGACGAGCACGGCGCTCGAACCGACCAACGCGACCAGGCGCAAGCCTTGCGTATTGTGCACGAAGGCGATCGCGGCGGGCAGCCCGCCCACGTCCACCAAGTTGGTCACGACCGAGAAGTCTTGACCGGCCTGCGCGGGAGCCGCGAGCTGCAACAGGAATACACTGGTCGTGCCCGTGACGCGCACGGCAATCGTCGCGGAGTCCGCGTCATACGTGACCTGCGCGGAGGTAGCAGTTCCGCCGCTGTCCGTGGCGGGAAGCGGCACCGTGACCTCGTTGGCGCCCGGGTTCGCCAGGTCAATGAGCACCAGGTCACTGTCGCGCTCGACGATGAGAAACCGCTTTGGATCCCCACCTGGAACGGCGAGTGGCGCGGTGAACGTGAAGCGATTCGGTTTACCCCCGAAACTGCGCAGCGTTTTGGACGTGACCGCGTCCGCGCCCCTTACCGTGAGATCGACGAGCTCGAGCTCGTTCGGGTTCACGACCACGCCCGACCCGCCGTACAGCACCGCCCATTCATTCTTCGGGTCCAGAGCCAGCTGATCCATCGGCTGAGTCAACGTGTAGCTCCGCTTCAACTTCGGCGTGACCGAGCCGTCGATCAGCTCCAGCTGAGGTGGCTCGTCGTCAGGCTTGCGTTGTGGTTGTACGCCGCGGGAGAGCACGAACAGCGTTTGCCGATCCGCGGAGGTCTGGGCCGTCGCCAGATCCTTACCCAGCGGCAGGAACTGCGCCTCAAGGAGCAGCGGAGCCGGCGAACTCAGCAGCGTGACGCGCTGTAGCGCTGTGTCGACCACAGCGACCGAGCCGGTCAGCCCATACGCCGGGGCCAGGCCAGCGCTGTTCGACGCCGGAACGAAGGGCTCGTCCCACGCGCTCGGTCGCCCACCACACCCGAGTGTCAACGCTGCGCCTGCAAGCCATACCCAAGTTCTCATCGTGTCCACTTTCCCCTGCTAAGATGGTTGTTCATCACTGAACGACGCGTGCAGCAATTTCGAAACCGGTCAGCGTTTGCGCGGCCCCGGTGTCTAGGTCGATGAAGGTGATGCGCCCCTCGGGGTGCTTCTGCGCGACGAAACCGCGTTTCGCCTCGGGCACGATGCCAGTCGCACCCGGCAGGGGGTCGCTCGAGAGCGGAATGAAGTTCTGCTCGAGGTTGTCCAGACCGACCACGTACACTCCATGCACGGCGCTGACGGTGTCGTGCACCGTGACCAACGCCTTGCCGAACGCCGCGTCGGAAAACACGACATCACTGG
>JBDTJC010000357.1:0-21981 GCA_039936055.1 Polyangiaceae bacterium | reverse complement strand
CGGCCGGGCCGGACGGGGCGGGCAAGTGACTATCCCGGGCGACGCGCTCGTGGCTCGTATCTTGAGCAAGCTGGACG
The DNA here is from genome assembly GCA_039936055.1 of Polyangiaceae bacterium. GTDB lineage: Bacteria > Myxococcota_A > Polyangia > Polyangiales > Polyangiaceae > PMG-095. The sequence goes on along the minus strand of JBDTJC010000357.1, from coordinate 21,904 downwards.
CGCCCGGCGCGCGCGCGGCGCTCGGGCTGACCATGCCTGCGTTCGTGCTCGCTTGCGTCGCAATGCCTCCCGCGCCCGTGGCGGTATGGCAGTGGGCAACGGAGCGCCTCGACTGGGGCAACACACCGAACTTCGCGGCCGCCGTGCGGCACGCCGTCTCGTCCTACGACTCCGACGCATCGCCCTCGTACATGCCGCCGATGGCATGGGCAATGCTCGAAGCACTGGGGCACTCGGCTCGCGTCTACTGCCGAGGCGAGGCGAACTAATGGCCCAGTCTTTCGTCAAGTTCTGCGACACGATACGGCTCCCGCGCAACCCCGCGCAGAACGCGCTGATTGCTACCTCGTTCGACGGGGCCGACGTGGCGCCAGAGTTCGCGGACATCTTCGGCGGGGCGATAGACCAGCCTAAGCGGGCCAGCACGATAGTTTGGTTATGTGGCCGTGCATCGGGCAAAACCACGTTGGGCGCGGCCGCAGTCCTCTGGAAAGGGTTGACGATAGACCTCAGCATGCTGCGCCCTGGCGAGATTGCTTGGGGCGTGTGCGTGGCCCCCGATCGCGCGCTTGCCACGTTGACGCTCACAGCTATCAATTCTTGGCTCGACACGACACCCCTCGGAAAGTTCGTGACCGAGCGCACGGCGGATAGCGTGACGCTCAAAAGGCCCGACGGACACGTGCTCAAGATCGCAGTGTTCGCGGCGAGCCGAGGCGGCTCGTCTCTGCGAGGTAAACCAATCTTTGCGGCGTTCCTGGACGAGGCCTGTTTCTTCCGTGATGCAAGCGCGGTCGTGAACGACACAGATATCTCGAACGCAATTGTCTACCGCCTGCTCCCGGGCGGTTTCATTCACATGGGCTCGACGCCGTGGCTTCAGGCCGGCTTAGTGTGGACTCTCTTCGACGAGCAATTCGGCAAGCCAACCGGGGGCGGTGCCATCGTCGCACGCGCAAAGACCGAGCGCATGCGCACGGACTCGCCCGAACTACTCCGCTCTATCGCAGAAGCCCGTGCACGTGATCCGCACACTACGGCCCTCGAGTCCGACGCCGAATGGGCAGTGCACGGGACGGGTAACGCTTTCGATACGGACTCGCTTCAGCGCGCCAAGGTCGAAGTCGCGCCGAGCGTGACCGGGCAAGTGTCCATTGGTGGCGACCTCGGATTCGTCAAGGACGCCTCTTCTTTCGCGGCCTGTCAGGAAGGCCCGAACGGCGTCGTCATCGTTCTCGACGTGATGGAACTACGCCCCAAGAAAGGCGAGCCGCTCGGGCTTACGAGCGTCATGCGCCGCGCCGCGGAGTTCGCGAACTCGTACCATTTGAACGAGATACTAGTCGACAATCACAGCCTCGCTCAGGCTCGCGATTCTATCGAGCAGGCGCGCCTGAACCTGCGTTTGAAGTCAGTCGACGAGAGCAACGCGGGGAGGGAGCTGCGTTACACAAGCGCCATTCAGGCGTTCAAGGACGGCCGCGTGCTCATTCCAAAGCACTGCCACGCACTGACCGACCAACTCGCTCGGATTATTGCGACGCCACGGACCGGAGGCGGACACAGGTTCTCTGTCGGCCGTACCGGTGGGGACCACGCAGATAGCGCTATGGCGTTCCTGCTCGCAGCAGAGCCAATCATCGCTCGCCTTGGTGGCGGTGCTCTCTGGCGCAAGCTCGCTGAAATGAAAGCCAACGGCGAATCGATCAACGGCGAATCAAATCAGCAAATGATAGCTCGACTAAGCCCCGGCATGAACAGGGGAGGCTGGACACCATGGCAACCGTGAAACGCAATCCGCGCGACCTACTCAATTCGATAGTTAGGCTCCCTCCGGCCAATCCCACACGAGCCGAACAGCTCGCTTTCGCGCAAAGCCTCGTTGACCGCGATACGTGCACGCCGCGCCCGTTCTTCGCAGAGCGTGGCGACGCCCGACCCCGGACGCCCAAGCGCGACCCGCACGTGGTCGCATTGGTCCGTGCTGGCCTCACGGCTATCGAAGCCCTCCCTCGGCTGGCAGCTCGCCTTGACGCACCGAACCTGACCGCGGCCGAGCTGGCCTCAATCAATTTCCAACTTCGCCAGGGCCTCGAATACGTCGAGCAACTCGCCCAAATCTCCCGCGGCAAGCCGCACTGACCAAGACACCCAACGAGAAATCCACATGACCATCCAATTTTCAGGCCGATTGGCCTCGCTCAATACGCCCGCCGCGCACGCGACCGGCGAATCAGATCTTGCGCGCCGCGCTCGCGATTTAGTCGACGGCTCGCACGCACGTGGCGCCGTAAGCGATGCCACTGTCGACGCCGAAATGAAGCGCCGTCGCCAGTCTGGACATTACGCCGGCTCGAATCATAGCGCGCTTCCCACGCGCCAAGACGAGCTGCCCGGCACCGGCGCAGACGGCTCGTCTATGGCGTCGGCGCGAGCCGAGCCGGCCAAGGCGAAGCCCCGCTCGGTCGACGAGGACCGGGCAGCGCTCGAAGCGCGGCTAGAGAGCGAGTCGAGGTCAAGCGAGTACATCAGGATAGCACTCGAAACCTACGATCAACAGCAGAACGCGAACTCTATCGCCGGTGCTGAGAAGCACGGCAAAGAGCACGCCGTGGCGCACGCCGCGTCACTATCTGACTATCGCGAATCGCAGCGCGTCGACGCCGGCGACATTGTGGCCGATGCCCGTGCTCGCCGTGAGAACGAAGATCGCAATGCCTGGCAGCAGAGCCCGAGCGACGACGACACCGATACGCGCCACGACGCAGCCCCGCTCACGGCCGAGGACGCGCGCGCCAATGCTGCAGAGCGTGACCGCAATCTTTGGCGCGCCAAAGCTGAATGACTCCCGCACCGGGGTGCCCGGTGCACGACAGACAACCACACAGAAAAACAGAACCATCATGAAAAACTCGATCGACAAGTCAACCCCCGAAACGGCCACGCCCCAAGCCACGGGCCTGGCCCGCAACGCCCTCCAAGCCGCGCGTGTCGCCAATGAAGCCGCGCAAAGTGCCCTCGCCACGGCCAAACACGCGGCCGAAATCGCTGTCTCCAATCTGCGTGAGAACCCCACGCCGGAGAACCGGGCCGCCCTGAGTGCGGTAGAGAGCACGCTCTCGCAAGAGATCATCATTGCGAGCGGGGCAACGAACCGCGTTGAGCGCGCGTCTGCTGAACTCACGCAAGCTCAGACCGACGAGCAGGCCGCGAGTCTGGCCAAGCGCGCCGAGCAAGTGACCGCCGCAGTGTTCGTCGACAAGGTTTCGCCGCTCGCCTCGAAGCTGGCACGAGCGCGCCAGGCTGTGGTCGAGTTCGAGATCGAAGCCGCCCGTCTCGCGAAAGGCTTCAGGGTCGAATCAGCCGACGTGCACGGAGCGCCGCGCGTCGAGTACTCGCAATTGTTCGAAAGCCTCGTTGCACGCGCTGCAGATATCCCAGCCGCGGCAATCCTTTCCGAAGTGTGGAAGGCGAGCGTGCCCGCTGGCATGAGTGCGGACGAAACGCTTGCGGCTGCAGAACGAGGCGTGTGCCCGGTCGACCTGCAGCACCGGATCAACACTTTGCGGGCCGGCGAACAGGCACTCGGCAAGCTGGCGCTCGCGTTCTTGAATAGGGCGCACGAGCAGGCGTCCTCGCGAGCGGACAAAGCGACTTTGCCTTTGGCACAGCTCGAAGCGGGCGCACGCGAGGTCTCGGCAACGCGCGCCGGCCTCGAATCGCTTGGGTTCAAAGCCGCCGCGGATGCCGTCCGGAGCGACGCATTGGCGAGCGCCGTCCTCGAAGCTGGCCCGGCCGCCGTGCAAGCCGCGCTCGTCGAGCTGCGAACCGCGCCGTTCCTGAAGTTCGATCCGGCTAGCGACGGCGACACCGCCAACCCGCTAGCGGCCTACGAGGCACGCAAACAGGCTCAGGCCGAGCGCGCGTACGCCCGACTCGAAACGCTCTGCCCCGTCGTGGCCAAGCTCGTGGAACGGCCAGCAACGCCCGCGGCCGTCGTCGCGCGCACCACAAGCTTTGCCGGTCACGACGTCGACGTGCGCGCTTGAAAAGATTTCGATCGCTGGTGTCGGAAGCCAGGGCGCGCAAGGTCCCGCGCGCCAGGCTTGTTCAGGTTCTCTGTCCCTGAAGAGGCCGCGATCGAGGGCGCCCAAGCAGATCGCGTGGCGCTCGGAGTGTCGAATCCTCCGTCATACCGCGAAGCTCGCCCCTGGCCATGCGCCAGTCGGGGGCGGTTTGGGCTGTAACTCTCAAGGATTAGAATAATGTTGAAGCTAGAACGAAAGTCGCCCGTGCAAGCCGCTCCTAAGCCGCTCGTCTTGGACGGTCCCGCCGTCGAGGCGCTACGCGCGTGGCGTGCTGTGTCGCCTGGCGCGCGCGTGACGGTCTTCCACCACGACGGCTCGTGCACGCTCGTGCTGCTGTCTTTCGGCGATCGGCAGGCTCGCACCTTCCCCACGGCTGGCGACGCGGCCGAGGCTACGCGGGGCGGGCCAGTGTTCGCTCCCGTGCCCGACCGGGTCCAGGCGAGGATGCGCGGGCGGGGTTGGCGCAATCGCCCGGTGGCTTGATGGTGGCGAGGCGGGCGTCGGAACCCTTCATACCGCGAAGCCCCGGCCATGCGCCGGTCGGTTCGTCATTATTGCGACTGCGGGCCGCTGCAATCAAGCGTAGGCATTCCGATGATCGAGCCTGATACGTTGCAAGAGGCCGACATGTTGTCGCCCTTGTTCAAGGTGCCGGCGAACGCCTTGGTCAAGCCATTGGCGACAACCGGGTTCAACTCAGACACAAGCCAAACCTGCGGGTCGTCGGTGATGTCACTTTTGATAGCCGCGACGGTACCGGTCACGCGGAAGCGCTTGCCTTTGTATTTGGCATCCGCGGCTATCTCGTTCGCGGAGTACGCCTGCAGTAGCGTTCCCGCCGAAAGCTTGTCGATCTTCACGGGGACGGGAGAGGCGGCTGGCGTTTCTGGCACAACCGCGGCCGCGGCAACTGGCGTTGCGTCCGTGTTTGCGGCCGTCGAGTGGCTGCCCGAGCAGGCTTTTGCGCCGACGTAGACGACTAGCGCAAGGCCACCCCAAGCAACCCAACTCGTGCTGCGCACGGGCTTCTTGACGCCGCACCCCGGGCACGAGCCCGCAGACTTCGCCACTTTGCGCCCGCATTCTCTGCACTTCCCTAAGGCCATATTCCAGCTCCTTCCGGACCCAACGGCCTGCAAATGACGCGTTTAAGGGGAGCGACTGAAAGTTTCGAAGTCGATCTACGCGTTTGCAGCTCTCGACGCGTGAATTCGGCTCGATCATTTTTCTGCGCGAAATTTCAAGCGTCATCTCGTGAGGATGCGCGTCGAGCCGAGTTTTATTCGGTCGAAGCGCTTGCGTAGTGTGCTGCGGACCGATATACATTGGAGCGATGGCACCCGAACCAAAAAGCGAAACGTTCATGGTTCGCATGAGCGTCGAGGAACGCGACATGTTGCGCACGCTCGCCGAGCAGGCTGGCGAGAGCGACGCGGCGATCGTTCGTCGACTTGTGCGAGCTGCGTTCGAAGCTTCGCCGGTTCGGGGACCTAAGAAGAAACGCTAAACCGATAGCGGCCAGCCTGGACGATTGGCGTCGTCCGAGCCGGCCTAGCACCAAGTGAGGGAAGTCACATGGCACCTGGGAAAAGTGTATCAAAAACGGCGCGAATTGTCGCGCTCGGCATTGCGGCGAAAGGCGATCTCGAAATCGCAGTGCGCATGCTCGACGAGAGCCGCGCGGCTCTGCAGATCTGGGCGGACGAGCTTTCAATCGACTCCGAGAACGCGCACCAGAGCGCCGTCGGGGTCCAAGCCGAGGCCATTCGCCTGGCCATGTCCGCGCTCACGGTTCGAGCGGCGTCCGAGCGTCTGGCCGTCGTGGCGCAACTCGCCGTCGACGCCAAGGGCGGGGCGTCGTGATTGCTTGCGAGAGCGCGGTCGCGTTTGGCCCTGGCACCACATGCCACGACCCCGCCTGCCGGCTTGTCGAATTCGCGCCGGTGACCGTAGGGTGCACGCTCGTGCTGGCGGTCTGCCGGGTGTGCGCTCGGGCGTTAACCCAATTTTTCGAGCCGCGTCGGTGCGCAATGCTTGGCCGGGGTGCGTCGTGATAGCCGGACGCTTCCCCCGAGCTGAAGCCGTTCTAGAGTCCACTCGGATCGCCGAGGCACTCCGCAACGGAGCCGACGAACTCGACGCTTTGGCAGGCGCGGCGCATGCGTACGAAGTAGGAACCCTGCGCCGCAAGGTCCGGGGCATTGTGCTCGCCACGGTCGCGGCGGCCGTCGACGCCGAGGGGTGCGAGTCATGACGGGCAGGCCGGCGCTGCCCGACCCCGTAAGCACTCTGCTCACCGCGGCCGAAGCCTTGCGCGCTGCCGTCCGCCCGCTTGAGTTGGTCGAGCTTGCCGACACAGCCGGACGCCAAGACCTGCGCGACCTGATCGGAGGGGTCCGGCGCGCCGCGTTCGTGGCGATCAGCTTGGCGGCTATCGAGTTGCGCGCGGAAGGCACGGGCGCGGCACGCGAGCCGGTGCGGGTCGGACGTAGGGCTGTGATGTAGGTGAGACGTCCGGGCTAGTCGCGTGGCTGGCCTGGGGTTTCCAAATGGGCGGGGTTCCGTAGCCCGCTGTTTTAGCCCTCAAAGGGCGCTCAGATTGAAGCCATGACCCTAACCAAAACCGAACGCTGGCTGTTACTAAACCAACTCACGATCTTGGCGATACTGAAGCCGGACAACGACAACCCCGCGCTTCGGCGCGCGCTAGAAAAAGGCTGGGAAGTCGAACTAAGGCAATTTTGCCCTGTGGAGGATGCGACCCCGGGCGTGTCGTTCGAGGTGCAAGCCGTTCTTGGGATGTTTGAGTGCCTTCAATTGCGCGGCCGCGAGCTGGGCTACGTCGACGGACGACTTCGCTTTCGGGGATTTCAAGGAAGCAGTGAACTCGAACACTTCGATTACGCTCGCCATCTGTTCCAGTCTCCACACCACGACTTTTCGCGATTCGACGGGCGAGAATGTACCTACTGTGCACACGTGCAACTGCCTCGATACCGCGCGATGCTTGCAGCGCACCAAAAGTCGAGAACAAACACCAAGGAAGACATGGCTTTAATTCTCGAAGCTGGGGACAAAGCCAGCTATGTCTGAGCGAAGCAAAGGCGGACGACCCCGCAAGGGCACGCTGGAAATCAGGGGCAAGACCTGGCACGCCCGCTTGACCGTCACTGTCGACGGCGAGTCCGTTCGCAAATGGTTCGACTTGGGCACGGACTCGAAGCCCGCAGCCCGGCGCAAGTTGGCGAAGCTAACCGCCGAACACGTCGGCAATGCGCCGCGTCCGTCCCTGGCCGAGATAGCCGTCGAAGCCCGGCGCAAAGAGACCGTTGCGGAACTCGCCGCGCACTACATCGAACGGCGCAAGATCGAAGGCGTGAAGACGTGGGCGGACGAGGAACGTTGGCTCCGTGTGGACGTGCTGCCCGTGCTCGGGCCGATGCCGTTCGACGCGGTACAAGCCCCGCATATCCGCGAAGTGTTCGAGGCCGCTGTAAGCGAGAGGGGGCGCAAGCGCCAGTCGCTCGTTCACGTTCGGGGCGTCATGAAACGCATGTTCGATCGCCCCTGGCGCGACGGGCTCATTCCCGAAAATCCCGTCATGCGTGCCGAACTGCCGCGCACCCCCAACGTCCCCAAGCGCGAGCGCGCCATTCTGTCGGACGCTGAGTTCGTGCAGTTCGTGACCTGCGGAACCGTCGACCTTGAGTTGCGGGTGATGGCCGTTGCGGCGCGCGTCGTGGGCGGCATGCGCACGGGCGACGTGCACGCCTGGAACTGGGAAGAGATCGACCTCGAAGGCTTTACGCGGTGCCGCGTACCGCGGGTCAAGACCGGCAAGCCGCAGGAGCTTGTGATTCCGGACGTCGGTGCGCTCGTGCTCCGCGCTTGGTGGGAGTTCTGCGGCGGCCCGAAAGCCGGACCAGTGTTCCCGGTTCGTCGGGGCAGGCGAGCCGGCCAGCACAAGCTCAAGGCTAGCCATGCGCACCGGCTTCGGCAGGCGCTGCTAGTCGCGGGCGTCCGGCGGCCGGAAGTGCACACGGACACGACCACGACCAAGCGGGCTGACTTTCATTCTTTCCGACGAGCGTTCTCGACGGCCCTGGCGGACTCGGGGGCCAACGTTCAGCTGGCCTCCCGCTTGGCTGGGCATGCTGACCTCAGCGCGCACAATCGCTACCTCATGCAGTCCTTGGCCATGCGCACCATTCCGGAAGGGGCCGTTCCAAAGCTTCTGAGTTTTGCCACGGACGGTGCCAAAACTGCGAGTGGGGCGAAACGCGAAACCAGGGAAAAACTAGTCGGGGTGAGAGGATTTGAACCTCCAACAGCCGGCACCCAAAGCCGGCCCTCTACCAGGTTGAGGTACACCCCGAGGGAGGCGGAATATAGCAGCGCGCTGCGGCGTCACAAGCGAAAAGCCGCGTCTTTTGCAGGCTTCGTCAGTCCGGAATCGGATCGAGCGTGATGTCGAGGTGTATGGGCTCGTTTCCGGCTTCGACTAGGCGATCCCAGGGGAAGTAGCCGGGCTTTTCGATGGTGATGCGGTGTTTGCCGCTGGGGAGGCGCACGCCGCGGGCGGCGACGTAGCCGAGCACGCCGATGTACTCTTCGTCGATCAGCACGGCGGCGTCGCGCGGGGATTCTTTGGAGCGGGTGAGGCTCAATGAGACGGCTGGCCGTTCTGCGGGTGGCGCACAGCTCGTGAGCGAGAGGATCAAGAGCAGCGCGAGTGCGGCGGCTGCGGTGAGCGCGACGTACGGGGTCATGCGCCGGACGACCGCGGCGAACTTCGACTCGGGCATCATTCCCATTCGATGGTGGCGGGCGGCTTCGAGCTGATGTCGTAGGCCACGCGGTTGATGCCTTTGACTTCGTTGATGATGCGCGAGCTCATCTTGGCCAGCACTTCGTGTGGCAGGCGCGCCCAATCAGCGGTCATGCCGTCGCTCGATTGCACGGCGCGGATCACGCACGTTTCTTCGTAGGTGCGGTCGTCGCCCATCACGCCCACACTGCGCACCGGCAAAAGCACCGCAAATGCCTGCCAAACGCTGGCATACAGGCCTGCCGCGCGCAGCTCTTCATCTACAATCCGGTCGGCTTTGCGCAGCACATCCAGCCGCTCGTTCGTCAGATCCCCGAGGCAGCGCACGGCCAAACCAGGGCCCGGGAACGGGTGACGCCAGAGCACGTCATGCGGCATGCCCATCGCTTCACCGGCAGCCCGCACCTCGTCTTTGAACAATTCGCGGAGCGGTTCGATAAGCTTAAGCTTCATGCGCTCCGGCAAGCCGCCCACGTTGTGGTGGCTCTTGATCACCGCGCTCGGCCCGCGCACGCTGACGCTCTCGATCACGTCAGGGTATAGCGTGCCTTGCACCAAGTATTTCGCGTTCTCGATGCGGTTCGCGTGCTCGTCGAACACGTCAATGAATAACTTGCCGATGATTTTGCGCTTCTTCTCGGGGTCCGTGACGCCGGCCAGGCCGTCGATGAACAGCTTGCGCGCATCCACCGGGATCAGATTCAGGTGAAAGCTTTCTCGCATGGTGTGCACGACGCTCTCGAACTCACCTTGGCGCAGCAAGCCGTTGTCCACGAAGATGCACACCAGGCGATCGCCCAGCGCTTTGTGGCACAGCACAGCGGCGACCGAGGAATCCACCCCGCCGCTGAGCCCGCAGATCACGCGTTCGTTCGGCGCGACCTGCTCGGAAATCTTTGCGATCGCTTCTTCCACGAACGAGCCCGGCGTCCAGCTTGGCTCGAGGCCTGCGACCTCGAATAGGAATGCGCGGATCATGTCCGCGCCGCGCTCGCTGTGCGCCACTTCAGGGTGAAACTGAATGCCGTACAGCTTGCGTGCGGGGTTTGCGATGGCCGCGAGTGGAGCGTTGTCGCTGGTGGCAACCACGTGAAAGCCGTCCGGAATGCGCGTCACCTTGTCGCCGTGGCTCATCCAAACGCGCGTTTCTTCGCCCGCCTTGAACGCCGAGAAGATGCCTGCGTTCTCGCCAATGGTGAGCTGCGCCGGGCCGTATTCGCGCTCCGTGCTCGGTTCCACCTTGCCGCCGAGCTGCAGCGCCATGAGCTGTTCGCCGTAGCAGATTCCGAGCACCGGCACGCCCAAGTCGAACAACGCGGGGTCGCTCTTCGGTGATTCCGCGTCGTACACGCTCTGCGGGCCGCCGCTCAGGATGATCGCTTGCGCGTTGATCTTCTTGATCTGCTCGACGCTGATGGTGCCGGGGTGGATCTCGCAGTACACGTGACACTCGCGGATGCGCCGCGCGATGAGCTGCGTGAACTGGGAGCCGTAGTCGAGAATCAGAACGCTTTGCCGGCTTGCCATGGCCCTCCCGCTAACATGGCGTCCGGCAGCGGCAAATCCATGCGCCCACAGGCCCGAAATTGGGCTCATTCCCGGTGCGTTACGCTGACCACGACCTGCGCCGCCCCGGCCAAAACCGCCTGGAAAGAGCGCAGGCTGACGCGGCTCAGCGGCGGCTCCGGCGTGGCTCCGCGCCACAAGTCCACGATGCGCCGCCGCGGGTCCAGGGAAGCCCCGAGCGCGCGTTGCTCGGTCGCGCGTTGGGCCGCCGCTAGCTCGTCGTTCGAGAGCGGGGTTTGGATCACGTGCTCCAAGGCGCGGCGCACCTCCAGGATGGCCTTGTGCGTATCGTCGTCACTGGCGTGGAGCGTGACGATGAGCGCCGCGACGCGACCGCCGCCGATGACCGAAGCGCTCGCCGATGCGTTGATGTGCTCGGTGTTCAGCGCGCGCGCGAGCCCGCCGTCCGCGCCGTTCAACGTCAGCACGACGGCCTGCGCTTCACGTTCGTATTTCAGACGCGAAGGGAAGGGAAGTCCGACGTACGCGCTCTCGCCGTTGGTCGAACTCGGGATCGAGAGCGCCAGCTCGCCGGTGTGGGCGGCGCGCTCGGCCGTTGACTGGCAACGCCGCGGGTCGTCCCGCCATGGGGCCAGCCAGCGTTCCAAGGCGTGGGCGGCGTCCGTCGCTTGCGCGTCATCTTGATTGCCGAGCACCGCAACGCGCAGCGGCCCACGCAGCAAATCACGCCCACGCGCGGCCACTGAATCACGATTCGCCTGTGCCAAAGACGCAAACGTGCCGCGCGGTTCGAGCCACGCGACGTGATCCGGGGACAGCGCGTCTAGTAGCCGGGCATAGCCGGGGCGCGGCGAGCCACCCACGGCCGTGAATAGCTCACCCTGCGCCGTCGCCAGCGCATCACCGCTCGAATCCCGCTCCGTGAGTGCACGCCCGAGTGCACGCGCCACGCGCTCGCCCTGCTCCGGCGCGTTCTAGCCGGGCGCGCGCGCCGAATGCGCCAATAGCCCGACTGCATCCGCCGTGAGCCAGGGCTCGAGCGTCACGTCATTGGCTGGCTCGTGCGCGGCCAGCGTGAGCGCCAGCGCGCTCTGCCCAGCGTCGTCATTGCTTTCGCTGAGCGTGCCGCATGGGCTGCCCACGAGCAGCCACAGCTCACCCTGGCCGGCCTCAGAACGAATCCGCGTTTCGAGTGGCGCCCGTGCAGGGCGCGTCTCGAACTCCGTCAACGCGCTCGCTAGCCCCGCAAATCCCGCCCGTTCCGCGGGGTGCACCGAGAGTGCCACGAAGCGCCGCTCGACGCCGGGCTCTTGTCGACCGGTGAGCGCACGCCAGGCGGCCCGCGCCGCAGCTTGTCGCGGGTCGCTCGGTTCGATGATGTTGTCGTCGAGGGCGCGTCGGGGTTCCGCCGGTCCCAGCGCCGCGCGCATTTCTTCGCTCACCAAACTGGCGGCTTGCGTCGCCTCTTTGAGGCTCGGCGCGGGGTCGCCCTCGGGCAAGCGGACGTCCACGCGCAAACAGGCGCCGCGCGGCCGCGCTTGAAACGCCACGCGCTCTACTTTGAAGCCCGGCAAAAAACTGCGCAGCCGCGAACTCAGCGCTGCATCGTTCACCGTCAAGGTGCGCACGGACGCCAACGCCGCGTCAGCGTCGCCCAAGCGCAGCGCGACGGACAAGTGCCGCGTGCCCTGCGCCGCATCCACGTCAACGGCGTCGCCAGCGGGCCAAGGGTCTTCGGCGGCATCACCGGTCGGCCAATCCGGAACTTTTCCGAGAGCCGTCGCCGCGGCATCCACGAAATCCGCCGAGCCCAAGGCCGCGAACGCGCTCGCCCGCGCGGCATACGCGAATTGTCGGTATTTTTCCAGCTCGGCGCGCCCTGCCGCAGTACGGACATCCGGCACAACGGCGCCCGCAAGCAATCCGAGATCGCCCGAGCACTCAGCCAACGCCGCTTCTGCCTTCCCGGCAAACGGGCGACCGCGCAGCGCCGCCAAATGCTGGGCTACCAACGGCAGCGCGTCGTCTTGCTCAGCCACGGGAGTGGCCAATGCGGCACTCACTTGGGCGATGAACGCTGTTGCCGCAGCGCTATCCGCGCACAGCATCGCCAACTCAACCCCAGCCTGATTCGGCACACTCACGACGTCCGCCATGCCGTGCGCCTGCAAGCGCGCCAAGATCAACGCCGAGACCGCGACCGATGCGACCGCGCCGCCATCATGCGCACTCGCGAATGCCACCGCCGGCAGCGGATCACCCAAACGAACCACGAGGTTGATCGGAGGGCGATGGTCGAGCTCACGGCGTACCACACGCGTGCCGCTCGCTGCGTCACCCGGGCTCCCCGGCCCGCCAGCAGCACCTGCTTTGAAAGCGCCACAGGCCGGCAGGAGACCCGAAAGGGTGCCCGCTAGGACGCACGCAAGGACCAATGAGACGCGCACGGCGTCCCGTTTACCACACCCTTCTCGGGCTCACGCCGCGAGTTGCGCCTCGATCAACAACGACTGTAGTCGGGCCTGAATTTTATGGCGCTTCGAGTACACGGTCTTCACGCTGATGTTCAGCCGTTCGGCCACGCATTCGGGAGCCAAGCCTTCGCCGAAGTACAAGTGAATGAAGGCCCGATCCTTGTCCGTGAAGTTCTCGAGCAGGGAGCTGACCAAGGTCGCGCGCTCGCGCATCAGCGCGCTCTCGCACGGGTCGGGCAAGGTCGAAGACAAGTCTTCGGCTTCGCTCAATGCGGCACGACGGGGTTCACGACGAGCACCACGCAAGAAGTCGTACGCGGTGTGGCTGGCGAGCAGGCCGAGCCAGGTGCTCAGTTTGTTGCCGCGCTCTGGGTCGAAACTGCGCAGCTTGTTCTTGTCGTTGGCCAAGAGTTGCACACAGAACGTGGCGTAGATTTCGCGCATGTCCTCCTGCGACACCACAGCGCTGAAACGCGAGGTGACGCGGCTGATAGTGCTCAGCACCAAGCGCGAGAAGCGCGCGTTGAACTCACGCCAGGCCAGCGGGTCGTCGGCAATCAACGAGCGAACCAACGTGGCGTCGTCGGTCGTGGCTGCGGTTTGCAACATCACGACGGCGTCTTGGTGGGTTCGGCTCAGGCGGCGGTCGACGGCTACGGTGTTGGACATGGGGAAGGGCATCCTCGCTTTCGAAGAACCTCTTCAGCACGCGCCGTGCCGAGCCATTACTGTAGCAATTACAGGCACTTGCCCGCGCGTAACCGGGCGTAACGCCGTCACCTGATACGCGTCACGCGGCCGCGCGCGGCCGTGCGTCCACGTTGGCGGCGTCTCTTTCTACGCTCGGCCCCGTGCTAGTTTCCCTCGCTGACGAATGCCTCCGCGACTCAAGGCGCTCCTGCTCTTGGCTGTGTATCTGGTGAAGACGGTGTTCCGGCGCATCTTCAGCAATCGCAAGTCCGGCATCGCCGCCTTCCGCGCCAACTACGACGCGGACGGCCTGCCGCCCGTGACCCCGGCCGAGCGCGAAGCCATGCCCAGCTTCAGCGGCTGCATCGCCTGCGGCTTGTGTGACCGCGGCGAGAGCGGGCGCATCGCGGCCTCCGGCGGCGCGTACCGCGGGGTGATGACACTCGTGCTGGCCGGTTCACGCAGCATGCCGGACTACCGCGCGGCCGCGTACAGCTTCAGCTTCGTGCCGGATGAAGTGCTGGCGGAGAAAGAGAAGATCTGCCCGACTCAGGTGCCGTTTCGGGCGATTGCGCGCTTCGTGCGGGACAAGGCCGGCGCGGTCGGCGGCGCGTTACCACTGCCGCCGCGCATCGAGTCCCTGCCGCAGCTCACTTCACCAAAGTAAGCCGCGGCGCCACGCCGAACGCTGCAACGTGCCCGCTCTCTTCGGCCACGTACACGTTGCAGTGCTCGTCCACGCGCAGCAAATCCGGGATCAAATCCGAGGGGATGGTGCCGATCACTTCGCCGTCGCGCGGGCGCACCACGTGCACCTGATGCTGCGGAACGAACAGTGCGCCGCAGCGCAATACAGGCTCCAAACGGCGCGGTTGGTCGGCGTCCACGTGGCGCGAGAACACTTGGTTGTAGCGCAGCGTGCCGTTGTTTGCGTCCAGGCAGAGCAGCGCGCCGGACGCGGAATTGGCGATTACGGCGTCGTCCACCGCGAGGAACGCCGTCGTCGGCGCGGCCAAGCCCGGCGCTTGTTCCCAGGCCGAGGTGCCGCTGACGCGATCGAAGGCCGAAACGCCCATGCCGCGACGGTCGCGCGTGGGGATGGCGACGACCTGGCCGGCGAGCAGCGGCACCTGACCGGCTGCGGGGCGTTCGTCCATCTCCTTGGACCAACGCACTTCACCCGACCACAGGTCGACATGATGCAGGCGCGTCGGGCCAATGGGGCCGCCCGAGAGCGCGAACACCGCGTCATGGTCGATGCTCATATCCCCCGAGAACGGCAGGCGGTCGCGCACGCGCCACACGACTTCACCAGTGGTGACGTCCAACGCCAGCAGCGCAGAGTCACCACCCGCGACGAGGATCAGCTTGCCGGCGCGACGCACGCGGTAATTCGCGGGGCGGCGCGCGGTGTAACGCCAGCGCACGTCGCCGGACACCAGATCGATTGCCGTGACGGAACGGTCGCCCTCTGCCACCACAAGCAGCTTGGGCAAACCGGCGGCATTGACGAGCGCGCCCGTCGCGCCACCATTGGCACGCGGCGCGACGTGAGTCGTGAAACGCGCCTCGCCGTTGTCGAGATCGTGCAGCACGATCGTGCCGTCTGGGTGCAGCCGGGCCAGGCCGAGCGGAGTGACGACGCTGGCCGCGCGCGGAGTAGGCACGCGCCACAGCACGTGGCCGGTCGCGCGCTCGATGCTCGCGGTCTCACGCTGCGAGCCGACAATCAGCCGCTCGCCGCATTGAAACGTGGCGCGCAGATCGATGCTCGGCACGGTCGCGACCCAACGCGGCAGGAACCGCATTTTCCCGCCGGATTCCCACATGCCCCGCTCACTACGGGCACGCGGCAAGCCGAAGGAACGGTAGCTCTCCGGCTCGGGGTTCTGCAGTGAATCGTCGGCAATGCTGTCGGCGAGGGAGTCGGAAAGTGTGCTGGCCGCGCGAATCAGCGCCTTGAGCCGCAAGTTGCGAGCCTGGCTCGGATCGTTGCTGTGGTAGGCCTCGGCGAGAGCGAGAGCGAAGCGCGCGGACGCGCCCACGAACGTGCGCGCGTCGAGCTCCGGGAACGAGAGTTGCTCGCTCTCGGCGGCGTTGTGCGCGCGCACGCTGAGCGTCACGGGGCCGTCGCCCGGACCGCGGCGTACCGAAAGGTGCACGCCGTCCACACTGGCGCGGCGAAATACGGCGCGCTGCGCACGCCAAGCGTCGAATACGTCGTCGCCCAGCATCACCAGGCGCTCGGCCAACAAAAACAAGCAGGTGTCACCGAGCGGGACCGTCTTGTTTCGGCACACCAAGGCAAACGAGCCACGGCCCAGCAGCGAGTGCAGATCCGCGCGCTCGAGCTCAGAACCTTGGGCGTTAGCCGCGTGCGCCGGCGCGCAGCGCACGCTCACCGTCGCGGCAAAGCTCAACCCACCCAAGGCGCGGGGCGAAATCGTCTCATGGCTGCGGCTCAGCGGGCGGCGCCCAAAGCTCGGGTAGGGCGTGTCCAGCAGCCGGCGCGCACTGCCCAACGCGGCCACGATGGCCACCGGAGCCTGACGCACGGGCGCTTCCTCCAAGGCCGCCAAGATCGCGCGGCGCAGCTCGAGCAGCTCCACCCGGCGCTCATGCACGGCCACCTGCGGCGCAGGGCCGGATCGGAACACGCTCACGAGCACGTCCCCGCCGTCCGCCTCGAGCCCGATTTCCCAAGCCTCGTCATCCGTGTACAGCTGGAGCGTCTCGCGGTCGCGCTTACCGCGCGCCAGCGAGGACACCGCAGTGCCCAGATCCGAGAGCAACGCCAACGCTTGTCCTTCCCCGAGACGCGCCGTGATATTCACGCCGTCGACGATGACGTCGAACAAGCCGTACAACGGCGCGAGCGCGGTGGTGGGTGCAGTTTCGGGGCGGGGGCGAACAACTACCTGAATGGCCGACATCCGTTATGCGCGAATCGTATGAATACCCAGCCAAGAACGACACTTTTACGCGGTAATCGCACAAGATTGGACAGCGGCGCGCGGGCTAGCTAGGGGGGCTCAGCCTCGCGCTAGTCCACCGCCGGAACCCTCGGATCAGCGCAATGTCGGCCGATTTACCGCACCTTCCAGCCGGTCGTTCGGGGACCGCCCAGTCAAGAAACCGGATCTACGGTCCGATTTTGGGTGTTGGGGCAGCTTTGCCTGTTGCGGTCTGGTTATGGGGATTCACGGTCGACGACGCCCTGATCAGCGCCCGGGTGGCGGCGCACCTGGCCCACGGGCTGGGGTACCGTTTCAACCCCCACGGGCCGGTCGTGGATGCCGTCACCCCGCTGGGTTACGCGCCGCTCTTGGCGTTACTCGCGCGGGGCGACACGTGGACCGTGTTCGTGACCGCGAAATGGCTCGGGTTGGGGGCGTGGCTGGTGGCTGCCGCCGTCTTGGGCGGGCTCTGCGCGAGGGCAGGGCGGCGCGCGCTGCGCTTCACACCGCTGTTCTCGATCGCGATCAGCGTGCCGCTGGCGGCGTGGAGCGTGTCGGGCATGGAGACCGGACTCGTGACGTTGCTCGCGACGCTCGGTTTGCTCTCCGGGCCGGGTGCTGCGCTGTCGCTCGGTGTGGCCGCCGCATGGCGACCCGAGCTCGCGCCGTTCGCCTTCGCGCTCGTCGCGTTGCGCGCGCGCACCGAGCCGAGCTTTGCGCGTCGCGCCTTGTCGTATGCGCTGTGCGTGCTGCCCGTGTTGTGTGTCGCGCTGACTCGTCTGCACTACTTCGGCCGTGCGTTGCCGCTCTCGTTCTACGCGAAACCTTCGGATCTCGAGCACGGCTGGGCGTACGCGGCCGGCGCGTTCGAGTTCGCGGGTTTGCCGTGGCTGGTCGTCGCGGGCCCCTATGAATGGCGGCGGGCGTCACCCAAAGCACGCCCGCTCATCGGCGCGATTTTGGCTCATTTTGCGGCACTTTTCCTATGCGGTGGGGACTGGATGGCGATGTATCGTCTGCTGGTTCCGGTGCTGCCGTGCATCGCACTGGCTGCCGCGTACCTCGCCGAGCAAGCGACCTGGCCGCTGACCGCGCTGCGCGCCCTGCTTTCGTGTCTTGCGTCCTTGCTTTTGGGGTTGGGGTTAGCCCCCGCGGCGCGGCAGGTAGGCGCAGACCGCGCTCGCTTGATCGCCGCGGCGCGTCCGGTGCTCGCAGGCGATGCGCGCATTGCCGCGCTGGATGTCGGTTGGGTGGGCGAAGCCAGCAATGCGGACGTCATCGACTTAGCCGGCGTCACGGATCCCGAAGCCGCGTTCTTCCCCGGCGGTCACACGACCAAGCGCATCCCCGCAGCCTGGCTGTTCGCTCACCAACCGACGGCCATCGTACTCTTGCTTGCACCCGGAGCCGAGCTCGTGGCGCCCTTCGAAGACAGCCAATTCGCGCGCGGCGTGGAACAGCATGTGGCGCAGCTAGTTGCCAGCGAGTTCCGCGTGCGTAGCACGCTCGACCTTCGGGGCGACCAATACGTCGTGCTCGAGCCCGTGCCGGAGCGGTAGCTCTGAGCGGCGCGCCGCGCCGCTCAGAGCTTAGGCGAGCTTAGGCGAGCTTAGGCGAGCTTAGGCGCCCCGTCAGGCGCGCCATTCTTCTTACCGAGCTCGATCAGCGCGTCGCGCAACGCGCGCGCATCAGCGAAGCGATCCCGCGCCAAAGGCGACATCGCTCGCTCGATCACGGCTCGAAAATCATCCGGCATGGAACGCAGCGCGCGCTGCACGCCGCTTTCCGCCTCCGTGCCCGGCGCTTCACGCTGCCACAGCTCGCTCGTTTTGAGCGGCGGCGCCATGCCCGTCAAACACTCGTACAAAACGCCGCCCGCGCCGAACAAGTCGCTGCGCTGATCGATCTCCTGGCCTTGCTCTTGTTCGGGCGACATGTAGCCCGGAGTACCCAATGGCGCGTCGGAATTGGTGAGCCGCGTTTCGGCCCACTCCACGCGCGCGATGCCGAAATCCAGCACCTTCACGCGCGGCGAAGCGCTGCCGGGCTCGTTGATCAGAAAGATATTACTCGGCTTCACGTCGCGATGAATGATGCCGGCGGCGTGCACGGCGCCGAGCGCATCACACAGCTGCAGAGCGATCGGCATGACCTCGGCCGCGGTCATCGCGCCCACTCGGCGCAGACGCGCGCCGAGTGACTCGCCATGCAGGCGCTCCATCACCAGGTAGCTCGTGCCATCCGGCAGATGCCCGTCTTCGTAAACCTCGACGACGTTCGGGTGCCACGCCAAGCCCAGCGCGGCGGCCTCACGACGCAGGCGATCCGCGGCGATCGAATCGTGTGCAACGGCCGCGCGCAGCATCTTTACGGCCACGAGTTCGCCGTCCGCGAGGCGTTCGGCCTCCCAGATCGTGCCGCTCGCCCCCACGCCCACTTTCTCGGTCAGGCGGTATTGACCGGCCAGCACCAAACCCTCTTGAAAACCTGCCGATCCGCGCTCGCGTCGCTCGCGCAACGTGGCCGTGCGCTCAAGCGTGTGAATGCGCACGAGCTGCGCGCGCGACTGCGCTCGCCGCCGGCGCTCGTGCGCCCACAAAGTGCCGACCAAAGTGCCCAACGCGGTGGCCAGCGCAACGGCCAACACGCGGTCCATCGCGCTGCTCGCGAGCCACGCGGCGAGCGCGCCAATCAGGGCGCCGAGCACGCCGCCGCCTAGCGCCGGAGCCATGCCCGGCTCTTGGAAATGCACCTCGAACACGCGCTGGTTGCGCGAATCGCGGTCCGGCACGCGCAACACCCTACCCAGTGGCAACCCGAACAGCAGCGGCAACGCGCTCAGGTCGGCTTCTCGCGCCAGCGCGCAGAGCCCGTCTTGCTCGTGCGGCGCATCTTCACGATGACGAATGCTGCCGCGCCAGACCCCCGGTCGTGCCAAGAGCGTTCGCCAGCGCTCCGTCCACACTTGGTCGCCGCCGAAGTGGTCCAAGCGGTCGAAGGCCTGCGCCGGTCCCTCGGCCCCACGCAACACGTGCGTCCACACGCCCAGGTTGTCGGCCTCCACCACGTAGGGCGCGGTCTTGGCGATGGCCTCTTTGCCCCAGCGCGACGCGAACGCCACCAGCGCGGCATGCCATAGCTCGACCGGCATGAGCCGCGTTTCGTCGCTCAGGTAATCACGGTCCAGCTTGGTGCGGAGCAGAAAGGCATCCGCCTCTGCCGGCCCGTGCTCAGCGAGCACATAGGCGTACAGGCTCTTGATCCGCGATGCGGTCGTCTGTCCACCGCTGCCCGCACGACGTTGCACCTTCCTGAAATCGTATCGGTTCGCAAACTGGCGTCAAGGCGTGGCGGGTAAGCCGATCACTCACTCCGTCCAAACCATGCGCGAATCGTGCGCAAATCACGGACATCGCCCCCGGAGTGCCCGGCGGCGCGTTGCGGCCCGCTCCGCGTTCCGCGCACGATTCCGGAATATTTCCGGCGCGACCCAACGCTCCTAACGCTCCTAACGCTTGCGCGCGTGCGCGACGCTCGCTCGTGCGCGACGCTGGCGAGTGCCTGCCAGTGGCACGGTAAGGGTCGATTTCCAGCGCTTTCAAGGGAAGCAATTCATCACCCTAGTGCTATAGTGAGAAACGTATGGTTCCGAGCTGGCTCCCGCAACGGCATCGCTTCGCAGTAGTCGCGTCGTTGGGGCTCCTGGCTACGGTGTTCCTGCAGCTTTTGGTGCAACGCCCCGCAAACGCCGGCCCGCTCGGGGTGATTGACGGGCAAACGCTCGACGTTGGCGCCGATAAGCTGGATGTCGATATCGAAAAGGGCACAGCCACGCTCGAAGGTCACGTCCAAGCGACGCTCGGTGACATGCATGTGGATTGCTCGCGTATCGAGCTGAAGTATGACGAAGCGCCGAAGGTGCGTTGGGCTAAGGGCAGCGGCGGCGTGACGGCCAAGCTCAAAGGCATCGAAGCCACCGCCGCTCAGTTCGAGGTGGACGTCGCGCACCGCACCATCAAGCTGGCCGGCGGGGTGAAGCTGAGCCGCGGCCGCGGTTGGGTAACGGCTGACAGTGCCGCGATCGACATCAACACCCGCAAGGTCACGCTAGAAGACGTGAAGGGGTCGATTCCGGTTCAAGCCGCGGAGCGTTGAGTCTGAGTCCCGGGCCGGAACGCCCATGCGGGCCGGAAAGCTGGGTGGGGAGGTAGCGCAGCGCGCGGGCCTCGTGACCGTCAGATCCCGACACTGTGGCAACTAGGATCACCGGGTTTTAAGCCGGGCGAGCGTCTCATTTCGGAGGCCCGTTTTTTGCTTTGAGTGCTAGAGTCTCGTCCTACTGGGGCTTCTGGAGATAACTCCTGTAGGACGCCATGGAAATCAAGCAGCAACTCCGCCTGTCGCAACAGCTCGTGATGACGCCGCAGCTGCAGCAGGCAATCCGCCTGCTCCAGCTCTCGCGGTTAGAGCTCGTTGACGAGGTTCGCAAAGAGTTAGACAACAACCCGGTACTCTCGGACGAAGAGCCGCTGGAGCGCACCCGGAACACGCCCGGTGAAGTGCGGACGGTCAGCGAGCACGGCGCCGGTGAAGAGCGCGAGTACCCGCGCACCGAAGCCAAGGCCGCGGAAAAGGTCACGCGTGAGGTGGACTGGGAGAAATTCCTGGAAAACCGAACCCAGCAACAGTCCCCGTCACCCGGTGGCCGGGCTGGCTTCGAGGACCTGCCGCCCATCGAGCAGAACCTCACCAAGCCCGGGAACATCCAGGATCACCTGCTCTGGCAGTTGCAGATGAGTGACTTCTCCGAGTCTGAGCGGCGCTTCGCGGAGCTTGTAATCGGAAACCTGGACGAAAAGGGCTATCTGGATCTGGTCGGGATCGAGCGCCCGGACGGCTCGCGCACCCCTGATCTCACCATCGAGGACCTCGCTGCAGAGGCCGAGCTGAATCCGGAAGACGCCCCGCTCGTCCTGGAGATGATCCAAGTGTTCGATCCCATCGGCGTCGCCGCGCGGGACCTGCGGGAGTGCCTGCTGATTCAAGCCCGCGTTGCCGGCTACGAAGACGGCGAGCCGGAACTCGAGATCATCAAGAATCACCTGCATCACCTCGAGAAACACAACTACCAAGCCATCGTGCGCGAGATGAAAATCCCGCTCGAGGACGTGTACGAGGCCGCCAAAACGATTCAGGAGTTCGAGAGTCGCCCCGCGCGTAACTTCACGGACACGGACGACCGCACCATTGGCATCACGCCGGACGTGTACGTGATCAAGGACGCGGGTGAGTTCGTCGTGCTCGACAACGACCGCGGCGTGCAGCGCTTGTTCATCAACG
>JBDTJC010000356.1:0-18514 GCA_039936055.1 Polyangiaceae bacterium | reverse complement strand
GCGCAACCAGCTCGGCTAGCGCGCCCTTTTCCTCGTGGCCCCAAACCCCATCCCACTTGCCGCTGCGAATTTGTATCCCTCCGAACCTGACCCCAAGATCTCTCCCGATCCCCCACCCGATCAGCCGCTCCCTATCCCCGGCCCCGGCCCCTTCACCCATCAAGGCTCCTGCCCGCGGATTGGGCTACGCGAGCCGAAAATGCAGCCGATAGATGGGCAGGCCGTCCGCGATGGCGCGGTGCTCGCGCGGGCTCCGTGCCTCGAACGGGTTTTCCGCGGCGAAGCCTAGATGTGGGTGCACTGGCACCAGACGCGGCTCGGCCGCTACCAGCTCGGCATAGGCCGCGGCCCGCTCGCTGACGTCCGTCTGAATGAACAGCTCCCCCCCGGGCGTGAGCACACGGCACACCTGCGCCAGCAATTCAGGGGTGACCACCAGGCGCTTGTGGTGCTTCTTCTTCCACCAAGGATCGGGGAAATGCACGAACACAGCACGCGCGCAGCCACTCGGGAAGCGCGGGAACACCGATTTCGCGTCTTCGGCCAAGACGCGAGCGCGATCCCCGAGGCCGCGCTCGCGCAGCTTGTTGTCCACGATGGTCGCCCATTTGCGGCGAATTTCTAGGCCCAGCATGCGCACGCCGGGATCGGCGGCCAGCCGCTCGAACACGAAGCCGCCGCGGCCGGGGCCAATTTCGATCTCGATCGCGCTCTCGCCCGCGTTGACCAATGGCCGGGGGTCTACGCTTTCGCCTTCGGGAAGTCGCGGTGCGTCCGCGTACGGATTCGTTTTCATGCGCTCGTCGATGCTAAGACTCGGCCGGTGTTAGCACAGGCGGATAGCCCTCGCTGGCTGCGAATTGCGCGTTCGCCGTGGAGCTTTTTTCTCGCCGCGGCGCTGCCCGCCGCGCTCGCGATCCACGGGGTGCTGAGCAGAACCGGTGGCACGCCGGCCGTGCCGCTGGACGACAGCTACATCCACTTTCAGTTCGCGCGCTTCTTCGCGAACGGGCATCCGTTCGTGTATTCGCCGGGTTCAGCAGCCGTCGCGGGCGCAACGAGCCTGCTTTGGCCGCTACTGCTCGCGCTGCCTCAGTTGCTCGGCGTCACAGGCAGCGCTCTGATTCCGTGGGCCTGGGGCTTCGGGTTCGTGGCGCTCGGGCTGCTCGCTTACGAGACCGCGCGGGCCGCAGAGCGCGTGACGAGCGAGCGCGTCGCCTGGTTGGCAGGCGTCTTGGTGCTTTCGTTCAGTGCCAACACTTGGTTCGCCGCGAGCGGGATGGAGGTCGTGCCCTTGGCGTGGCTGCTGACGCGTTGCGCGCGGCGCGCAGCGGAGTGGCTGGAGGGGGATCGCCGGCGGCTCTGGGAGCTATTGTTGTTGGCAGCGCTCACGCCAGCGATGCGCCCGGAGGGAGCGCTCGGTGCGGCACTGATCGCGCTCGCCCTGCTGTTCGGAGAGAAGGGAAAAAAGCGACTGCTCGGCGTGCTCGCCTTAAGCTTCATTGGGCTGCCGCCAGCCGTGTATCTGTGGTTCACGGGCCACGCCACCCAGACCACGACGCTCGTAAAGTGGTTGCCGTTCAGCCCGTACCTCACGACCCCCGCGTTGTTCGAGCAGGTGCTGGCGAACGTGCGGCTGTTTTGGAGCACGCTGCTCGACGGGCAATTGTGGAGCGCGGCCTACTTACCGGAGCACTCACGCTTCATCGCTTGGCTGGCGTTGCCCGCATTGATCTTCGCTGGCCAAGCGCGGCACGCGAACGTGCGCGCTTGGCTGCTGGTGCTGCTTGGGCTCGGCATCCTATTGCCCACGACGTACGACAGCTTCTTGTGGAATCGGCTGCGCTACCTGTGGCCCTTTGCAGCGCCGTGGTTGATCGGCGTGGTGGCCCTCAGCGACCAGCTGGGCGAGATTGCGGCGCTCTGGCGACCTGCCCTGGGTGCATTGCGTTACGCGCTGGTAGCAGCAATCACGCTGGCTTTGTGCAGCAAATTTCCGTTCGCGATGGACGACTTGGCCGAGAGTTCACACGCTATTTCCAGCCAACAAGTTGAACTCGGCGAATGGGCGAAGCAAGCGCTCGAGCCCGAAGTGACAATCGGCGTGAACGACACAGGTGCGATCGCGTATTTCTCCGGGCACCGGGTATTCGACATCGTGGGGCTGACCACGGCCGGGGAAGCGCGCTATTGGAGCGCCGGCGCTGGTTCACGCTTCGAGCACTACGAGCGACTGCCGCGCGCCGCGTTGCCGACGTACTTCATCGTTTACCCGCAGTGGTTCGCGATCCCGCAGTTGCTCGGCGTGTGTGTGGAAGAGCGCACCGTCCATGCCACGATCTTGGGCGGCGAAACGATGCTCGCCTGCGCCGCCGACTACACGCAGCTTGGTTCGGGAGAGCAACCCAACTCCCCCGAATTTTGGAAACGCACGCCGTTAGACACACTCGATGTGGCCGATCTCGAGAGCGAGGCCGAGCACGGCTACGTGGTGCTCCCGGCGTCACAAGCCGACGACGTCGTCCTCACGAACGGCGTGGTGGTCGACGGCGCGCGCCGCAATCGCCGCCATGATTCGTTCCGGCTCGAGCTCGCGCCGGGGGGTCGCTTCGTGGCTCGCCTGGGCGCGGATACCCCGGTCGGCGTGAGCCTCAGCGTCGGCGGCCGGCTGATCGAGCGGTGGACTGTGAGCAGGCCGACCTTCGAAGAACACGCGCTGACACTGCCCCGCGACCTGATGCGTGGCCCGGTTCAAGTCGAAATCAGCGCCGAGAGCGGCGCTTTCAGCGCTGCGCACTATTGGGCATACGCGGCCGAGCCAGGCCAGCCCCAGTAACTTTGCGGGCCGCGCCTGCGGAGCTTTGCTATACCGCGGGCATGCGCAAGCGCCTCCTCGGCAAGACGGGCCTATCGGTGTCCGAGCTCTCGCTCGGCACGTGGGGTTTGTCGGGCGACGGATACGCGGCCGTGCCCGAGGCCGAACAGGACGGCGTGATCGATCGCGCGCTCGCGCTCGGTATCACGCTGTTCGAGACCGCGGACACGTACGCCAAGGGCGCCATGGAGGTGCGGCTCGGTGAGCGCCTCGCCAAGCACCCCGACGTGGTGGTCGTGACCAAGCTGGGCACCGACCGGGAACCCTCCCCCGCGCGAAAGAATTTCTTGCCCGGATTTCTACGCGAGAGCTTCGAGCGTTCGCGCGAACGCCTGAAGCGTGAAGTCGTGGATGTCGTGCTCTTGCACAACCCGTCCGAGCGCACCTTGGAACGCGGGGAAGCCACCGCCGTGCTGGATGAACTGAAGACCGCCGGTTCCATTCGCGCCTGGGGCGTCAGCGCCGAAGGCACGGATACGGCGCGCGCAGCGCTGAACAAGGGCGCGCAAGTGCTGGAGCTCGCGCACAACGCTTTTCACCCCCAATCGCTGCGCCTACTGTCTTCGGAAATTCGCGAGCAAGAAGTGGGCTTGCTGGCGCGCTCGGTGCTCGCGCACGGCCTTTTGTGCGGACAATGGCCAACCGACAAGGAGTTCGCGCCGCAGGATCATCGCTCGGAGCGCTGGTCCATGGATGACTTGAAACGACGCATCTCGCAGCTCAATGCCATTCGTCCATGCGTGAACGGCACGACGGTAACCAGCCTGCGCGCGGCGGCGTTGCGCTTCGTGCTGAGCAGTGACGTCGTGAGCAGCGCAGTGCTCGGGCCGCGCAACGCTTTGCAGTTAGATCAGCTCCTGCGCGATGCCGGAAAAGAGCCGCCGTACCTGACGACCGAAGCGCTGGAAGCGCTCGCGCATCGCCTCAGCAACGTGGGGATCTCGGGATGAGCCAGGGCCTCGTGGAGACGCTGGACCGCGTCGCACGCGAGGCCGCCGCGCTGATTCGCGCGGTCTACGCTACGAAGTTCGAGGTGGACTTCAAAGCGCCCCGGGATCCCGTCACCGAGGCGGACCGCCAAGCGAACGCGCTGATCTGCGAGCGCCTCGCGACGTTGTTCCCGGACGTGCCCATCGTCGCGGAGGAAAGCGAGCCGGAGAGCTTTGCCGGGTATCGCAGCGCGGAGCGCATTTTCTTCGTCGACCCACTCGACGGCACGCGTGAATTCGTGGCTCGGAACGGCGAGTTCGTGGTCATGATCGGCCTCGTCGAGGGCGACCGCGCGCTGGCCGGCGTGATCCACGCGCCACAGATCGGCGTGTCTTGGCTCGGTGAAGTCGGCAAAGGCGCGGAGCGCGTGGACGCCCAGGGAGCGCGCAGTCCGCTCAGGGTCACAACCGTACCCGCGCTCTCGGACGCGCGCATTGTCGGTTCGCGTTCGCATCGAAATCCCGCGCTGGAACGCGCGCTCGCCGGGCTGGGCGCGCGTGAGTTGGTGGCGTTGGGCAGTGCAGGACTGAAAGCGGCGGAGGTCGCGCGCGGCGCCGCCGACGCCTACGTCGCGCCGCACTACGCGGGCAAGCGTTGGGATGCCTGCGCGTCCGATGCGTTGATTCACGCCGCCGGGGGCAAACTCACCAATTCGAACGGGGAATTGTTCGATTATCGCGCGGCGGCGCTGGACAATGACCGGGGGATCGTAGCGAGCAATGGCCTCTTACATGATGCGATTTTGGAACGCTTGGCGACGGCTCGTGAAGCGGGCCTTTCCTCTCAACCGCCCAAGTGACGCCGCGCGCGGCGCGTACGCCACGCGCGCGCAAGCCGCGGCTCTTGCGTACTTGGTCCTTCCCGTCGGGCTCTTCCTAGGCTGTTTCTCGAGCTACCTGCTGGCTGTACTCGGCCTCGGTTTCATCGGCTGGGCCGCCTGGCGGATCTCGAGAAACGGCTTCGAGCGCGGCGCGACCTCGCGGCCAGTCGCCGCTGCGCTTTTGGGGCTCGCCTGTGCGCTGGCCGCCTCGTCCGGCATCTTGCCGCCGCTCTGGCAGAACAGCGACTACCCGAAGCACTACGGGATCCTGAAGCTGTTGATCGAGAGTCGGCGCTGGCCTGTCGTCTTCGACGCCGGTCAGGGCCCGGAAACGCTGCGCTACTACCTCGGCTGGTATTTAGTACCCGCCGGCTTGTGCCGAGCGCTCGGCGCGGGAGCGCTCAACTACGTGCTCGCCGCATGGACTGCGCTGGGCTTGTGGCTAGTCTTCTTACTGCTTGCCGAACAATTGAAGGTCAAGAACCGCTGGCTCGTCGTGTCCGCGGCCTTGATGTTCATGTTCTTCAGCGGCGCGGATCAGCTCGGCGCGACGCTGACCGGGCGCATCGCCGCGTATCCCGACCACTATGAGTGGTGGTCCGGTTTCTATCAATTCTCGTCCATCATGACGAGCTTGGTTTGGGCGCCGCAGCACGGGCTCGCCGCGTGGCTCGCGATCGGCCTGTTGCTCGGCGTTGGCGCGGAATCTTGGATCGTCACGCACGGCGGGCTGCTATTCTTTGCGACGCTATTCTGGTCGCCGTTATGTGCCGTCGGCATCGTTCCGTTCGTGCTCGCGGCGGGCTGGAAGAGCCACTTTCGGCAGCTGCTGAGCGTGAGCAACGCCCTGTCCGTGCTCACCTTGGCCGCGCCGCTGTTCGGCTACCTGCTGTCGAAGACCGCGGCGATTCCGCACAAGTGGATCTTCCAGGTGCCCGGCTGGACCGTGCCGAATCTGGTTGCTTTCTGGCTGCTGGAGTTCGGTATCTTCGCGCTGATAGTCGCGGCGATCGGTACTGAGCGTAAAATGGAGTTCGGGGTCGCCATCGGCGTGCTGCTGCTCGTGCCGCTGTTCACGCTCGGCTTCGCCAACGACTTCTCGACGCGCGTGTCGGCGGCAGCGATCGCAATGTTGGCGTTCGTGGTGGTTGAGGTGGTCGTCACCAAACCGTGGCGGCAAACCATTCCGCTGGCCTTGCCGTTCGTGCTCGGACTAGGCACGCCGTACGCGGAGCTGTCGCGCAGCTTCCGCTGGGCCAATCAGGGACGCATGGATTCTCCGCTGTTCGTCATGCGGATGGACTTGAGCAATCCGTTTCGCGAGCAGTACGTGGCGCCGTTTCCGAACAGGTTCTTGCGTTCCGTCAAGCGCATCGCGGTATTGTCGTCCGCCCCGGTTCAGGCAGAGCCAACCCCGAAAGTCGCGCCGCCCGTGCGGAGAACACGGCACCGCAAGAAGAAGTAAGTCGTCGTGATCGGCGCGGGCTAATTGTGCGGCGGCGCGAAGGCCCGCAACGGCTGTGGCGTGCGTGCGCAATGGTCGAGCGAAAACAACATTCGTCTGATGGCGAGGAACTGAATCGGCCTCTCGCTGCGGTTTCTCGGCTCGCGCGCGCTGCGGCCACATATCGTGGCTTGATTCCTCCGCTGGTCTTTGCTTCAACCGCGGCTTGTTCACGCTCCCTTCGCTAGCGCAGGTCCGCAAGATTCCGCCTTCGGCCGCAGTAGCCGCGCTCATCTGGGCCGTGGTGGTCGTACTTCTGTTCCACCGGCTGCCGTTTGGAACAAGCCAAGGGGACGAGTCGTATTACAACTCGATGCCGTACGCTTTTGCCATTGGAAGCCGTCCGTATATCGACGAGCTCGGCGTGTTCCAAAATCCCGGCGTAATGCTGACGCCGTTTTACCGCCTGTACATTGCGATTAGTGGGTCGGGAGACGGGCTGATCCTCTTCAATCGCTATCTGTATTTCGTCTACTCGCTCGCGTGCTCTGTGCTGGCATTTCGCTTCGCGACGCGCTTCACCAAACTTAGCACAGCGCTCGGCATCGGTGCGCTGGTGAACAGTTTCGCTTACTTCAACTTGTTCGCGATCAGCTATAACACGACCGGCGCTTTCGGCTTCTTTTGCGGCATTCTATGCACCGGCATGGCTTTCACGAAGCAGCGCCCCGGTCGCATGCTGTTCGTCGCGAGTCTGATGTTTCTGTCGGCAATGTTCGGCTACCCGGGCCTCACGCCGGTCGTAGGAGCGTACTTTCTGATCGTGCTCGGCTGGCTTTTGCGGAAGACCACGCCTGAGGCTCGCGCGAGCGGCTTCAAGGGACTCGCTGCGGCCGCGGGGGCGGCGCTACTCGGCGGCGGGCTTGTGGCGCGCGCCATCGGCAGTCGCGAGCAGTTTGCGCGTCTCATCGGCTTCACGAGGGCGATGGGCTACGGCACGCAGGGCGTTCTCGCGCGCTTGAACGTCTTCCACCTCATATTCGAGCGCTGGCACTGGTTGATCGTTGGCTACATGGCTCTGTTCGTCGCTCTGCCGCTCGCGTGCTTAGCCTTGCTGCGCACCACGCGGTTTGTGGCATTGGCTCTGGCATTGGCCCTGGCAGCGGCTCTGGCTTACTTATATCGCGGCGGGCTCGGCGTGTTCACCGCGGACGCTGCTTCCATCTGCCAGACCGCACTGCCGCTTCTGGCGGCGACGTGCGTATTGCTCAACCGCCGCTGGAAGCATGCAAGCTTCATGATGTGGCTGATTTGGGCGCCCTCCGTCATGTCGATGATGGTGCTGTCCTACACCAGCGGGAATAGCTTTTACGCAGCGTGTTTAGGAGTACTCGGCGCCGCAGTGGCGGGGATCTTGAGCTTCGAGGCGTACCTTGAGAGTTTGATCGAACGAGACGCTTCGTATCGCGCTGGCTACCGGCTCGTATTCGTCTCGCTGCTCGCCTCCTTGATCGTGATGCAGGCACGCAGCATGTACACTGGTGCATATGCGGAAGAGGTGGACCTCGCCAAATGCGATACCCGCGTGCACTCTGGCCCGTCGCGCGGTCTGAAAACCAGCGCCGCGCTCGCCAAGCTCTTGGAAACCGTCGACCGAGATCTGAAAGATGTCGCGGCACGCTGGCCACAGGCCAAAACACTCACGGTCTTCGATGACTTCCCGGCCGGTTACATGTCCACGCGCCTCACGCCACGGACATTTGCCACTTGGATTATTTGGGGATTCTTTCCAACGACCTACGGGCGAGAGATCGCAAAAGAGAACTTCGGCTCGCCCGAGCAATTGCCCGACATCCTGCTTTCCATTCATCCCAATTCCGCCGGCCGCCAATACTATCAGCCGTTCATCCGCGGCCACTACAAGCCGCTCGTACGTCGGACCGAGTTCGACTACGTGATCCTCAAGAAGATCGACCACCGGTCGTGAGCCATGCAACGGCTCGCGCTGGTGATGGGCCGTAATCGCTAGACTTCCGCGTTCCAGGCCACAAACTGGCGAGTAGTGAGCGCATCACCTCCCGGGACCCGGGCCGCTATCAAGCTCGACGCCGACGCCGAAGTCGTGGTGATCGGCGCGGGCATCATGGGGCTCTCGGTGGCGTACCACTTGGCCGCGGAGCACGGCATCAAGCGCGTCGTCGTGCTCGACGCGGGCTACTTGTGCGGCGGCGCGAGCGGCCGCAACGGCGGTGGCGTACGCGCGCAGTGGTCGAGCGAGACCAACATTCGGCTGATGCGCGAGAGCCTGGATCTGTTTCGGCACTTCGCGGAGCGGCACAAGATCAACACCTGGTTCCGCGCGGGCGGGTATTTGTTCCTGGCGCGCAACGACGCGGCGGCGGCGCAACTCGAAGCCAACGTCGAACTTCAGAACCGCTGCGGCGTGCACAGTGAGCTGCTGGCTCCGCGTCAGATCACCGAAATCGTGCCGCAGTTGGCTACGGAGGGCGTGCGCGCAGCGAGTTACAATGCGCGCGACGCGGTGGTCTTTCCTTGGCCGTTCGTGTGGGGCTACGCCGAGAGCGCGCGTGCACTGGGTGTTTCGGTACAGCCGTTCACGCGCGTGACGGGCATCGAAACGCGCGGCCGCAGTATCACCGCGGTGGTCACGGAGCGCGGCCGCGTGCGCACCAGCGTTGTCGTCAACGCCTGCGGCGCGCACAGCCCCGCCGTGGCCGCCATGCTCGGCATCCATTTGCCGACGCACCCGCACCGCCACGAGATCTGCTCCACGGAACCGCTCAAACCCTGGCTGCAGCCGCTGGTCGCGGACCTGAGCGACGGCCTGTACTTCTCGCAATCGATCCGTGGCGAGATTGTGGGCGGCATTGGCAACGAACGAGTGCCGAGCGGCCCGGACCAGCGTTCATCGGCGCGCTTCCTGGCCCTGTATTCGCGAGCGCTCACACGCGCGTGTCCGACGCTGGGCGCCGTGCGCGTACTGCGACAGTGGGCGGGGCTTTACGACATCTCACCCGATTCCAATCCGATCCTTGGCCCCGTCGACACAATCGACGGATTTTTCCTACTCAGTGGTTTCATGGGCCACGGTTTCATGATGGCGCCAATCGTCGGCCAGCGAGTCGCGGCGTGCATCGCGCGCGGCACCGGCGGCGAGCTCTTCGAACGCTGGTCGCTCAAGCGGTTCGCGACCGGTCGGCTGCTCGACGAAGGAATGATCATTGGCTAGCCAGGCCTGGAGAAGTGGCAGCACGCTGACCGGGCTGACGCGGCGCAGCATCGTGAGCCTTCGTTGACAGCCCCGATGCGCTCCGAGTAGCGTCCGGACGCGTCGGGAACCAGGGAATTTTGGCTGTTTCAGCCTCCTGGGCTCGCCGTGATCCGGCCCCTACTTCTGCCTCGGGAGGCATCTCCATGCTGCGCTCTTCGCGTCCCATCGCGTCGCTCATCCGCTCGCTAGTCCTCGGAACGGCCACCACGACCACGCTGGTCTTGGTAGCGGCCTCGGTCGTCAGCTGCAAAGACGAGAGTCAGCCCGACTACTGGGTGGAGAAGCTCGACGACCAGGCTTGGCGCGCACGCGCGGTCAAGAAGCTGGAGCAATTCTTCGAGGACTCCGTCACCAAGAACGGCGACCTCAAGTCCGAAGGCGTACAAACGTTGATCGGCAAGACCGTCGATCCGCTGACGAAGACGTACGTGGATGCGTACGACTCGCTTGACGACAAGACGCGCGTCTCGCTGATTCAGCTGCTCCAGGCGTACAAAGACAAGCGCATCGAGCCGGCCGTGAAGAAAGCCTTCGATGAGTTCGCCAAGCACCCGGCAACGGCGAAAGACGCGCAAGACATCAAGTGGGCAGCGCTCGCAGTCTCCGACCTCAAGCTGACCGGCGTTTCCGACTCGCTCTTGGCGGCTTTCATCAAACTGCGCGCGAGCTCGCAACTGGGCGGCGTCGCCTACCGTGACGTGAACGAGGCCATGCGTGCGACCCCATCGAAAGCCTGGGTCGGCCCACTCGTGAAGATGCTCGACGCTGAAATGGTGGCGCCGAAGACCTCCAAAGACAAAGATCTGATCGACCCGTTCCGCGATCAGCAGTTCTGGCAGACGGCCTCAGCCGAAGTGCTCGGGCGCATCGGCGATCCGGCGGCGGTCCAACCGCTGCTCAAGATCTTGCTCGACCCGGCCAAGGGCGACGTGCAATCCACGGCTTTGCTCGCGCTGGTGAAGGTCGGCAAGCCGGCTGCGGACGCAGCCGTAAAGCTCTTGAAGGGCCAAGACGCGGACCTGATCACGTTCGGCGCGCGCCGCATCAAGGAAGTGACGGGCTCGGACGCCAAGGGCAAGCCGTACGTCGCGACCGCCGCGCTCGTGCTGGGCACGATCGGCCGCGCCGACACGATCCAACCGATGATCGAAGCGCTCAACGCGGAGACCGACGACGGCACCAAGGCCGTCATCGCGCGCGAGCTTGCCAAGATCCCAGCTACGGACGAGTCCAAGCAAGCCTTCAAGAAGGCGTACGAGTCCCTGCCCATCGACGCGGAAATTCCGCCCGCTGGCAGCGCGCTCGAGACGCTGACCGAGTCCGCGGGCCAATTCTTCGACCCTTCAATGGTGGATTGGCTGTTGCAGCGCGCCGCCAAGACCAAGGGCAGCGAGGAAGACAAGAAGTCGCTGCAGCTCGCGATCACGGTCACCGTGCTCAAGCTGGCCAAGCCGGAGCAAATGCCGCAGGTCAAGATCGCGGTGGACAAGTATGGCACGCAGCTCGAGAAGACCACCTTCACGCTGGTAGACAACTTGCTGAAGGCCTGCACGGACCGCGTGGCGTGTTACATCACGGCGCTCGAGGCCGGTGACAACCAAACCCAGGCCAAACAGTTCATTGGCATCAA
This sequence comes from Polyangiaceae bacterium, assembly GCA_039936055.1. GTDB lineage: Bacteria > Myxococcota_A > Polyangia > Polyangiales > Polyangiaceae > PMG-095. The sequence goes on along the minus strand of JBDTJC010000356.1, from coordinate 7,463 downwards.
GGCCGGGTACATGGTCGGCATCCTGGGCAACGAGCAGAATCGCGACGAGATCGTGAGCGGCATTGGTTCGATCACGAACGCCGCGCTTCGCTTCGTCTCGGCGGAGGTCATCGACCACTTGTCGCCGAAGGGTTCCAAGGAAGCCGCGGCCAAGCTGACGGCCGTAATCGAGAAGAACGCGAAATCCCCGGACCGCGAGAGATCAGCCGGGGATTCGCCACTGAAGCAGGTCGTGTACCGCCTGGAAGCGCGCGCGAACTGAGCGCGTGCCCAACGGCGAGATGATGTCGAGCCTCCGCCTCGAGGTCGCTTCCGGTAAGGACACCGGCCGCGTTTTCGAGGCGCAGTTCGACATTGTTCGTATCGGTCGCGGCGCGAACAACGAACTGGTGATCGACGACACCTTGGTGTCGAGCGAGCACGCGCGCATCGTGAGCAGCGCGTTCGGCTTCGTGCTCGAGGATTTAGACAGCACGAACGGCACTTGGCTGTGCCGCGGCAGCGAACAACACGCGCTGGGTGATGGGCAACGCGCGATCGCCCTGCAACCCGGTGACCGCGTGCTGCTCGGCGGGGCGGAGCGCGAGGGCACTGAGCTGCGCGTGGACTTCGCACCCGAGACCGACACGTTACAAGTCGCGCTGGTGCGGCCGCTCAGTGAGCTGGGCTCCGCCGACAGAGCGCTGTCGGCTTCGGATGATCGACTGAGCTTGCTCGTGCAAGCGCTGCGCGACTTGGTGCACCATGAGGGCGTCAGTGACGTCGTCACGGGTATTGCGGATGCCGCGCTCTGCCTAGTGCCGCGTGCCACGCACGCCACGGTGGTGCTGCGCCAAGCCGAGGACCGCGGGCGGAACGGCAAAGCCGTGGGGTTCGTGCCAGTGGTCACCCGTGAGCGCGGGCCGGCCGGGCCGCGCACTCCGGCAGGCGCCGTGCGAGTCACGCGCAGTGTGGTGCGCAAAGTGATTTCCGAGCGCGCGGCAGTGCTGGCCGCAGACGCGCCGAGCGAAACGTTCAGCTCGGAATCCCTGCTCGGCGCCAGCATTCGCAGCACGATTGGCGTGCCGCTGTGGAAAGAAGAAGAGATTTTTGGGGTGCTCCAGCTAGACAATCGCGACGCACCAGCGATGTTCGAGTCGCGTGACGTGGACGCGCTGGGCGCACTCGCGGTCAGCGCATCGCTAGCCATCGCCAACGCTGAATTGATTCAAAATCTGAGTTTGGCCCGCGCCGAACTCAAAAAAGAAAATCAGTACCTGCGCGGTCGAGAGCGCGCGCGTTCAGGTGAAGTGCAAATAATCGGCGAGAGCAAAGCCATGGGCGAGCTCTTGCGCCAGCTCGACAAAGTCGTCGACACCCGCGTCAGCGTGTTGATCGAAGGCGAAACCGGCACGGGCAAAGAGCTGATTGCTTCCAGCGTGCACTACCGCTCGAAGCGCCGGGACAAGCTGTTCGTCGCGCAAAACTGCGCGGCTTTCCCTGAAAATTTACTAGAGAGCGAGCTATTTGGGCACAAGCGCGGCGCCTTCACTGGCGCGACGGAGGAGAAGAAGGGCCTGTTCGAGATCGCGGACGGCGGCACGCTGTTCTTGGACGAGCTCGCTGAAATGCCGCTCGCCTTGCAGGGCAAGCTGCTACGCGCGCTGCAAGAGGGCGAGATCCGCCCGCTCGGCGCCACGCGAACCAAGCAGGTCAACGTGCGCATCGTCGCCGCAACGAACCGCAACCTGGAAACGGAGGTCAAAGCCGGGCGCTTCCGTGAGGACCTCTACTATCGGCTCAAGGTGTTCCCGATCCGGGTGCCCCCGCTGCGCGAGCGGCGCGACGACATCCCACCACTGGCAACCTTCTTTCTGACTCGCTACACGCGCGAGATGGGCAAGCCTGTGCGCGGTTTTGCTCAAGAAACCCTGGAAATCATGAGCGCTTATGACTTTCCGGGCAACGTGCGCGAGCTGGAAAATGAAGTGCAGCGGCTGGTCATTCAAGCCGACGACGACAGCTACCTGACGCCCGAGCTACTCAGCCCGCGCGTGCGCCAGATCGAAAGCGTGCTGGTCAACGCCGGCGCCGCCAAGGGTTCACTGAAGGAGATGGTCGACCAAGTCGAGCGCCGCATCCTGATCGAAGCCCTGCGCGAACACGGCAACAACAAGACCGCGGCAGCAAAAACCCTCGGCATCACGCGCGAAGGCCTGCACAAGAAATTGAAGCAGCTCGGCGTCGGCTAGCGCCAGCGCTGCCACGGGCAAGCGCGCGAAATCGCGCAACTCTAGGCCACGCACGTGCCGACCCGCGGGGGTGCATGCTAAATTCCAGGAGCAATGGTCATGGCAGCCTCCCCCGCAGAAGTCATTCGCCCACTACGCCGCGTGGAATACGACGAATTGGTCCGGCTCGGCGTTTTCCAAGACGAACGCGTGGAGCTCATCGACGGCGCGATCTACCAAATGAGCCCGATCGGCAGGCCGCACAACTTCGCGGTGCAAGAGCTAACCGAGTTGCTGGTCTTGGCGCTACACGGCCGCGCCAAAGTACGCCCTCAAATGTCTTACGCGGCGTCCGAGCTATCCGAACCAGAGCCGGATCTGATGGTCACGCCGCTCCGCGACTGGAGTAGGCAGCAAGCGAACGAAGCATTGTTGCTCATCGAGGTCGCGGAGTCATCGCTCGCCTACGATCGCGGGCGCAAGCTTCGCTTGTACGCGACGTGCGCCGTCCCGGAGTATTGGATCGTCAACATTCCCGACGCTTGCATCGAGGTTCATACGCAGCCTGAAGGGAGCGCGTACGCCAAGACCGAGAAGTTCGAACGTGGGCAAAAAATCCGTCTGAGCGCGTTCCCTGAGGTCGAAGTTCGAGTCTCCGACGTGTTCGTACGACCTCGCGAGTGAGCTGCGCGCGGCGTTACTGGATGCCGTACTCCCGCAGCCGGCGGTAAAACGTGCGCCGTGGGATGCCGCTGATTTCGGCGGCTCTGACGCGGTTCCAGTTGCTGTCGCGCAGGGCTTCCATAATGCGGTCGCGCTCCTCGCGGCGGTGCTCGGACACACCACCCTTGCGCTTCACGGGCGGAGCCGCGCGGGTGGCTTCGCGCGGGGCGGCTTCGCGCTCACGCTCGCGTGGCGCGCTCTGCTCCGCACTTCGAGGTGATACCCACCCGTCCGGGATGTCGAAGTCGGTAGCGTCGAGCTCCAAATCTTCGCTCATCACCCAGGCGTTGAGCAGCACGTTCTCCAGTTGGCGCACGTTTCCGGGCCAGGAATACTGCGCCAGGCGCGCGAGCGCGTCCTTGGTCAGGCCGTTCTTCTCACGCTTGTAGCGCGCCGCGAACAGACCCAAGAAATGATCCACGAGTTGCGGGATGTCCTCTGGACGTTCGCGCAGCGCCGGCACGCGCAGCTCCACGACGTGAATGCGGTAGTACAAATCCTCGCGGAATTTGCCCTCCGCGACCATCTGCGACAAGTCCCGATTGGTCGCGAACAGCAGGCGCACGTCGATCTCTTCTTCGCAGTTGCCACCAACCGGACGCACGCGCCGCTCTTGCAGCACTCGCAATAGCCCCGCCTGCATCTTCAGAGGCGTTTCGCCGATCTCGTCCAGCAAGATGGTGCCACCCTGGCACTCGCGAAATAGCCCTTTGCGATCGCGATCCGCGCCCGTGAACGCGCCCTTCACGTGCCCGAACAGCTCGCTCTCCAACAGGTTTTCTGGGATGGCGCCGCAGTTCACGCCCAGCGTACGCGCCTTGGAACGCGCAGAAGCGCTGTGAATCGCGCGCGCCACGAGCTCTTTGCCCGTGCCGCTCTCGCCCGTGATGAGCACCGGCACATCGGTGTCCCGCACGCGGTCGATCAGCGCGTACAAGCGGCGCATTGGCTCGCTCGTCCCGACCAGCCCTTGGTAGCCGAAATGGCCGTACAGTGCTTCGCGCGCGTCACGCAGCTTTTGACGAGCCCGCTTGAGTTGCTCCGTGCGACCGTCCAAAAGCTCTCGGAGCCGCTCCTGCGCCTCCTCGAGCGCGCCATTAGCTGATGCCAGCGCGTCGGCGCGCTGCTTGTTTTCGTTGATCAGTCGGGCATTTTCGAGCGCAATCGCGACCTGATCCGCGAATGCGCGCAGCGTGGGTAGCTCGCGCTCGAAGTGAGCACCTGGGCGCAGCCGTGTTTCGAGATACAAGGCGCCAATGGCCTGACCGGCCGGCGCGAGGATCGGCACACACACCACCGATTCCAGATTCATCTGGTGCACGGAGGCATAGCCCTGCATGCGCGCGTCGCTCTGCGCATTCATGGTCAGCACGGGCTCACCCATGGCCACGACCTTTTCCGCGATCGAACGCGAGAACTCGGCGTGCGCGGCGTCACCTGCGCGAGAACGTGAGGTATGCACGGTGAGCGCGCCGGAAGGCTGCTTGAGCAGCACGAAGCCGTGCTCCGCACGCGCCAACTCCACGGCGTAGTCCGTCACGCGCTCGGTGAGACGCGTCAAATCCAGCTCGCCGACGAGGCGGCTATTCACCTCCAAAATTCGCGCGAGGCGTTGCTCGAGGGGCGTCGAGCTGAGCTGCGAGATCGAGGCGCTCGTGCTCGAGTGCAAGCTGTTCGCGCTGCGCGACGCGAGAGGCACTCCACCGCGCAGCGCGCTGAACGGCAGAAATTCCGTCGCTGCCACGCCGATGGCGGCCGGCACGGACGCGCGCAGGGTGCGCCGGCGCGTGTCGTTCCAATACACTTCCCGCAAATCACGCGGCAAACGCGCCCCGATTTCCTCCAACACGGCGAGCGCCTCTTCGCGATCACGGCGCGCCAAGAGCGGCTGGCCGCCAGCCTCTTCCAGTTCCGCACGTGCCTCGAGCGCGCGCCAGACCCAGTCTTTTTGGGCCGCGGCGCGCGCCGCCTGCAGTGAGTCATCGAGGTTGCCGCGGGCGCCCAGCTCGTCACCGAGCAGGTTCTTCAGGCGCGCTGAGGCCAAGAGCAACAGCGAGCGATGTGCCGATGCGCCGCCCAACTCGGCCTCTGCGCGGCTCAGCGAGGCGCGCAGTGCGATCAAGTCCGGACGCGGCGTGCGGGTCGCCGCGAGCACGCCCTCCAGGCGCGCCTCTGCGGCGTCCACCGAGCGATCCAAGGCCTGATAGGCTTCTGCGCAGCCCTCGAACTTTTGCACGGCGGATTCGCCGTTGCCCTGCCGCAACTCCAGCTCGGCCTCGAGACCCAAGAGCTGAGCGCGCATCACAGCGCTGAGCTCGGCGCGCTGCTCCTGCAACGGCTCGATGCTGCCGCGCGCGCGCGCCAAGCGACCCAAATACAGATCCGTGTTGGCCAGGTTCAACAGCGCCTGCAGTACGCTGGAGCGCCGCCCGGAGCGGCGGCCCATGTCCACCGCAGCCTCGAAGTGCTCAATCGCGCCCGCGATATCACCGCGAATTTTGAGCAAACCGGCCAAATTCAGCTGCACCGTGGCCAGCACACCGGCATCACTGGCACGCTCCGCGGCACCGATAGCCTTCCGATAAGCGTCACCCGCTTCGTCGTTGCGGTCGCCTCGCTGCAGCACGAGACCGAGCGAAGCCAGCGCCAACGCTTCCAGACGCGGCGCATGGTTGGCCAAAGACTCCGAAAGCGCGAGCTCCAACGCCGCGCGCGCTTCGTCATGCTTACCGAGCATGGACAGCGCGAGGCCGTGATAAGCGCGTGCTTCGGTGCAGGTGGGCGGCGGCTCGCGCAGCAGCGGGTCGAGGATCTGCAAGGCGCGCTGGTACTCCCCGACGCCGACCTCCGAACGACCCAAGTATAGGCTGATGGCACGCCGCTCGTCCGGCGAGCTGTCCGCCGCGCCCTGCTCGCACAGCAACGCGCGGGCGCCCGACGCATCACCCAACCCGAGGCGCAGACGCGCGCGCGCAATGACGACCTGGATGCGCTCATCGGCGGAGAGCACATCCAGGGCGCTCTTCGCGTCGTTGAAGCGGCCACGATCCAGGAAATATAGGGCGCGTTCCAGCGGATCTGGCGGCAAAACCGAGCGCACGTCGACCGAACCGAGCACGCGCTCCAAATCATCTTCGGATGCCACCGCTTGGCTGGCGATGATGCGCACCAAACGGCGCAGCTCACCCGGCCGACCGCCGGAGACCCGAAACACGCGCTTCAACAGGCCCGCCGTGAGCGAGGGCACCGCGCGCCGCAGCAAATCAATCGCCGCGTGCTCATCCAGCGAAGGCACCACGAAGTCCAGCGCTTCGGCACCGAGCGCGCCTCCACCAACGGTCACCAAGCGCGCGCCGTGAGCGCGTGCATCAGCGAGCTTCGCCACGCTGTCATCCGTCAGCGCGTCCGCGTCATCCACCAACACGAACACCCCATGCAGCGACGGGTGTGCGGCAAGTTCCGCACTCAAACTCGAGGCGGAGGTAACGTCTTCTATCCACGCGAGCGAGCTACCGAGTACACCGAGTGACCACGCCACACGCCGCATGAGCGCAGTGCGCCCCGAGCCCGGCGCTCCTACGATGCGCAGACGCTGTCCGGGCAGCAGCGCATTCACGCGATCGAGCAGCTGAGCCGAAGTCGCATCGATGCCCGTAACAGGCCACAGCGAGACCTCGTCTGCGCCGGAAGCGGCGCTCGCCGGCAAACCAGCTGCGCGCCGCAGCGCGCTCGCAAATTCATCGACCGATGGGAAGCGCTCTGCGGGCTCCTCCAACATGGCGCGCTTGGCCACCGTCATCAGCTCGCGCAGCAGCTCGGGGTTCAGAGCCGAGCGGCGGCTTTCACTGACGACCTCGGCGAGGGTGACACCGAGCGCGTACACCTCAGCGCGCACGGTGAGCGGCGCGCCGCGAAACAGCTCGGGCGCGGCGTAGCGCGGCGTCAACCCCTCGGCCTGCGCGCCACCCTCGCGGAACGGCGCCGCTAAGCCGAGATCCACGAACGTGGCATGCCCGCCCAGCTCGACCACGATGTTGGCCGGCTTCACATCACCGTGAAACAGCCCGGCGCGGTGCAAGACGGTGAGCTGATCCGCTGCGCGCGAGAGCGCCGATAGCGCGCGCGAGCTGGCGCCCTCGGCCATGATCTCTTCGAGACTCTGGCCGTCCACCAACTCACGCACCAAGAACGCGCGACCGCTGTGGGGCAAGCGCCCGAAGCGCACGACGCGCGGCACGCCGAGGCCCTCGAGGCCGGACAACGCCACTGCTTCGCGTACCAGCGCGGACATCTCGCGTTCACTCGCGCCGAGCGCGAGCACTTTGAGCGCGTATTTCCGGCCCGAATGGCGGTCGCGGACCGCCCAGACCTCACCGCCACCGCCCTTACCCAGTTGCGCAAGCGGCTCGTACCGATCCGGTAACTCGAGCTCGGGCACTAACCCCCCTCTCCGCTCAGAGACCGTAGTCTAGACCCAGCCCGAGGAAGAAGCCGCTCGTCCCGAAGCCCGCGTCGAGACGTGCGATGAAG
>JBDTJC010000355.1:0-4873 GCA_039936055.1 Polyangiaceae bacterium | reverse complement strand
CCCGTCGGCAACAGCTCGATCGGCGCTCCCTCGTAGGCGCCTGCGAGCCGGGCGAGACGACGATCCGTCTTCAGCCACGTCGCGACCGCCGCCCAGTACGCGCGGACGCGCTCGGACGGATGGGCGGTCACGAGGCGCACGAGCCGGTCAGCATTCACGTGCGTGTGATGCACGCCAAGCCACGTGGTCAGCACGGCGAGCACGCGGAGGTCAGCTTCGTCCATGCCAAGGACGGAGGCGTGCACCAGCGTGCTCTCGATGTCCGCGTCGGCCTGGGCCTTCGCGGCGAAGTTCATCCCAATGCCCACCAAGCGCGCCGTCAACTCGTCGGGCGAGGGCGTCGGCTCCGGGGATGTCGCGCGGCTAAACGCCATGGCCGAGCCTCCGCGCGAGGTCTTCGACCGTCGCACGCACATGCGCAGGCCACAGCTCATTTCCGTCCTGCACCTCGAGCCACGGCACGCACTCGACAAGTTCCTCCGCGGTCGGCGCGAGCGCGATGCAGTCGGGCAGATCGGTGCCGCGATCACAGAGCGCGAACAGTTTGCTCTTGAGCAGGTCGGGCCTGCCCAGCGTGCTGAGTACGAGGACTTGTCCCTCGAAGATGCGCTCCACACGCTCGCGCCATCCAGCGGGCAGGACGTCGCCGAGCTGCATCGGTCCGTTGTTGAGCCAGTCGTCGAGTAGGTCGACGCCGGCCTGGCGCTGAGCCTTCGCAAAGTCGCGCGCAGCCGAGGCAATGGCCGGCGGTAGCTCGGGCACAAGGATGTCGAAATCGCGTGTCGGCCGCTGGATGACGCCCATGAGCCCGAGCGCCGAGCCTCCGATGACGACGCCCTCGAAGCGCAGGCCGAGTTCGAGGAGATGGCGGTCGAAGGCTTCGATGGTCGGGCGGGGCAGCACAGGCTTCCTCTGGTATCGGATAAACCGATACCAGTCTGCGTCCCGCCGTGCCGTTCGTCAACGATCAAGTCGAGGTCCTCGAAGAAGCGCTGGATGACGCCGTAGTCCTTCGGAAGCTCTGTGGGGGGACGAGGACGCCTCCACCGAGTCGAAGAACGACGACGAGTTCTCGAGCTGATCAGCGAAGCAGTCGGCGCAGGGGCACGGCAGAGTGCGGCCTGCGGCGAGCTCGGGCTGCACACACGCACGGTGCAGCGTTGGGCGAGCGGCCGCGACGACGGACGCCGGGTATCGAAGCGCGTGCCTCTACCTGTACATGATCGAGGACCTGTACAGCCGACGCATCATCGGCTGGGACGTGCTCGAGTACGAGTCGGCTGACGAAGCCGGTCAACTCGTCGAACGCACGTGCTGCGAGAACGAGGTCGACTCGAGCAAGCTGCATCTGCACTCGGACAACGGTGGCCCGATGAAAGGCGCAACGATGCTTGCGACCTTGCAGCGGCTCGGCGTCGTCGCATCCTTCAGCCGTCCGCGCGTAAGCGATGACAACCCATATGCGGAAGCACTATTTCGTACACTGAAGTACCAGGGCGGGCGCGCCTTCCGACAGGTAGGTTTGTTCCCGCCATGTGGGTTTTTGGGTTTCCAACCTCGGAAATACGCATTCTCTTGGCGAATCATATATAGAGACCGCCATTGTCTCGTGCCCGCTCCCCTCACGGTGAAGCCCAACCCGTGGTGTTCCACCAAGTAGCCGTTGAACTGACCAGTGACAGTGCCAACGTCGGCTGGCGATCCAGTCGCGTGGTAGGATCTCGTGGGCGCAGTGGCGCAACCGCTGGCCGCTATACAAGCAATCCACGCCAAGAGTGCTCGATACGGTAGGCCGTGAACCTTGTGGCGAACTAGGCTAGATCCGCTCGAGGTCACGATAACCTCGCGTTGGTCCAACGTATCGGCGTTCAGCAGCGAACGCCAGAGGGAGCGAAGCGTTCGTCTGTTGCGACGCCTTTACGGGTGGACCGTTCCGCTTTCCATGATCCCCCGAAGAGGGGAGAATTGAGCGCGGGACATGCACTCGCTGGTGACGAATATGCAACGCCGAGCACGAGACTGGCGCTACTCGTGCAGCAAGTTCCTGCGGCAGACGTTCGTGGAGTGGGCAGGGCAAACCATCCCTCGACACCAGCCCGTCATCACGGCCCTCAAGCACCCCCTCACGGCCCTCGAGTCGATTCCAAGGGGTTAGAAATGCCTGGCAATTTCCGCATTTTTCTCGGTTCCATCCTGCTCGTTGCGTGCAACCGCGGAGTGCCGCCCGCGCCAGCCGACGCGAAGGCAACCGCCACGTCGCCCAGCGTCGTCGCGTCGCCAAACGAAACCCTGGATCGCCGAGCCCAAGTCCCGCTCGTGCCCATGATGGCCAACTATCGCCGACCAATGACTTTGGAATTCCGAACGAGCCCCACTGGCCATCGTGAACTCCACCTCCGGGAACACTATGATCTTTGCTCGTCGCTTCGCCGCTTCAGCGACGAACGCTTCTGCTCGGCCTGCAATGTTGTCGCGTCCGCGACCAACGGCCGCGACTCTCAGAGTCCGCGTGATGATCGGTGCGCGTGCAGCGCTCAGCACGACTGCAACAACAAGCACGACAGCCCCGGCCAGGACTGACTTTCGTTGGCGACGTTGAACGCCAATCACGAAGAGCGCCTGAATCAGCACTATCGCGGTAGCGAAGGCAGCAGTTCCGCCCCAGCGGACCAGCCCACTCGCCTCCGGGTATGGAGAGATCAAGCGCGCGAGCGAGCGCGCCGTGCCCCACATAGGCAATCGCGAATCGGCGTACTCGATGATGGCAAACGTGACGGCGACGAGCAGGGGGCCATCGCCAGAACCTTAAGGAACGCCCGTCCGGCAAGTTCGGAGTTTTGGCGAGGCTTTGGCGAGCACCGGAGCGGAACGTACCGCCTGTACGTGAGCACCGGAGCGCAGCCAAAACGAAGCCAAAAACCGAAATCGCCGGACGCGGTCAACGCTTAAGATACCGGGCATGAGCAGGGGGCACGCTCGTATCCCGCGCAGCTCGAATGCGACTAGCGCGAACGCGGCGTCGAGCCCAAGCAAGTACCCCTCCACCGCGAACCGAGCTGGCAAGGGGAGCCCGAATGACCCAAGCATGTACGCGAGGGGCACGGTGCGCCCGAGCCCCCAAAATATTCCGTAAGTGCAGGCCTCGCGCCGTGAGCGAGCCGCTAGCACCACCCACAGCAAGGGCACGAACGCCAGCAAGACGAGCCACGGTTGCGAGACCGGATAGTCCGCCAGAAATAGCGCGAGTCCGCCAAGCAGAGCGAACGAGCATCGCGCCAACACTGAGCGAATCATTCGAAGATTCGCTTTAGGCTTTGAAAGAAGCGCAGGACGCTCACGAGCAGGGCCATGCGAACGGGAAAGCTGACGCGACGTTGTCCCGTGCGCAGAGCGTGCATCACAACGCCCGCCGCCACCTGACGCGACACCATCAGTGGACGCGTCCGGGCCTTCGCCATCTTGGTGTCGACGAATCCAAAGCGAATAGAGCTAACGGTTACGTTGGACGAACGCAAGGCGGTGCCGAGCCCCTCGAAGTAGGACGAGAGAGCGGCCTTGGAGGCGTTATAGCTCGGGTATTCGCTCGATACGAGCACGTCCGCGAGACTCGAAAGCACGATCAGGCTCCCCTGCCTCGAGGCGATCATGCCGGGGAGCACGATCGCCGCTGTCGACACGGCCGCCATCAGATTCACGTCGAGCACGCGTATATCTCGCGAGAGGTCATCGAGGGTCAGGGCCTCCCCAATTCCCACGGAGTAGATCACCGCCTGGAACGGCTCAGCGGAATGCTCGCGGAGAAGCCGGCGATAGTCGTCGCTGGTGACGTCACAAGTGAAATGAGCGTAGTGCGCGTGCGAAAGCGCACTTGCGCCGCGCGACACGCCCACGACCTCCCGGCCTTCCGCGAGCAATGCCTCCGCGGTTGCAAACCCAATCCCATCCGAGCTCCCGACGACACACGCCCGCTTCACGGCGCTCGTTCTAGCTCGCCTCCTGCGCTCCGACGAGAAGTCCTGCACGGCGAGCGAGCCGACCGGCGGGGTGCGACATCGCCCTCTGGCGCTCGCCCGAGCACGCCGCTACGATACGCGGACCCATGAACGGCCAGTTTTCGGGGAGTTGTCTGTGCGGGGCGGTTAGTTATGCCTTCGACTCCGAACCAAGGTGACGTTAGCCTGTCACTGCTCCCGCTGTCGCAAAGCGACGGGAAGCGCGTTTGGCGATTTTGTCTGTGCCTGCCACGGGGTCATACCGGCACTTTGGCACGACTCTCTTCGGCATGGCCGTAAACCCATTGGCCGGCGTGGTGTATGTGTCGAACACCGAAGCTCGCAACGACCCGCGCTTCGAAGGGCCCGGAACCCTCGCCGGAACCGTGCTTCCGCGACATCTCGGGCTTGATGGCGAATCGATTTGCAATGAGATGGCGATAGAACCTCGCAGACCCAGTCAGGTGCCAGTTCGAATGCGCTCGACTTCGGAAGGGTCGGCATCCGTTCGCGGCGCCAGCCCGCGATATCGGAACGAGCACGTCTCCGTGCAGGTGAAGCTCTGGCTCGATCAGAATGATCCAGCCACCCGGCCCACCACGACTTAGCTGGCCACGCCCGCCTCGCGCCGCCAAAGCACTGGTTGATGCCACGAGCCGCCGCTCAAACCCCAACAATATCGAGGTATACAGCGCGCGTTGCGCCCCCGCGATTTGAAAAATAAACCTGCTACGGACGCAAACGCGGTGCAGGCGACTCGTCACGTGGGAGTCTGTCCGGCACCGAGGTGTGCCGCACGATCAAAGACAATCCGGCGACGCGAGCGTTACCAGTGGTGATGCTCACGGCTCGCGGTGAGGAGATCGACCGCGTCGTCGGTT
>JBDTJC010000354.1:0-9846 GCA_039936055.1 Polyangiaceae bacterium | reverse complement strand
CCGGTGGCAACGGCGGAAACGGCGGAAACGCCACCAAGGGCGGCGCCGGTGGCAACAGCGTCAGCGCGGCCGGCGGCGCGGGTGGCGCGGGTGGCGCGGGTGGCGCGGGTGGCGCGGGTGGCGCCGGCGCACCCAACACTTGCCCAAAAGCTTCGCCTTTGACTGGCGGAACGAAGTACTGCTCGAACAAGACGGGCAACGCGGGCGGCTATTCTTATGAGCTTTGGGCGCAAGGAGCTGGCTCGAGTTGCATGACCGTGTTCGGTGCCGATGCCAACTTTAGTGCGACCTGGACCACCGTCGACGACTTCCTGGCCCGCATGGGCTTGAGCTTCGATCAGACCAAGACCCCTACCCAGTTAGGCACCATCTCAGCCGACTTTGCGGAGACAAAAACGGGCAACACCGGCTTGGTATACGTCGGGATCTACGGCTGGACCGTTAACCCGCTGCGCGAATACTACATCCTCGACGACTGGGGCAGCACGAAGCCTTCGGGTGTTGCGTCGGACGGGACACCTCGTGACAACATGGGCACCATTACAGTCGACGGCGCGACCTACGACGTCTGGAAGAACACGCGTACCAACAAGCCAGCCATCACCGGAGACAACAAGACGTTCGACCAGTATTTCAGCATCCGGCAGACGGCCCGCCAGTGCGGTCACATCTCCATTTCCGACCACTTTTCCAAGTGGGCCGGGCTAGGTCTGCAGCTTGGAAATCTGTACGAGACCAAGATCCTGATCGAGGCCCAAAATAGTACCGGAACCATTGATTTCACGACCGCAACCGTGTCCGTCAAGTGAGTCAAGTGAAGTGAGCCGCGAGCGGATTTCTGGCTAGTACGACGATCCGGAACTCCGTTCCGGGTTGCCGTACGTCGAGACAGATAGAGTACTGAGCACAAATTTACCGTGCTGGAGGGTTTCTGCGGCCCTCACCCTCGAGGGCCGCGGAAACCCGGACCGCACATCCGAACCGAAGTACTAGTGCAGCGCAAGTGAGTTGACGCGAAGTATTGGGTCGCGTTTTCGTGCAACGGAAGAGGTCTTTGTCCGTCGTGCCTCGCGCGGCCGACGTGCCAAACCGTGCTGAATCTTAGCGGTCGCGTGCTGCCCGCGGTTCCCTTGCGGCAGTGGGTGCTAACGCTGCCGTTCGCCCACCGCAGTCGCTTGGGCTTCGACGCTCGACGGCAGGGCGGACTTGCCAGCCGCCCTCGCTGAACACGACCTCGTCGTCGAGCAACACGCGGCTGGTCACTGCGAAGGTGTCCACGTGGTGACGGGCAGCGCGCCGATCGAGGTGCGGCTTCTTGTACACGCCGTGGCGAGCACCGAGGGAGAGGTGCACGCCGCACACGCGCTCGAATGCGCCGACGTCACTGACGCGGCGTTCGCGCGAGAAGGCGCGGTTCATCCCGAAGCCCAGCTCGCGCAGCCAGACTTCGCCTTCGTCGGCGCGAATGGCACTCAGCACTTGCTCGAAGTCAGGGGTGGAGTCGAGCGCGCTGGCCACGCGGCCGCGCTCGATGAGCAATGTGATCGGTGCCTTTGGGGCATTTAGGCAGAATGAGGTGTCAGTGAATGCGTAAATTCTGACGCGACCGTGCACGCTCTCGAGATCGCGCGCTTCACTGAAGACTTCGCCAATTGGAAATAGGCTGCCCGCGTTTTTCAGGCCTTCGAAATGGCCGATGTTGAGCTTGGCAGTCTCCAATTGGCACGCGAAGTGGAGCTGCTCACCCTCGCTATCGATGCGTACGGAGGCGGCGCCATCCATGCGCGCCTTGAGGGCGTGGCCCACGCCCCTGTAGTACGCGGGGTCGTAGGCTAGCGCGGCGATGTAGTGCGCGATCTCGCCTTCGGTCATGCGTTCCAAGTTGGAGTGCTCGATCACCTTGATGCCGTGCCGAAATAACTCCACCCGCGTGCGGAACTCCGGAATCCGAAACACGCTCGACTGGATCAGCACGGCGAGATCCTGCGCGCGTAGCTCGGTAAACGCCGTCTTCACCGCTTCCGCACCCGCGTCGTCAAAGCAGAGTACCCGAGCGCCTGGCAAGCACTCACGGTACGCCTGCAGCAACAAGCGCGAGAGCACCGAGCGTTCGTCCGCAACCACCACGGCGGCGCGCTCGGGCGTGTGTGAAAGTGCGATGGTCAGTGTATCGCGAACGTTCCGCACAGCCTCTGTCACAAGCGCGCTCATCAGCGCGGTCTAGCACGCTCCGCCGCGGTCAAACATCGCGGCCGTACACCCCGCGCGCGCCCGCACCAGGCTCTCGGCTACCGAGCGCCGGATGCTCTCTACCGGGGCGTGACGCTCACCGCTGCGTGAGCCTCGCCAAAGCACCACAGCGCCCCGGATTTTCACCCCCCCCGTGACTGACGCTCGCTTCGAATTGACGACGTTGTCGGGATCTACGGCTGGACCGTCAACCTGCTGCGCAAATAATAGATCCTCGACTACTGGGCAGCACGAAGCCGGCCAGTGTTGCGTCCGACGGGACGCCTCGTGACAACAGGGGCACGATCACGGTCGACGGCGCGACCTACGCTCACGCAATGCCCGCGTCGATAGCTGAGTTCGCAGCAGCAGGAATGTTCCGCTTCATCGATAATTGCGCACGCAACCGAAGCTAGCTTGCCGCGAGCACTTTTTTTCGGACAGATTCGAGCGCTGAACTGAGTCTGTCCGGCAACGCAACGGCGTATACTTAACGCAACTCCCCGATGCGGCGACGGCAACGCGCGAAAATCAGAAAGCGATCAGAGACCAGTGACCAAACCCTTCTATCCGTTCTCCTCGATCGTGCGCACGGCTTCGGGCGCTTGGCTCCTTGGCTGCAGCGCGCTGGTGGCTTGCAGTAGTGACAGCCCTTCAGCATCGAGTGCCCAAGCGGGCTCGATGGGCGTTGCCGATGGCGGCTCCCCTGCAGCCGTCGCCGGTAGCTCCGCGGTTGGTGGGAGCAACGCCGGAGCGGTTGGATCCGTGGCAGGGAACGGCTTTGACGGCGAAGGCCACGCGGGTACGTCGGGAGCGGGCGGCGCTACGGGCGACATGGCGGATAGCGGAGGAGCGATGAGCGGTGGCGCGGGCGGCGGCGGCGCCGGCAAAGCGGGTGGCGCGGACGGCGGCAGCGCTGGCAAAGCGGGTGGCGCGGATGGCGGCAGCGCTGGCAAAGCGGGTGGCGGAGCTGGCGGCTCGAGCGGCAAAGCCCCCGTCGCCCCGAGCTCCGGTTGCAGCAAGGCCAATCCAGCTACCGGTAGCTCTGGCAGCCCGCTCACCGTGTCAGGGCACCAATACTACGTGAAGCTACCGACCGGCTACGACGCCAGCAAAGCCTACCCGGTGATGATGATGTTCAACCCGACGGGCAATCCGATCAGTTGGGCGGAGAGCAATGCAGGCTTCGAGACGACCGGGCCCAAGGAAGCCTGGATCCGCGCGTACCCCACGATGGCCGTCAATGCCAATGGTTGGGGCGCCAGTGACGTCGCCTTTTTTCAGCCGTTTTACGACCAGATTTTGGCCAGCTACTGCGTCGACACGGCGCGTGTTTTCGCCGCCGGCGAAAGTTCCGGCGGAGACTTCGCGAGCATCCTCGGCTGCGAATACGGCGACAAGATTCGAGCAACTGCCCCTTGCTCCACCAAGCCGGTCAATGGCTACGCGCTCGATGTGCCGATCAAGCGGCAATGTAAGGGTGAGGTGACAGCCGTCGTCATTCAGGGCAAGAACGACAACGTCGTGGGGCCAGCCAATGGCCCGAAGACGCGCGATTTTTACGGCGCGTTGAACCACTGCGGCACGACGACGATGCCGGTTGCGGGTTACTCTGACACGCTATCCAACTGCGTCATGTACCAGGGCTGTGACGCTGACCATCCCGTGTATTGGTGTAATCACACCGATCCCAACTACGGCAACACCAATCATGGTTGGCCCGCGTTCGCCAACAAGTTCTTGTGGGCTTTGTTCTCCACTTATTGAGACCAACGTGCGGCGTGGCGTGCGCGGTTCAGTCGGCCGGAGTGCCGTCGTCGAGTGAACCAATACGCACGCGGCTCGCGTTTGCCGGACACTACGAGACTCAGCGCGGCTTGCGCCCCTTCACGTCCGTATAGGCCTGGCCTGCCGGCTTGCCTTTGCCGACGGGCAGGCCCGGCGTGCGGCTCCAGCCGGGGAGCGGCCGCCCGAAGGCGTCCTTGCCGGCGTCGAAGCCAGCGACCTGATCGGAGAGCTGGGTAAAGCCGGCTTGAGCCAGCATGGCCGCGGCACGCTTGGAGCGCCCGCCCGCCTTGCAGCCGATCACCAGCGGTTCATCTTTGCCGAACGCGCTTTGCATCGTCGCTAAGAAATCCGGGTTTTCGACCAGGCCGACGGGGCCTGCGTTGAGCAGCGGCACGTTCAGGGCGGCTTCCGGGTGGCCCGCTTCGAACTCGGGCTCGCTTCGCACGTCCACATACACGTGCCCCTGGGCGAGTAATTCTGCGGCTTCGGCGGGACTGACGGCTTTTGTTTGTGCCACGTTGGTGCTCCGTTCTGCGCTCTATCACCGGATGTTTCGACTGCCAAATCGGGAGGGGCGAGTCGTGCTACACCCGCAACTTCCCTCAGGTTCCCTAAGGCAGATTCTCCGTCGTGCAAGCTCCCTCAACTCTCGAGCGAAATCGGATTCGCATTATCCCCCTGGGCGGCCTCGGGGAGATCGGCATGAACTGCTTTGCGCTTGAGCAGTCGGACGGCATCGTCGTCGTGGATTGCGGTGCGGCTTTTGCCGAGGACGACGTCGGCATCGACGTTTGGCACCCGGACTTCACTTGGCTCTTGGCGCAGAAGGAGCGCATACACGGCATTTTCCTCACGCATGGCCATGAGGATCACGTCGGCGCGCTCCCGTATTTGCTGTCTGAATTGGACGTGCCCGTGTGGGGCCCGCCGCACGCGCTCGGCATCGCGAAGAAGCGGCTGTTCGAGCACAACTTCGCGTCCGGGGATCTGGATTTGCGTGATGCCCACGCAGGGCAGGAATACGAGGTCGGCCCATTCAAAGTCGAGCCGGTTCGCGTAGCGCATTCGATCATCGAGGCCAGCGCGCTGCACATTCGCACGGCGGTCGGCAGCATCCTGCACACGGGTGATTTCAACTTCGATCCCGATCCGCCTGATGGCGAACCGACGGATGAAGCGCGTTTGACCGAGCTCGGTGACCAAGGCATTGCGTTACTGCTCAGCGACAGCACGAATATTGACGTCCCAGTGCGCACCGGCTCGGAGCGCGGCGTGGGCCGCGCGCTCGAAGCATTGGTGCAAGAAGCGCCCGCGCGGGTCCTCATCGCGATGTTCGCGAGCAACATCCAGCGCCTGATCCTGCTCGGCGAGATCGCGCAGCGCACCGGACGCAAGCTGTGCTTGTTCGGTCGTAGCCTTGAGAACCAATGCGCCATCGCGCGGCAGATCGGCCGGTTGTCCTGGCCGACGGACCTCGTGGTCTCGGCAGATCAAGCTGCCAGCGTGCCGCGTGCGAGCCTGCTCGTGCTCGCTGGCGGCACTCAAGGCGAGCGTAATTCAGCCCTCAAGCGGCTCTCCCTCGGCCAACACCCGAAGCTCACGTTGGCCGAGGAAGACACGGTGATCTTCTCTAGCCGCATCATTCCCGGCAATGATCGCCCAGTATTTTCGATGATGAACGACCTGCTGCGCGCTGGCGTGATTTTGAAGACGCGCTTCAGTGACCCCGCGGTGCACACCAGCGGGCACGCCGGGCGCACCGAGCAAAGCCGAATGATCGAGCTGTGCCGCCCCAATTGTTTTTTACCCGTGCACGGCACGCTGCATCATTTGCTACGGCACGAAGAGCTGGCTCGGGAACTCGGCGTGAGTGAGACCACAGTCGTGGAAAATGGCACGCCCGTGGTGTGTGACGGTCAAAAGTTGTGGAAAGACAACACGGTGCCGCACGGTCGCATCGCCATCGCCGTGGGCGGTGAAGAGCTATCCAGCGATACCCATCAGCGCCGCATCGAGCTTGGGCGCTTGGGCATCGCGTTCATCTCGCTTGCTCTCGGTCGAGATGACAAGTTGGCGGCGCCGCCTGCGGTGCGCACGCGCGGCGTGCCCTTGGTGGACGGTGACGAAGCGGCGTTGCGCGCGGTAGCCCACGAGATCGCCCGCTCGGTGGAAACTTTCCGCGGCGGTCGCGGGTCCGGCCTGGCCGAGTTCGTTCGCCGCGCCGCCCGCCGCAAGCTCGAAGACTTGTCCGGCACGCGGCCTATCGTCGAAGTCGAGACGCTCGAGCTAGATTAGCTCGAGCGCGTGCCCGCGCTCAAATCTCGACGGCGCGTGTGCCGAGTTCACCGTCGCACGTTACACATTTCTTCGGCAATTGGTCCTTCAGATAGACCTGGCCGCAAACCGGGCACAGCCGCGCGTCCCGTTCGAACGAGATCGGCTTGTCGCTCGCGGCGCAATGACGACCAGTCACCTGCAGGCCTTCAATCGTGACGAACTCACCGTCGTTGTCGCGGGGCTCGGGCAAGCCGATCAGGCTTTGGCGCTTCACGTCCATCACGTTAGGCACGCGCTTCGTGCCTTCGCTCAAGATCCAGGCGATGGCGACGCGGTGCGCAGCGATCGGAATGCGCAGGGTCAGCTCTTTGCCCTTGGCGACCAACTCCCCGCGCTCGGTGAACACGCGCTCCATGTCACACCAGGCAAGCCGCACCAGCTCGGTGCCGCGCTCGATGGCTATGCCCGCGTCACCCACGCGCAGTGGCAGGGCGCCAGCATCACCGAACCACAGCGCCGCAGCTAGCGCGACCGCGCCGACGCCGAACAAGTACGGAGCGATCGCTCGCGGGTTGTCGCTCACCCATTGGCTATACACGCCGGCACCCAAAACCAGCGCGCCCACCATTCCGCCGCCGATCGACAGCCGCGAAGCGTACGTGGCCTCCGGCATGAACAGCCGCTCTTTACGAACGCGCTTGGCCTGGGCTTGCTTTTTTGTTTTTGCTTTCTTGACGTCCGCCATGACTTTCGGCGGGGAGGCTAGCATAACTGCGAGGATGGCAAGTCGATGAGTCGTGGCTGGTCTTTGGCTCTGCCGGCGGTCACCGTCTTGGTCGTGGCATACGCCTTACTTGTCGCGGGGGTGCCGCGGCAGGTGGTGGGCGCGCGGGTGTACGGTGGTCCAACCGAAGGACTCGACTCGTTCTCGTTGCGTGTGGAAGCCGTAACGCGCGACGGCGAACACGAGACTCCTTATTGGCCGGGCTCGTTGAACGTCACCGCCAGCCCCGCGAACAGTGCGCCCCTCGCGCTGGTTGTCACGCGCGCGACACGTGGTGTCGCGGACTTTCGACTCGGGTTCGCGCGCCCGATCCACGGTCTGTTGAACTTCACCGTGCGCGACCCGTCCGGCTCGCTCTTGGCAGTCGGCCCGGTCACGCTGGGCGGGGAGCGCTGGGCCGCGCGCGCTCGTCGCCGCGGCAGTTGGATCCGCGGGCGGGACTCGGGCGGGCTGGTGCTCAGCATCGCAGCGCAGCGCGGGGCGTTCGTGGTCGGGGCGGCTGACTCGCTGTTGATTCGCGTCGAACACGCAGGTAGCGGCGTGTCCGGCGCGCGCCTGACGCTCAGCGCCGACGGCGCGGAACTCGGCATCGGGCAGGACTTACGCACCGACGCGCATGGCCGAGCGCACGTCAGCTTTTTGGCCGTCGCTCTGAACCCAACGCTACGCATCGAGGCTCGTACCGACGACCAGCAAACCGGGCTGATCGACAGCGGCGTGCCCGTCGTCCCGGGTGGCTTTAACGGCGTGCGGACGGCCACCGGTGTGCGCATCGAATCCGCGACGCCGCGCACGGAAGCCTTTTTCAGCCTCGTTACCGACCGGGCACGCGTCACTGGCGGCGCCGTCGCGCTCACGCCAGACGGCCGCGGTGGTGCTTGGGCCAATGTCGACATGCCCGCGCCGCCCGAGCCTGCATGGTTGGTTGTATCGAGCGAAGTCGATCAAAATAGCGTAGCGGCCATTGGTTGGCCACTCACTGTCGGTGCGGAGCCGGCGCAAACATTCGATGTGCCCGATACCCTCCTGCTAGACGGCTTGCCCGGCGCGTTCGCGCGCGAACAAGCACGGCGGTCGCACGTGCGTTGGCTGACCGCGGTATTTATCGCCTTGGCGTTCGCGCTCAGCGTAGTGACGCTCGTGCTGCGCGTGCGCGCGGCTGACCGCGACATCGCTCAACACCTGCGTTCGGATCTGGAGGCCGACACAGCCGAGCGCATTGCCCCGCGCCGCTTTCTGCCGCTGCTCGGCGCGTTGCTCGTTCTCGGCCTGGGCTTCGTGCTGCTCGGGTTGATTGTGGCCGCGCGTTCGCACTGACGGCGGAATTGGCGCGAGCGGCGGTTGCCGCACGCACTTTGAGCGGTCTTGGCGTCAGCTCGCCGAATCTAAGCCTTTGAATGCGGAGAACAGCTCCGTGAGCACGCGGATCATCGGAGCCACATCGCTCACCCCCGCCATTTCCCGGCACGAGTGCATGCTGAGCATGGGGTTGCCAACATCCACAGCGCGGATGCCGAGCCGTGCCGCGGAAATCGGACCAATCGTGCTGCCGCAGGGCATGTCGTTGCGTGAGCTGAAATGCTGCGGTGTCACCTCGGCCGCACGACACGCCGTGCGGAACGCCGCGACCGCCGGCCCGTCACTTGCATAAGATTGATTGACGTTCACCTTGATCACCGGGCCCGCGCCCAGCATCGGGCGATGCTGCTTATCGTGCTTGTCCGGGTAGTTCGGGTGCACCGCGTGGGCCATGTCGGCGGAGACCAAGAGCGAACGCGAAATGGCACGCGGCAGCGCGCTCGGGTCCTTTGGCGAACAAGCCAATGCAAGCCGTTCCAGCAGATCTGAGAGGAACAATGAGCGCGCGCCCGAAGCACTCTGACTGCCCACCTCTTCGTGATCGTACAGCGCGACCACGCGCGTGAGTTCCGGGGCCTTCGTCGCGCCGAGCAACGCGCACAATGCCGCGTGGCAGGAGGCTAGATTGTCGAGCCGGCTCGAGAAGAGGAACTCGCTGTGGGCGCCTGCAAACGCGGCGCGCTGCGTGTCATACAAACACAAATCGAAACCCAGTATGTCGGCCGCGGCGGCACCGCTGGAGGGCGTGGCGCGCAGCCCTTCGGTGAGCAACTCCGCAAAGCCGCCCTCGGTTTCTTCCAAGCCGATCACTGGCACGAGTTGCGTTTGCGCGTTCAGCTGCAGCCCGGCCGTGTTCACCTCTCGATTCAGGTGGATGGCGAGGTTCGGCACGCGGCACACTGAGCGCTGCAAATCAACGAGCTCCGTCTTGCCGTCGGCGAGTACGACTCGCCCCGCCAATGACAAGTCACGATCCAGCCACGTGGACAGCAGCACGCCGCCGTACACTTCGACCGCGAGCTGTCGATAGCCAACGCTAGTCAGGTCCGGCAGCGGCTTGACGCGCAGGTTGGGCGAATCCGTGTGCGCGCCGAGGAGCACGAAGCCGGCCTCCGCCGGCGCTTTGCGGCCCACCTCAAAAGCGACGATCGAACCGCCCGCGCGCACCACGAAGCCACGCGTGCCGGGCGCGATTTGCCAGGCCTCTTGCTCGCGAAAAGGCCGAAAACCGGCGCTAGTCAGGCGCCGCGCGACCTCAGCGACCGCGTGGTAGGGCGTCTTCCCTGCGTCCAAGAAGGCGGCCAGGTCGGAAGCTTCGGGGGATCTATCCTGCTCGGGCATCGCCTGGGACTATACTCCGGGCCTCGTGATCACGCAGGACGTCTCGTTCGAGGGTTTCACCGCAACCG
>JBDTJC010000353.1:0-17981 GCA_039936055.1 Polyangiaceae bacterium | reverse complement strand
CCTAAATTGGGACGCTCGCCCGCGGGTCCCTAGCCTCAGTGCGGGGTGCACAAATAAGCAGGGTCTCGCGTCGGACGCGCTCAGGTAGCGCACGGGTTCGGTCGCGTCAAACGCAAAAGCCGTACCGGAGCCGCGTACGGACCCTCATCTCGTCGAAAGGGCCAGCCTAAACTCGAACCGAAGCTTAGGGTCGCGAGGCGCGCTGCGCAAACTGGGCCCCCAGAAGCGCCACCAGCCAGGCCGCGCCGGCGTCCAACTCCGGCCGCGTCCAGGACAGCTTCACTGCGACTTCATCTGGTCTTCTGGGCAGGATTTGCGCCTGTTCGAGCGGGTGCTGCGCTTGGGATTCGACCGGAGCCGCGGCGCCCAGCGTCGCAAAGGCGTGCGCCACGCTGCTCGGGGTCGCGCTCGCACCCGGACGCAGGTGAACCGCAACGTCCACCGCCATCGATTTCCCGAGTTCGAACGAGCCCGAGACACGCTCGAAGTCCTGAAAACCGGGCGGCACTGGGTCGCGCACCAAAAGGGCGAAGCCGCCCGCCCCCTCGGGCGGCAGACCGAGCCGCAGGTAGGCCTCCCCGCCCTGCAACGCGGCCTTGAGATGCGGCGCGTCCGAGGCCACCACGAAGGCGCCGTCGGCCGCCTGCCCCACCGCGGGCCCGCCGCGAACCTGCAGCACGCCGTTCGTGAGCTGCGCTTCGGTGTGCTCTTCGTCAAGAGTGGTCTGCAGACCCTCGAGCAACCCAGTGCGCGGGAACTTGCCCCCGAACACGAGCACCCAACCCGAGCGTGATACGCCGATCACAATCTCTCGCAGATCGCGCCCCAGCTCCACGCCGGTGTGCGCGCGGAAGCGATCATGGCGCGCCTTCAGCGTGGCGGGCCCGACCACGCCTTGATCGAACAAGGGCAACAAGCGCAGCCGCACGGGATCTGAGATCAACAGCGTTTCTACGTCGATGCGCGCGGCGAGCACGGTGTCGTCCGGCAAGTGGCGCGCGGCGACGCGGCCATAAGCGACGAACTTGAAGAAGATCCAAATCCCACCGACCAGCGCGAGTGAAACCGACAAGCCGAAAATCGTGAATACCGAACGATGCCCAATGCCGCCGCCTCTGACGGGGCCGACGGGGCCGCGGGATTCGGGTTCGAGCGCAATCTCACCAGTCACAGGCGGTACCTCGGCAATTGACCAATTCGGAGAACTCATCGCGACCGAGCGCGAAGTGCAGGGTCACGTACTCGGCGGCGGTCGTAATCTCCACTCGCGCCGCGAACTTGGCAAGCCGTCCGGGCGATGATTTCAGCGCATCACGCATGTCCGTGAGCGCGTGGCCGACTTGCTCTGCCGCGCTCGGGTCGTCGAACTTGAGCGCCAGGCTCGCATCCACGCCCGCGCTGGTCAGGTCCGCGTTCAGTTCCACGCGCGAGGCGTCCTGGGCGAGTTCGCGCAGCATATGTGAACCCGCGAAGAGCTCGCGCGGTAGAACGCGTGGTCGCGCGACCGCGGACAGCGCGCCTTTTTCGGCGGGCTCGAGTGATGGCCGACCGCGGCCCTGTTCCAACGTGCGCTCCACGCTGTCTATCTCCGCCTCACTGAGCGAGACGATCAGATCCTCACCGCGCGCGTAGAAGCGCGCGGGCGCCGAGCGCGATTTCGGTGCGGGCCGATCGTAGCGGCGCAGGTCGGCGCCGAGATCCAGAGCGTGGCTGAAGCGCGGCGAGCTTTGCGCGCGCTCTGGGTCGAAGCCCGGGAAGTGACCGGCCAGTACGAACACGTTGTCCGCCGCGCCGGAGGCCGCGCTGGGCCGGAGGCCCACGTACAGCGTGTCGGTCTGAGCCAGAGTTTTGAGTAGTAGCTCGTCGGTCGCGTGGTCCTCACCGTGCAGGCCGTGTAGCGCTTGCGCGCTCAGCGCGGCCATCGCCGGGCCGCCCAGCGTGTCGCGGATGCGCTTGAGATCGACGCGCAGCACGACGTCCAGATCTGCCGGCATTGCCGACAGCGGCCGAGTGAAACGCGGTGCCTCGGGCGGCGGACCAACACCCTTCGTACTGCACGCCGAGGTCACGAGCAGGGCCAGAGCCGCCGTCCGCCACGCCGTCATGCGCGAGCGCCGAGCGCTGCTTCTACTTCGCGAACGCGCGCCACAATGCGCGCCACAACCTGATCTATCGACAACACGGAGCTGTCGATGACCTGCGCATCGGAAGCCTGCTTCAAGGGCGCGATAGGCCGTGTGCTGTCGCGCAGATCACGTTCGGCGACTTCACGCTTCACTTCGGCCAATTCGGCCACGCCGCCGCGCGCCAAAAGCTCGTCGAAACGCCGCTGCGCGCGGATGTCCACGTTGGCGGTGAGGAAGAATTTGGCCTCCGCGTTGGGGAACACGACTGTTCCAATATCGCGGCCCTCGAGCACCGCACCGCCGTTGGCGCCGGCTTGACGCTGCATATCGAGCAGCGCGTCACGCACCGCGGGCACTGCGGATACCTTGCTCGCGCCTTGACTCACGCTCGGCTCGCGAATCGCGAGCGAGACGTCTTCGCCGCGGAGCTTGAGCGCAAACCCGCTCGACTTCTGATTGCCCAGCACGACGGCACGCTCCTCGACTAGCTGATACGCGAGCTCACCGAGCGCTTCGTTGTCGTCCCAGGACACGGAGGCGCGCCGGGCGGCCAGCGCAACCGCGCGATACAGCGCGCCCGTATCGACCAACAGGTAGCCGAGTTCATCGGCCACGCGCTTCGTCACGGTCGACTTCCCTGCCCCTGCCGGGCCGTCGATTGCCACTACCGGTCGTCTCATCGTTGCACCTCGACGTCAGCACCTAGCGCACGCAGCGTGCCGGCGAAACGCGGGAAACTCACGGCCAGGCAATCAACGTCTTCGACCACTGTTTCGCCGTCGGCCACGAGCCCGAGCACGGCCGCCGTCATCGCCAGACGGTGATCGCCTCGGCAATTCACGCGCGCCGCCTGCAGCGGACGTTCGGGCTGACCTTCAATCACGAGGCCGTCCGGGCGAACACCGGCTTGCACGCCGAACGCACGCAGTACCTCACTGAGCGCCGCAATGCGGTCCGGCTCGTCCTCGCGCAATTCACTCACGTCACTGATCTCGGTCACGCCGCGAGCGCGCGCAGCGAGCGCGCAGATGACGGGGATTTCATCCAAGGTACGCAGTGACACTTCCCCGCCGATGTTCGTACCGCGCAGCACCGAGCCGACCGCGTTGACCTCACCCCAAGGCTCACCCAACGAATCACCCTTGGGGGTGATTCGCATGCGCCCCCCGAAGGCGCGCAATACCTCCAGGACGCCGGCGCGCGTGGGGTTCAGCCCGGTACGACGCGTGGACACGTTTGAACCTGGCACGAGTTCGGCCGCCACCAGTACGAACGCGGCGGCGCTGATGTCGCCGGGCAGATCGACCTCGAAGCCGCGAATGGCGAGCGGATCGGCCGGCGGGTGCAAACTGACCATCGAGCCGGCTGTCCGAATCGGCATGTTCAGCTCACTCATCAGGCGCTCGGTGTGGTCGCGCGACACGACCGGCTCGAATATCACTGTCGAGCCCGACGCGAACAAGCCCGAGAACAACAGCGCGCCCTTGGCGTGGTCGTTGGGCGCGGTCATCACGTACTCGATGCCGGCGAGACGCTGCCCGGGCTCGATGCCGCCGATGTCCAGCGGGAGGGTGACGTCCCCCTCGTGCACTTGCGAGGCCGCGGAGCGAATGCGCGCGCCGCGCTCCGTCAGCGGCGCGACCACAGCCTGCATGCGTCGACGCGACAACGAAGGGCTGCCCACCAGACGCGAAGCGAAGGGCTGCCCGCACAGCACGCCGGCCAAGAGCCGCGCCGTAGTCGGGGAATGGCCGCAGTCGATCTCCGCTTGGGGAGCCTGCAGCCCGGCGAGCCCCACGCCGCGCAGGCGCACGGTGCCTTTCTGATCGTCTTCGTAGCGCACGCCCAGAGCGCCCAGTGCGCGGAGCGTGCCCAGGTTGTCGTTCCCGTACGCAAAGCCGCGCAGCTCACAGGGGCCGTTGGACAACGCCGCCAAGATCAACGCGCGATGCGTGATGCTGCGGTCGCTCGGCACCGGCACGCTGCCCTCCAGCGGAGTGCGTTGCGGCCGAATGATGAGTCGAGCTGGAGTCATGGATTGGATGCGATGGGATGGGCCGCCAAGTAGCTGGGCAGCTTGTCCAGCAACTCTCCCGTCGCGCCAGCGTCCAAGCCAACCACGAATGCGGCCTCGTTGCCCTTGGCCTCGGCCTGCAGTTGGCGCACCGGCTGCGGGATGCCCATCAGCGACAGCAGCGTTCCATACGTACCTAGCTTTTGGGACAGGCTCTGCACGTTGTCCGCGCCAGCCTTGGCGCCCGCTTCGTCACCGTAGGTGAGCGTGCCGGCCAAATTGATGCCCGGATCTGCAAAATTACCAACGAAAGCCATGGTCTCGAGGCCGTTCAAGAAGCCCAAGTTGTTGCTCGCGGCCTCTGGGATTGCCTGCGCGCGCAGGTCTGCACCGGCGATGATCGGCGCGGTTTCGCCGCTCAGCAGCTTGTCCATCCAAGGCAACGTTTGACGTCGAACGCGCCCTTCATGGATGCGATCCAACGCGCGACGAATGCCAGTGTCGTTACCGAACAGCGCGGTGTTGTCGGTGAGCACGCAGAAGCCCGCGCCACCCGCGGTGTACAGGGTCCGCCCCGCGTATTTTCGTTTGGCGATCGGCACGCCTTGCGGAGTTTGTTCGACGCCGTTCACCGCCGCTTCGATTTTGGCTTTATTGAACTTGCCGACGGCAACGCCCGAAAGGTCCGCGCCCTGCATCGAGTACAAGCCCAAGTACAGGTGCAGCAAGTCACGCGCGGGCTGAAAATCAGCGGACGCCGGCACGGGCAAGTGCTGATTCAACAGTGTCAGCACGCGGGTGCCAAAGGGCGAGGCAAACAGCTTGCCCGTGTCCACCGATACGATGCCGACCACGCCGCCGGGCAGCAAGGCGAGCGGCTCCTTGTCGATCTGCAGCGCGTTGAGCTCTTTGCCTGCACCGGTTTGAACGATGATGTCTTCGTTGTTCGAGCAGCCAACCAGCACACACGACGCTACCCACGCGGCCAACAGCCACGTGGCCCAACGCGGTGGCCTCACGAAAGCACCTCGCCCAAAGCGCTGAGGAAGCGGTCATTCTCTTCCTGCTTGCCCACGGTGACGCGGATGCTGTTCGGCAAGTTGCCGAACGGGCGCACAATGACGCCCTTGCGCAAGAGCGCATCATAGGTGGCGCGGCCGCTGCGTTGTAGGGCAACCAAGTAGAAGTTCGCTTGACTGGGGGTCACGGTGAGCCCCATCGCCGTTAGTCGAACGCTGACGCGCTCACGCTCCGAGGCGTTGAGAGCGTGGCTGCTGCGTACATGCTCGGTGTCGTCCAGAGCGGCCACGGCAGCCGCTTGTCCGAGGTTCCCGACGTTGAATGGCGCGCGCACGCGGTTCATGTACGAAACGAGCTGAGGCGTCGAAACGCCATAGCCAACGCGCAAGCCGGCAAGCCCGTGAATCTTCGAGAACGTGCGGCACACGATCAGCCGTTCGTGCTCACCGCGCAGGGTCAGGCAATCTGGGAAGTCCTTGGCCGTTGTGTACTCAATGTACGCTTCGTCCATCAGCACCACGACTTCGGGCGGCACCGCGCGCAAGAAGCGCCGCAGCGCATCCAGCCCGACATACGTTCCCGTCGGGTTGTTCGGATTGCCAACGAAAATCAAGCGCGTACGTGGCGTGATCGCGGCGAGCATCGCTTCCAGGTCATGCGTCAGCTCGCGCGTGGCCACGGCCGTGAACGGCACGCCATGCGCGAGCGCGGCGATGCGATACACGACGAACGCCGGATCTGCGAAGATGACATGGTGCTCGGCCGTGCAGAACGTGCGCACGGCTAGATCCAAGAGCTCGTTCGAGCCGTTGCCGTGGATGATGTGATCCATCGGGATGCCGTGCTGAGCGGCGATCCGTTCGCGCAACTTGAACGCAGCGGCATCCGGATAGCGATGCACGTCGTTCAAGATCTTGCGCGCCGCCTCGAGCGCCTTCGGGCTCGGGCCCAGCGGGTTCTCGTTGGACGCGAGCTTGATCGCGTTCGTGATGCCGAATTCGCGCGCTAGCTCCTCGACGGGCTTGCCGCCTTCGTACGGGAGCAGCGACTCGATCGAAGGAGAAACCAAAGCAGACATTGCGGCCCGAAGACTAATCTTCCGCGCCGGCAATCGCCAGCAGCATCGGCCGAACCGGATCAGCCCGAAACTTGCGGGAACGACCCCAGCACTTTGAGGTATTTCGTGCTGCGTTTCACGGCTTCGAGCGCTGTTACGACCTGACGCTCGGTGACGTGGCCGCCGATTTCTACGTAAAACACATAGCTCCACGTTTCGCGCGGAACCGGCCGCGAGTGCAGCTTTTTCACGTTGATTCCGCGTTCCGCAAAGTGCTTGAGCACGTCGAACAACGCGCCGGCCGAGTCATCCACGCTGAACAGCAAGCAGGTCACGTCAGTGCCCGAGCGGCTTGCTGGCCGCTGGCTGGCGACGCAATAACGCAGCTTCACGTCGGGCAAGTCACCCACGTTGTCGCGCAACAACGACAGCCCTGCGCCGCGCCCGGTGGCTTCCGGCACGAGTGCCGCCGCCTGCACTTCTTCGGCAGCCAGTGAGGCAGCAACGACCGACGAGCGCACGTCGATCACCGAAGCGCGTGGCAGCTCTTTGTCCAAAAAGCGCGAGCAACTCACGCGCGTCGCGGCCGTCGCGTACACCTTTTCGATGTCCGTGATCGAAGTCGCGCGCGACATCAGTTGATGCGGTGCGGGCAGCGTGCGCTCGGCGACGATCATCAACTCCGTGTGCGAGAGCGCAGTCACGGACGTTTGCACCAAGCCATCCACTGAAGACTCGAACGGGAACACGCAGTACGCGGCGCGCCCGCGCACGACTTCATCCAACACCTCTTCGACGCTGGCGGCCTCGATGAAGCTCGCGCCGGGCCCAAAGTAGCCGAGCGCCGTGTGATGGCAGAACGAACCCTCTGGCCCTAAGTACGCCACACGGGCGGGTTGTTCGATGCTGCGCGCGGACGCACGAATTTGCTGCAAAATCCCGCGCAAATTTTCGGCCGGGAGCTCACCGCTGGAGAGTGACTGGAGGTGAGTAAGCCACTCCTTTTCGTTCACGTCCGCGCTGGGATCGGTCTCGATGCGACTGTGGATGTCACGCGAAAGGCGGGCACGTGCGTCGAGCCGCTGTACGATTTCTTCGTCCAGCTTGGCAATCTGCTCACGTAGATCCAGGACTTCGCGTTTGACGTCCATCAAAGGTCCTCAGTCAGGTGGTCGAGGTAGAGCCGGTGCTCTTCGGGGTGTCGGTCTTGGTTTCGGTTTTCGTCTCGGTCTTGGTTTCAGTTTTCGTCTCAGTCTTCGCTTCAGAGCCGCTGCTCGAGCTGTCGGAAGAAGAGCTGCTGGCGCCGCCACCCGAGCTATTTTTGCTCGAGCCATAGCCGTCAGCGTACCAACCGCCGCCCTTCAGGATGAAGCCGGCCCCGCCTGACACCTGACGCTTGGCGTGTTCGGTGCCGCATTGGGGGCAGGTCTTGAGGGGTGCTGCGCTGATGGCCTGCTCAGCCTCCCAGGCGTTGCCGCATTCAGTGCAAACGTATTCGTAAGTCATCGCTTCGGAACCTCTTGCGCTGCCAAATGTGTCTCTCCGAGCCGGAAGTCAACCGAGCGAAGTTCTGAAGTCTTTCTCGTAGGGGGGGCGCCCGCAACTGGATCTCGGACCGGCACCGCAAAGTAGGCCCCGTCGCGGCGACCGGTCGTTCGGTCAACGACAAGAAATGGGCGTTGGCGCGTGATCGCCGGATAAAAGTAGCAGGCATGAACAGATGGGTCTTGTACGCATCCGTTCAGCGGCGTAGATCCGCTAGCCACGACGTGACCATACATGCCGTGACATTGCGCCGGCTCACGGCTTCAGGCGGGACCGCCGCCCCCGAAGCTCTCGGGCGTCCGGCCTGCTATAAAGCCTACTCGATCGGCTGAGGGAAACTTTATCGATGCACATAAAGAAGTTGGAAATCACGGGCTTCAAGTCCTTCGTGGACCGCACGGTGATCCACTTCGACCACGACGTGGTCGGCATTGTCGGGCCGAACGGCTGCGGTAAGTCGAACATCGTCGACTCGATTCGCTGGGTACTCGGCGAACAAAGCGCGAAGCACCTCCGTGGCAAGAACATGGAGGACGTGATCTTCAACGGCTCCGAGTCACGCGGGCCGAACGGTTTGGCGGAGGTCACCCTTACCTTCGACAACACCAACCCCGAATACGCGGCCAGCCTCCCCATCGAGTACCGGGACTACCCGGAGATCGCCGTCACGCGCCGCTTGTATCGCGACGGGACGAGCGAGTACCTGCTGAACAAGACGCAGGTTCGTCTGCGCGACATTACCGAGCTCTTCCTCGGTACCGGCGTCGGCACCAAGGCCTACTCGATCGTCGAGCAGGGCCGCATCGGTCAGATCGTTAGCGCCCGTCCGGAAGACCGCCGCTCATTTCTGGAGGAGGCCGCTGGCGTCACCAAGTACAAGCAGCGGCGCAAGCAAGCCGAACGCAAGATGGAGCTGACGCGGCAGAACCTGCTGCGCATCAACGACATCGTTTCGGAGATCGATCGATCGCGCGCTTCGTTGAAGCGCCAAGTCGCCAAAGCCGAGCGCTTCATTGAGTATCGCAAGGAGCTGGATGACCTCGTGCTGCACGATGCCTCGCATCGTCTGCTCGAGTTGATCGTGACGGAACGCGTGGAAAGCGACGGCTTTTCCACGGCAAATGAGCGTTCGCAAGGCGCGCGCTCGACGCTCCGTGACTCGGACGTTTTGCTGGATGCCGCGCGCGAAGAAGCCCTCGCCATCGAAATCCGCGCCGACGAAACCTCGCGCAGCGCTTTCGAAGCCGACAACGAGGTCAGCTCGCTGCTCGCGGATCTAGAGCGCTCGCGCGACCGCCTGACGCACCTCACCGAGCGTTTGGACGCGGTTCAAACCGAGCTCGAGATCAACGAAGTGCGCAGCAACGGCCTGCGCAGCGAACGCGAAGCCCTGGCCGCGCGCGTGGCCGAACTCTCCGGTGACGAGCGTTCCCGCGAAGCCGACGCACTCGCCGAGATCGAAGCACTGAGCGGTCTGCAAGCCGAAGAAGCAGAAGCCAGTGAAGAGGTGCACGCGCTGCGGCGCCAAGCCGGTGACTTGACGGCGCGCTCTGCGGCCGCTGAAGCACGCTTGGACGGCATTGCGCAGCGCCTCGCTGAAGCGCGCGTCCGCAATGATCGCCTTGTCGCCGAACGCGACAAGCTGACCGGGGAGCTCTCGGACTGCGTCGCGCGCAAGCACGCGCTCGAGTACAGCGTGGCTCAGCTGGCCGAAGGCAAGCGCCTCACTCAAGGCGAACGCTCAGAGCTGGAGACCGAGCTGCAAGGCCTACGCGGTCGCACGCTGGAGAGCGAACGTGGGGTGGACTCGGTAAAGAACGAGCTCAGCCAGAAACGCAATCGCCTGCGCGCTCTGGAAGATCTGCATCGCCGCATGGAGGGTGTCGGCGGTGGCGCTCGCGCTTTGCTCTCGAAAAAGGGCGATCCGCGCGTGCTCGGCATGGTGGCGGACCGCGTGCAGGCGCCTCCGCACCTCACGCATGCGCTCGCCGGCCTGCTCGGCCCGCGCTTGTCGTGCGTCGTCGTGTCGGATGCCGCCGCTCAAGTAGATCTGTTGGCTGAGCTTCGCCAAGGCGAGCGCGGCCGCGCGGACGTAATCGCGGCGCGGCCCCCGTATGTGGCCGGCGCCGGCCGCAGCTTCTGGGAGGGTGACGCGCAGGTTCAGGGTCGTCTTGCGGATCAACTGACTTACGCTGAAGCGGACGAAGCTCTGGTTCGCGCCTTGGTCGGCGAAGCCATCTTGGTGAATACGTCCAGTGACGCCGTGGCCGTCGTCGGCAGATACCCCGGGGTCACGGCTGTGGCGCTGGACGGCACCGTAGCTCACCCCGAAGGCATCGTGAGCGGTGGCACGGGTGAAGAGATGGCGTCCGCCATGCTCGACCAGAAGCGTGAGATGACCACCCTCACGGCTGAAGTCGAACGCCTCGAAAAAGACTACGAGAAGCTGAGTTCTGATCACAACGCGCTGCGCGCACGCATCGCAGAGGTGAGCACGTCCCTGGATCGCGCGCGCCAAGAGGCGCACCAGGGTGAACTCGCGCACGTCACCGCGGAGAAGGATCTCGCTCGCACCGCCAACGAGATCGAACGCGCCGAAAACCGGCAGGATTCGCTCGATCTGGAGCTCGCCGAAATCGAACGCTCGCTCGAATCCGCCACCGGCGCCGAAACCGGCTCGCGTACGGAACTCGATACCGTACGCGCCGAACTGGACAGCTTGCAGCACTCCTTGGCCCGTTCTGAAGCCACCGCGGCTTCCTGGCGTGAACAGGTGGGCGCGCAGGCCGCGTTGGTCACCGAGCGCAAAGTGCGTTTGGCCCAGGTTCGCGAGCAGGCAGAAGCCGCGCGGGTGGCGGGCGAACGCATCGCCGCGACGCTCACCGAGCTCGAAGCGCGCGCCAACAAGCTGCGTGAAGAGTCGCAAGAGGCGTCCGTCAACTACGGTGAAACCGCCGCGCGCATCATGCTCGCCCGCGAAGCCCGCATGGGCGCTAGCGAGCGCGCCAAAGTCGCTCACGCTGAACTCGAAGAAACGCGCGGCCAACTCGAGCAAGTTCGCCAGACCCTCGGCTCCAAAGAGGCCGAACTCAAGGGCCTGCGTGACGAACTCGAGCTGGTAGACGAAGCCGTCAAACGGCACGAGATGGCCGTGCAACGCCTCGCCATCGAGCGTGAGCACTTGCTCAACTCTGTGCGCGAGAAGTTCCGCGGTTTGGATCTTCGTCGCGTCGTTGGCGACTACCACGCGCGCGTCCCACCAGATGCCGAGCACCGTCGTCGCATCGATGAGCTAGCGCAGTTGATCGACCGGATGGGTCCGGTCAACCTGGACGCCAAGGCCGAGCACGACGACGCCGAACGCCGCTTCATCGATCTCAATACGCAGAAGATCGACATCGAGAAGGCGCTTGAAGAGCTGGATAACGCGATCCGGCACATGAACAAGGAATCGCGCCGCCGCTTCAAGGAAACCTTCGACGAGGTGAATGCCTTGTTCAAGAAGACCTTCGCGCGTCACTTCCGCGGCGGTCGCGCTGAACTGCTGCTCACGAACCCGGATGACTTGCTGGGCAGCGGCGTCGAAATCGTGGCTCAACCGCCGGGCAAGAAGCTCGGCAATATCGAGCTAATGAGCGGTGGTGAGAAAGCACTCACGGCCGTGTCGTTGATCTTCGCCATCTTTCAACACCGCCCCTCGCCGTTCTGCATCTTGGACGAAGTCGACGCGCCGCTCGATGAAGCCAACGTGGCTCGCTATAACGAGAGCATTCGCTCGATGACGGGAAGTTCGCAGTTCATCTTGATCACGCACATCAAGAGAACGATGCAGAGTGTCGACGTGCTCTACGGCGTCACAATGGGTGAGCCTGGCGTGTCGCGCATCGTGAGCGTGAAGGTCAACGACGCAGCAGTCTCGCGCAGCGACTCAATGTCTGCTGCGACAGCTCAGCAGCAGCTCCGCGAAATGAACGCGCCGTCGGAACCAGCGGCGGCCGTGGAAGTGGCCTGAGCTGCCGCAACTCGGCTAGTGTTCTGTCTCTGAAATTCGTGACGTTAGTCGCGTGGCGAATGAGTCGTTGGGCACTAGGCGGACGCGCAGCGGGTCCGGGGTAATTCCCCTGCGAAACAGCCTAGTACGACAACCCGGAACGGAGGTCCGGGTTGTCGTACTTCGAGACAGATAGAGTACTGAGGACAGATTTGCCGTGCTGGAGGGTTTCTGCGGCCCTCACCCTCGAGGGCCGCGGAAACCCAGAACGCACATCCGAACCGAAGTACTAGTGCCCTCGCCGCGTAGCGGCGACCGCCGCGCCAGCGGCGGTCAGCAATTCCCCTGGAAATTGCTGAGGCAGGGCACTAGCAACCGCGCGAACCCAATCCAGAAAACGTATCAGCGGGGAATGATAGCCATTCCACGCTGGGCTCGAACGCATCCAGCCCATTGGCATCCCCCGCGTTGACGCTGCATTTGCGGCGCAGCGTGTGGTCCGCGGTCGTGGTCGTGCCGGCGCCCCAAGCGGCGCCCGGGTCGGCGCCGATCTGACCGATCACGTCCAGGAGCTTGCCGTCGCAGCTGATGGCGACCGCATCATTGCCGTTGAAGGTGAGCCGACCGACTTGGTCGCATGCGGCACCCAGCTGAGTCTTGAGCGTGCTGGTGCACAGCGTGAGTACATGCCCCGCGGCGAGCGTGCCGCTGAGCACTGCGATCACCGACGCTTCAGCGCTACCGTTGAAGTAGGCGCCGACTTTGCACGTGTCCAGCACGGAATCGCGCTGCGCGCTGAGCTCGAGCGCCTTGTTGCTCGACGAGCCTTCGATGTATTCGCTGAAGTAGAGCGTGGGCGGCGGGGTATTCGAACTCGCGGAGCCGGCTCCGCCACCTGCAGCGCCCGCATGTCCTGAGCTACCGCCAGCACTGGCGGCGCCACCCCGACTGATCGAAGTGGCGCCGCCAATCCCCCCGCCGCTTCCCGATGAAGTGACCCCGCTGTCGGTCCCCCCGGACGCATCCCCCGCGGAAGCCTCGCTGTTTTCGCCGTTTGCGCGCGTTTCGGCGTTCCCTTTGCCCAAGCCCGTATTCATCGAGCCTTCCCCCAGGCCGATGGGCGGGCCGCTGTCCGTGCCGAACGCCCCTGCGCCGCTCAGTGTGGCGGCGCTATCCACTGGCGCTACCGAGGCGTTAGGACCGGGCAAGTCCGAATCCAGACCGCACGCTGCGAGCCAGAACCCGGACGCGACGAGCAACACCCGACGAGCACAGCGAAAGCTTCTACCCATGGCTTTCGGTCGGTCGGCGCGCGACCGAGTTGCGTGAACGCTTCGAAAATCACGTCAGTGAAAATCATGCGAGGTGGCGTGGATGTCACGCCCGGGAATGTCGAGCCGCTCCAGTGAGCGCACGATCACGTGAATCACAGCGGTTTCTGCGACACTGCCTGCTTCGTGTAAGTTCGAACCGTCCCCACGCACTTGGCGCTCGACTTCACCGTGCGCGAGCAGCACCGAAGCGTGCCGTGCGGGAAGCCGGAATTGCTCGTATACCGTGCGCCACAGGATCAGATTCATGAATCCGACTTCATCCTCCAGGGTGATGAACACCACGCCACTGGCCGTGCCCGGCTGTTGCCGACAGATCACCACGCCGGCAACGCTCACGAACTCACCCTTCTTGCGCTCGCGTAGCTCGCTGGAGCCGAGCACCACGCCTCTGTTGACCAATGTTTTCCGCACATGGCGCATGGGGTGATCCCCGACCGACAGATTTTTGTGTTGGTAATCGAGCAGCAGGGCCTCAGAAGCGTGCAGTGCCGGCAAGCGCACTTCGGGCTCCGTCAGGAATTTCCCCTCAAAAAAACCGGAAACACGTGGTGCCCGGGCGCGCCAGAGCGCTTGTCGGCGACCGGGCAACAAGGTTTCGAACGCGCCGGCTTCGGCCAAACGCTCGAATTCGTCATCACGGAGCGCAGCGCGCCGAACCGCATCGTCCAAAGACGAGAATGGACGTTGGGAACGAACCTGCTCGATGCGCTGGGCGCACTTTTGGGAGAAGCCTTTGACTTGGCGCAGCCCGATGCGCAGCGCACGCGGACAACGGTGCGCGGTTCCGCCCTCCGGGTTCATGCTTTGCGCGGGAGCTACGGGCTCGAGCGTCGAATCCCAGCCACTGCGTGTCACGTCTACGTCCCTCACCTCTACGCCGTGGCGCTGCGCGTCGTGCAAAATGGTGGCCGCCGAATAGAAACCCATAGGTTGAGAGTTCAACAAAGCGCACGCAAACTGCGCGGGATAATGCGCTTTTTGCCAGGCTGAGGTGTACACGAGCAAGGCAAAAGAAGAAGCGTGGGATTCCGGAAAGCCGTACTCACCGAAACCTTTGATCTGGTTGAACAGCGCTTCCGCGAATTCA
This sequence comes from Polyangiaceae bacterium, assembly GCA_039936055.1. Taxonomy (GTDB): domain Bacteria; phylum Myxococcota_A; class Polyangia; order Polyangiales; family Polyangiaceae; genus PMG-095. Next base: position 3,807 of record JBDTJC010000353.1, on the reverse strand, counting down.
CTGCTGATGCCGGTTTTGGCGAAGCCGTCCAAGAGGCGTTGCTTGTGCGCTTCGAGCCGCCCCGTCTTTTTCCAAGCGGCCATGTCGCGCCGCAGCTGGTCGGCTTCGCCGCCTGAATAACCCGCACCTTCAATGGCGATCTGCATGACCTGCTCTTGGAAGAGCGGCACGCCGAGCGTTCGTTCCAGGATCGGAGTCAGGCATGGGTGTGGCGAGGTCGGATTTTCCTCGCCGTTTCTACGTCGCAAATACGGATGTACCATGCCGCCTTGGATCGGCCCGGGGCGCACGATCGCGACCTCGATCACCAAGTCGTAAAAACGCTTGGGTTTGAGGCGCGGCAGCATGGACATCTGAGCGCGGCTTTCGATTTGAAAGACGCCTACGGTGTCCGCGCGCGTGATCATTTCGTACACCGCCTCTTCATCGGCTGGCACGCGAGCCAACACATCGATCGGATCGAAAATTTCCTCGGCAGTTTGCGTCAGCTCTCCCTCGGCATGAATGGAAGCCAACGCTTTGCGAATCGCGGTCAACATGCCCAGTCCGAGCACGTCGATCTTGAAGAACTTGAGCGTCTCGATGTCGTCCTTGTCCCAGGGCACCACCGTGCGATTCGGCATACGTGCCGGTTCGATGGGCGCGACCTCCGAAAGCGGCGTAGCCGAAAGCACGAAGCCGCCCACGTGAATCGACAAATGTCGCGGAAACCCCTCCAATTCTCGGGCTAACGCCAGGATCTGCTGGATACGGCCCGCGCGCCCATCGAAGCCCATTTCGCTCAAGCGCTTTGCGCTGATTTCGGCGCTGTCCCAATGCGTGATCGTGCCGCTCAGCCGGTCGATCTGCTCGAGCGAAAGCCCGAACACTTTCCCGACCTCACGCAACGCGCTCTTGCCGCGATAGCAAATCACTTCTGAAACCATGGCTGCGTGCTCGCGCCCATGCCGCTCGTAAATGTCCTGGATCACCTCTTCACGGCGCTCATGTTCGAAGTCGATATCGATGTCGGGAGGCTCGTTGCGCTCCACACTCAAAAACCGTTCGAACAGCAGATTCGAGCGTGCAGGGTCGACCGCAGTGATGCCAAGGGCGTAACAAACCGCGCTATTTGCGGCACTGCCGCGGCCCTGACACAGAATACGCCGCTTGCGCGCCATCTCGACGACTTCCCACGTGCTCAAGAAGTACGGCGCAACCTCCATACGGGCAATCAGCTGCAGCTCTTTCTCAACCTGTTCACGCACGGTTGACGGAGCACCGTGCGGGTAGCGCGTGGCAAGCCCTGCCCAGCTGAGTCGCGAAAGTTTCTGGTCCGCGCTTTCTCCCGGCTCGAGCGAGCACGGGAATTGATACTTCAGCTCGCTGAGTTGAAAACGTAAGGCTTCGCTCACCTCACCCGCCGCATCCACCCACTCCGGGTAGTCCGAGAAAAGCTGCTTCATCTGCAACTCAGAGCGCAGGTACGCTTCCGCATTGCCTGCGAGCAATGTGCCCGCGCGATCGAGCGTCGTGCCCAAGCGGATGGCGTGCACCACGTCACACAGGTGCTTGCGTTCTACGGCGTGAAACAACGGCCGTGCGCTGGCAACAATTCGAAAGCCGTACTCGGCCGAAGCCGAACATGCCCATGCCAAGCGCGCGTCGTCGAACCCGTCGTGGTGACGGTACATGGCAATCGCTGTGCGCTCGCCGAATGCCGCGTGAATCAGCGCTAGCTGCGCGGCGTTGGGCGTCGTCGGATCAGTCGGCCGCTTTGGCGCAGGAATCAGCGCAAAAAGCCCTGCCGAATGCGCCGGAAGCCAACTCAGTTCGAGCGCACTTTCACCCTTCTGACACTCGGCATGCGCGAGCGTGAGCAGCCGACACAAGTTCTGATAGCCCGCGTGTGATTCACAAAGCAGCGCCAGCGTAGGCAACTCTGCCGCCAAGCCGGTCGGCTTTTGCCGTGTCCTGCGTTTGGGCGACACCGCTGCCAACGTCAACTCAGCCCCCGTTACACAACGCTGCTTGGATGCCTGCGCCTGCGTGAACGCCTTCACCGACCCGTACAACCCATCTCGATCACAAACCGCGATCGCCTCGAGACCGAGCCGCTTCGCCTCCCGCACCAACTCCTCCGGATGCGAAGCCCCCCTCAAAAACGAAAACGAAGAAGTGGCCAGCAGCTCCGCAAACATTGCGCTGAACATAAGTTCAGCTATCCGAACCTGTCGAGTCCAGTTTTCAGGGCCATGAGATCGTTGAGCTTTGTGAACCGATACGGCGGGCAATAGTGAACGCCACGCGCTGCCGAAGAGCGCTGCCGAAGAGCGCTGCCGAAGGGCGCTGCCGAAGGGCGCTGCCGAAGAGCGCTGCCGCTGAAGCATCTCAAAGCCAAAAGTCGAGGGCTAGGTGGCCCCAGGAGATCGCTCCCGGGGCTCCCACGGACCCGGACGTGCGGATCTCCCGCATCCGGTTCGTCAGATCAGGGTTTCGCTAGGCGATAGACCGAGTGCACGACACGAGGCGGCGGCGGAGGAAACACCTCGAGCAACCGATTCATGCGCGTCCAAGTCAATGCTGCTTTCCACGATCGTCGATTCAGCCACTTTTGCCAGATGCGTGCCACAAGCGGGCGCAGCAGCGAGAGATCTCGCGCGTTGCCCGTACCCGCCGGGTCACATTCGAGGTTTCAGCTCTTCATCGCTTCCTCCTCGGCCAAGCTTTCCTGGCGCAATCGGAATTCAAACCGCGAATTCCCACACGCTCACACCAGCCAGCGGCGCAGCAAATCGAATTCTCAAACCTCGACTTTGACTATGCAAAGCCGCCGCTTCGCGAAGCAGGTGTCTGCGAACCACTCATTAATTGGTGTCACCAATGATTGGTGTCACCAATGATTGGCCTGCAATGGAAGGCACACCGCCGAACGGCGAGGTGCGTTGCTGAAACGCGAGCGCCCACTCACTCGTTTGGGGGGCACCCGCGGCCCTACAAAGCGCCTCACTGCGCGACATTGTGCGCAAGCGCGTCGATCTCACGCGACCATGCTACGGATCTCCGCGTTGTCGCGGGTGGCGTGTGGCGCTGCTGGGAGCGTGTGGCGCGAACACCGCCGGCAGCGCAGCTGCGTGCTCGGTGATATCGAGTCGCGCAAAGCTTCGCGACTGGCGCAGATTCTGCGTTGATTCGTGCTCCTGCGCCCGAGCGTCAGGTACGGCTTCGCGCGTGCTTAATCCGCCAAGGCGTGCAGATAACGCCGGCCGGTCATGCGATCCACGAAGGCCACGGCTTCGAAGCCGCCGCTGGAGCCTTGTAGCCAAAGGCGCACGTAATCCCGCGTGACGGGGGCGTGGCTCCACCATTCGACCGCGTCCAGCCGCTGTTCGAAGCGTAAATGTTCGATGGTGTACAGGCTGCGATCGATTGCAAGGCTCACGCCGATGCGTAGCGGCGCGTGCAACTCACACGGCTCGGTGAGTAAGCGCGTGGGCGCGCCGGGCAGCTCGGCGAACGACGGCTCGGTTTTGCGCAAACGCGCGCCGTCAGGAACGCCGCTCTGCGTGCCCCGCGTGGTGCGTTTGCCCCGCGCACCCTGCGGCTTTTCGCGTTCGAGTTGGGCGGGGCTGAGCTTGCTTTTGGCTTCGGGGCGATGTGAATCCACCAGCTTGAGCGTGCCCACTTTTTCTTCCCCCAGCTCAGCGACGAGCTCGGCGATCAACACGGGGATCTCGTCTTCAGCGCCCGCGTTCACAGTAACGCCGGCGAGCACTTGTGACAGCTCCAACTGACGCGCTACAGCGGGCAGCAACTTGGGGACCGACA
>JBDTJC010000352.1:0-6419 GCA_039936055.1 Polyangiaceae bacterium | reverse complement strand
TTCACCATCGACCACGCCGAAACCTTGCCCAACTGGGCCGCTGACACCGTAACCAAGCGCGGCGTGCTCCCGCACCTCCGCGGCCGCTGATGCCCGTGTTGCGGGCGTTCTCAGCGCCCCTCGCGCTGGCTTGGACGGCGCTCGTGACCGCGGGTTTGTGGCTCGCGTTGTCCATCGTGTTCGCGCTCTTCGGACGCAGCGCCAACGACATCGTGCTGCTCGGCCTGACGCAGGTCGGCATCTATGCGCTCGTGCTGGCCGCCTTCCGCTACGGCTCGGGCACGCCGCTTCGCGAGCTACTCGCGCTGCATCGGGCGCCGCTACTCTTGTGCCTTGCCGCGGCCGCCCTCGGCGCCGCGCTGCAAGTCCCGGCCAGCCTGCTGTCCAACCTGGTCGAACACTTTTTCCCCACGCCGCCCGCAGTGCTCGCCGAACGCATGGCGCGCATCACACCGAGCTCAACGCTCAACGCCATCTCGATCTTGGTGGTCGTGGCCGGCTTAGGCCCTTGTGTGGAGGAATTTTTTTTTAGGGGTGCTTTGTTCGGCGCGCTACGAAAAGGCTACGGCGCGCTCCCCACCGTGTGGGTCATCTCAGTCTGCTTTGCGCTCGCGCACCTGGACGCGCGCCTGTTCCTACCGCTGCTGGTTGCGGCACTGGTCCTCACTCAAGTGCGCGAGTACACGCACTCAGTCTGGCCCGGCCTCGCGCTCCACGCGGCCTTCAACGCCACCACGTTGCAGTTCGTGTTCACCGGCGCCACGCCTGACGGCAAAGCCCCCGACATACCGCTGTACACCGCCGTTACGGGCTGCGTGCTCAGCGTGCTGCTGTTTCGCGCGGTCCGCCGGCTGGCGCTCAGCGCGCCAGCTTCCACGCGGCTTTCCGCGTAGCCAAACCAGCTCGCCTCAGTCACAACCGCAGCCACCCTGGAGACCGACGATCTCCAGGGCGTCGCGGCAATCGATCGACGTTTCGCTGTGCAGAATGCGGGCGGCCGACGCGAGCGCCGACCTGCGCTGCTCCGCGGGGGCAGTGCTCGCAGAGCGCAGAGCTTCCCGCGCGCTGACGGGGATGGACTGACTGTGGATGAGCAAGGGCGCGAGGCTAAATGCCATGATCGTAGGTCCTTTTCGTGGCCAGGCGACGGGGGCCGGGTGCATCCATTTCCCTGGATACAACCCTAACCAGCGAAACAGAGCTTTGTTCCGCACACAGAACTTGGGTCCACAGTTTCTTCTGTCAACCGACTTTCTTTTAGAAAGTGACGTGGCTACACTTCTTCACGTAGCCATGGCCAAAGCAGTGGATTGTCAGTGCCAAGCGTTCCAAACGGCGATCGAAGTGCTCGGTCGGCCCTGGACAGCACTGATATTGACGGCCCTGCAGGCCGGTCCAAGGCGTTTCGGTGAATTCTGTGAAAGCGCGCCCGGCCTCGGAACAAAGGTGCTCTCGGCCCGCTTGAAAGATCTAGAAGCACGCGGGCTGGTCGAACGCCATGTAGAACCCGGGCCACCCGTGCGTGTCAGCTACGAGCTCACTCGCCAGGGGCGCGCCTTCGGCCAAGTCGCCAGCGCAATTCAACATTGGGGGACCGAGCTGAATGCCGCTGCGCCCGCGCGTGCTCGCCGCTCCGCTTGAGGCCTGGCGAGCCTGAGCCTGGTTTCCGGCTGGCTTTGAACTAAGGTGAGCGCCGCTCGCGTCCCAGCCGAGCCCCTACCAGCCATGTCAAAGCCGGACACTAAAATCGCTCTGTGCCTCCCGGGCGGCGGCGCGACCAGCGCCATGTTCCAAATCGGCGCGCTCGCCGCGCTGGAGGATTCGGTGGATGCGCTGCAGGTCAACGGTTTGGACTTTTATGTGGGCAGCTCCGGCGGCGCGAGCGTCGCGGCTGCCTTGGCCGGCGGGCTGCCGGTGCAGCGTATTTATCGCGCGTTCCTGGATCCAGCGGACGTGTACTTCGGCCTCGAGCGCAAACACCTGTTGCGCGTCGACCTCGGTGAGTGGCGCCGCACCTTGGTGTCTGCGCTCAGCGCGCTGCGCCACGGGGCAACCTCACTCCTGTCCCGCAGCTCCGCACCGCCGCCCGCCGCGCTCTGGGAAGAGCTCGATCGGCTGTATGATTCGCTGCCTGCAGGGTTGTTCATGCTCGACGGTTACGAGCGCTTCTTGGAAGATTTTTTCGTGCGCCGCGGCGTGCCCAACAGCTTCTACAGCATGCCGCGCCCGCTGCGCATCATGGCGCATGATCTGGACTCCGGGCAGCTCGCTATCTTCGGCGGCGAAGGGTCGGCCGATGTCTCGGTCACGCGTGCCTGCATCGCTTCGATGGCCGTGCCGCCGTTTTTCTCCCCTGTACGCATCGGTGAGCGTCATTACATCAATGCGGGAGCGGGGCAGGTCGCGCACCTGGAATGTGCGATCGAGCAGGGCGCCAACGTGCTCATCGTCGTCAATCCCATGGTCGCGTCGTCCGTTGCCTCCGTGCCCACCGGCCACGGTCACCGCGATAGCTTGCGGGACAAGGGCATGATGTGGGTGCTCAATCAGGCCATGCGCATCGGCATTCACAAGATCGTACGCGAGGAATGCGCGCGCATCGTCAAAGAAGGCCGCGCGCAGGTGATCCTGATCGAGCCCTCGCCGGAGGACATCATCTTGTTCATGTACAACCCGGCCAGCTTCGACGCGCGTCGCGCCATCCTCGAATACGCCTATCGGCACACGCGCGCTGAGCTCAGCAAGTCATTCGCGGATCCTGATGGCCCGCTGGCTCGCGCCGGCCTGCGCCCGCGAATGACGCGCGGCTCGGTCTTGCCACCGAACCACCTGGCTTGATGGCACGGCGAGCCCTCTTCATTCTCGCGGCATGTTCCTGCGCGCTCGTTGCCTGCAAAAAGCCGTACCGCGTGGGTGAATTCGTGCTGGTGGATTGGGAAGAAAACCGTTCTTTCGCCGCGTACATCACGGAAAAAGTCGGCGCCTCGCGCTACCGCGTGCACTTCGACGGTTACGACTGCGATCAAGAGGTGAGCCTCGAGCGCATCAAGGGCAGGGTAGACGGCCCCGTGCCTCAACCCACGCCCGGCAAGCTGCCCTGCGCGCACGCAGCGCCCGCGCCGAGCGGCTCCGGTCCGGTACTGACCATCGCCGCATACAAAGCGCAGGACCACGTGCGCGTGACCTGGCGCGGCGCGATCTACCCAGCCATCGTGCTGCAAGTGATCGATAAGGACCGCTTCCTCGTGCATTACGACGGCCTCGAGTCCGCTTGGGACGAGACCGTGACGCTCCAGCGTATCGTCGGCAAACGCCAGTAAGGCGCCGCTTTGCGCGGCGCGCGCCTCGCCGCGGCGCCCGGGTAGCGAGGCTGCCTGCACGGGGCCTGCGCGGCCACTCGACCCGAGCTGGTATCAGTGCCGCCCGCGGCAACGTTCGGTGCGGCGGCGACCGCGGTCATGCGCGAAAATGCGCGCACGTTCAGGCTCCTCCCAGTAGTTGGAGCCCCGGCCGCTCGCGATCCCAGTGATTGTCGCCTAGGGGTGAATCATGAGTTTGGTTGGACTACTAAAAGGCAAGGGGCCGAGCGGCTACGGCTACAGCTCGACCGCGGAAGTGGTGACCCAGGGCATCGCGCTGAAGGGCAAGAATTTCTTGGTCACCGGCGCCACATCCGGGCTCGGCCTCGAAACGGTGCGCGTGCTCGCACAGCGCGGTGCGCGCGTGTTCGCCACCGGGCGCACCCAGGAAAAGGCCTCAGCTGCCGCCCATCGGGTGCCCGGCGTCATCGTGCCGCTGGCGTGTGAGCTCGCGGATCCACAGTCCGTGCGTGGTTGCGTGGCTGCGCTGAAAAAAGAGGGCGTGAAGCTCAGCGCCATCATCGCCAATGCCGGCATCATGGCGCTGCCCGAACTCAAGCAGGCGTTTGGATACGAGCTGCAATTCTTCACCAACCACATCGGGCACTTCATCCTCGTCACCGAGCTGCTGTCCGAGCTGGCTGACGACGGCCGAGTCGTGGTGTTGAGCAGTGGCGCACACAAGGCCGCGCCCAAAGTCGGCATCGACTTCGAGAACCTGTCCGGCGAGCGCGGTTACCACGCCTGGTCGGCGTACGGCCAATCCAAGCTCGCGAACCTGCTGTTCAGCAAAGAACTCGCAAAACGCCTCAAAGGCACGACAAAAACCGCCAATTCCCTGCACCCGGGCGTGATCAAGACCGAGCTGTCACGCAACATGTCGCCCGTCGTGGCGCTGGCGCTCGCGAGCGCGAGCCCGATCGCGCTGAAGAGCATTCCGGAGGGCGCGGCCACGCAATGCTACGTCGCAACACGGCCGGAGCTCAGTGGCGTGAGCGGCGAGTACTTCTCAGATTGCAACGTCGCCCAACCGAGCAAGCTCGGGCGTGACGCGGCGCTCGCCACGCGGCTCTGGGAAGAGTCGGAGCGCATCGTCTCGAAGCTCGGCTGAGCCGTTAGGCCTAGCGCACCGCGCTGGCTGCGGTCGCGTGGGAGTCGGGCAGGGGAGTCGCAAAGCCGGGCTCGCCCGGCATGTGCCCCATGCTGCGCCAAGCGGCGCGAAGCGCGCCGCTATCCTCGTCGTTGAACACGGTGGGATCGCCGTCCGCGCATTGCTTGGCGTAGCCGAGCCAGCGCGCGGCGGCGCGTGCGTCCCCGAGTGCCAGGTGTGTCAGCCCGCGATACAGCGCGTAGCTCGCGAAAGCCGGAGTGCTGAGCCCACGCGAACTGCGCTCCAGCGCGCGAAACTGCGCTGCGGCCGTCGGATAACGCGCATCGGTGAACGAATCCAGGGCGTCATCGAGCGCCGAATGGCAGCCGGAAACGACGAAGGCAGCGAGGCCCAGCAGTAGCAACGGCCAAGGGGAGTGCATCTCCCCCCTTCGGCTCCTTGCCCGCCCCAGTTGCGTACTCGTTCGCGTCCTTGAATTCACGTGCCCGTGCCCGTGCCCGTGCCCGTGCCCGTGCCCGTGCCCGTGCCCGTGCCCGTGCGCCCTTTCATCCGATCCTACGCACTCGGTTCGACTCCTCGCGAGCGCGCCAATCTGCGACGTTTGCGAGGCCTTCTCCCGCGGTGGCTTCGGAGCCGAAGGCGGGGGGCGCCGCCATCATGGCGAGCGCAGAGAGCGGCATCTGCCCGGCCCACGCTGCAGATGGCGCCGCTCAGCACGAGCTATTGATGCTAACGCAAGAAATTTTGCACGGCCCAGACCTTACCGGCGGCGGTAGTGTAAAATCCGCACGACACGTTGGTGGTCGACGTGCTCGTCATGTTGATGAAGTGTCCGTACTTTTCAAAGCAATCGCCCTCGCACGGGTTGCTTGGAGGCGGGCCTTCCTCCCACATCTGTTGTATGCATAGGGAGATGACTTGGTCGTTGGAAGAATAGCCCGGACATTCGTTCTGTGCGCCACTGGGCTGGCAGATCTTGTCGGAATAGCCGGCGTGCGCGGTGTTCTTGCCGGCATCGTACTCGGCCATTTGATCGGCGCACGCTTCCCCGTCCTTATTGCGCGTCAGCGCAGGTAGACAGGCGCATTGGGTGCGAAACTGATTGATACGATCGACGCAGTCCTGGTGAAGATCGCCACCGCTCGCCGCGGCCTGCAACTTACAGGCTAGGTTTTTCACGCAGCTTCCGGCGCCGCCGGTTGCTGACGCGCCGCCGCCCCCATTGCCTGCGTTCGAGGTCCCGCCTCCGCTGGACGAAGCGCTACCACCTCGACCAGCGCCAGCTCCACCGGAGTTGCTTCGACCGCCGCTACTGGGCGCCCCGCTAACTCCACCACCCACCGGCGCGCCCGCGCTGCTCCCGCCGATCGCGTTCGCGCTGCCAGCAGTGCCGCCGATCGAGAGCCCGCCGCTGGATCCAGCGCTCGCTTGCGAGCCGGAGACTCCGCCCGTCTGCGTGAATCCGCCTTGAGCGCTCGGACCCCCGGCACCGATAGGCACTCCTCCCTCTGAGCTTCCGCAGCCGACGGCGAACGCAATGGAGGCCGCCCAAAGCCGATTGTTCTGCATGAAGTAGGGTGCCGAAGTCGGCAAGGGCGGGCAACCCGTCAAATCACGAATCTCGCTGAGTCGGCAACCGAAGTGCCCAACTTGCACACACAGCCGAAAATGCCGCCCGCCGGCGGTGGTGCGGACCGCGCGGCCCGCACGCGCATCAGGACGCCGGCCGCGTAGCTCTGGCCGTCTGCGCAGTCCGTGACGCGCCGTTTACCCGTGTTCTGAGCTCTGTTAATCTATGAACATGGCGGACCATACGTCAACTATGCTCGCGGCGAACCTTCGTCGCTTGCGTGAGCGGCGCAAGTTGACGCAGCAGGATTTGGCGGCGCGCTCGGGCGTGCCGCGGCCAACGCTCGCGCATTTGGAGTCAGGGGAGGCGAATCCGACGC
>JBDTJC010000351.1:0-11418 GCA_039936055.1 Polyangiaceae bacterium | reverse complement strand
ACGCTCAGGCGCTTCACATCGTCTTCGAGCGCTCGAATACGGTCGTCCTTCGGATCGGTCATGCTCTCCGCCTGCCCTCGCAGCCCACGCAACGCTAACCCAACTTGCCAGGAAGCGCTCCAAATTCCCCGCCCGGCCAAGCGTGAACGCGCGGCTGCGATGAAGGCCTACATGCAGCGCGAGATGCATGACTCGAGCGTCTCGGTCCGCGGCTGAAGGCGGCGTGCCGCACCGTATTTGCGGCATATTCTTGCTGCAAGGCACAAACATTGCGTTGCGACGTGTGCATCAACCCCAGCTGTCTAAGCTCAAGTAGCCGCGAGTTGGGCAGGTATTTGCAACGTGTAACCGCTGTCACTGATCCAGCGGCACGTAGATCCCCGGCACCGGCGAGAACAGCACGCGCATTTGGACCGGATCAGTCGTGAATTGCGGAGCATCGGTGTATGCACCGCCGAGATAGATTTCGGCCGCCTTCAGCGCGCCCTGACTCGGAAAGTCGGGGATCATTGAGCCAGATGGGTAATAAACCCAGTCGCCGCCGTAGTCGATGCCGACTTGCCGCACGACTTCGTGGGAAGCGTCGAAGGTGAGCGCGTAGAACTTGCCATCCGCGGTGAACTCCACGCCTACGTCCTCACCTTTGATCTGCGGAGCAATGCAGCGGCGCCAGCGACGCACGAGCAGCGTGTCCAGCTGAGCTTTTGTTGCATACATCACGCTGGTCTGCGGCGAGGCGGCGCAATCCGGCGCCGTGGTTGGGTCCGTCCAGCCCACGCCACCTGCTGCCCCAGCCATGTCCGAGTTCCCAGCGCTGCTCGCACCGCCCGCGCTCGCACCGCCCGCGCTCGCGCCGCCCGCGCTCGCGCCGCCCGCATCACCGAGGTCCCCCACCGAAACGTGGGGACCGCACGCGCAGAAACAAGCCGGTAGAAACAGCCCAATTAGGAGGTCGCGCATGGAAAACTCACGGGGCGAGCGGCACGAAGAGGCCGAGGCGCAGTTGCTGGTGGTTGGAAAAACAGGGACATCGGGTTGATCGACGCTAACAGCCATGGACGCATCCAGAACCTTCCTCCGTGCGGCTGGTGTCGCCGCTGCACACTCTGGTTATCGCCCCGGGCGCGGCGTTCGATCACGGTTTCTGCGCGCTAGCCCGATAGCTGACGACCAGCGCGCGGATGCGAGCCGAAAGCGGGTTCGTAGGATACCGATCCGTGAACGCCTCGCCGAGTTGCAGCGCCTGCGCATAGTTGCCGAGCTGGCCCGCTGCTTCCACCTTCAGCGCCGCGGCTTCCGCGCGTAGCGAGCCAGCGGGGAACTGCGCGTCATAACGATCGAGCACTTGCGCCGCGCGCGCGGCCCAGTGCTGCCCAAGAGCGGAGCGCGCTTGCTCCAGGAGCTCCAGCTCCAAGGTCAATTGATTCGCAGACGCTACGCGACCGGAAGGCGTACTCGGCGCGGCTGACCGAGCCGCCAGCGCCGACACAGGCACCGACGCCGACACAGGCGCAAACGCCGCGCTGGGCGGGGACTCAGCGCTGATCGGGGGCGCCTCCGGCGTGCCCAGGTCACCTCCCGCCTTCGAGCCTGCCGCGACCGCCGCGCGCTTCGGCGTGGGCAGAACAGCCTGCACTGGCGCTTCAGTGCGCGTGGCCACGTATTGCTGAACACCTTGCGCCGCGCCGAGCACGACTAGCCCCGAGCCCACGCCCACCAGTAACCATTTTCCGACAAGCAATGTGGTCAATTTCAGAACCGAGGGGCGCGCGCCATGTGCCACCGCGCCGGCAACCAAACCCACGCCGACACCGGCCGAGGCCACCCCGAGCAGCGCTCGGTTGCGCGCCTCATCAGGAACGGCTTCCTTACGCGCATACGCGATCAGTAGGGTTTCGAGTTCTTCGGGAGCCTTGTCCAGCAGATCTTCGCGGCTGCTCATAGCGACCTCGCACGTTGCGCACGCTGCGCCTTGAGGCGGGACAGCTGCTCGGTGAACATTTGCCGCGCGCGCCGCAAGCGCGACGCGACGGTTCCAACCGGAACCCTCAAAATGCCTGCTACTTGCGGCGCACTGAGCTCTTCGATTTCGCACAACACGAATACTTCACGCAGGTCGTGTTCGAGCGCGTGCAGTACGACATCTAAGAGCGCCAGCGCGCGGCGGTGCTCCAGCTCTTCATACGGACCGCGCGCCTGCACTTCAGCGTCTGCTGCGCCATTTTCGATTAGGCGCGAGCGCCGCCGCAAGTTGCGACGCAACGTAGAAGCGCTGCGCAACGCTGTGCCGTACAGAAAAGTGCGCTCGCTGCCCAACGGAATGTCCTGCAAGCGCTGCGTGGTGATGATGAAGACCTGTTGCGCCGCGTCGTCGACGTCTGCTTCTGGGACGCCCAGGCGCCGCAGCAAGCGCCACACAAAGTCGAAGTGCTGCACGACGATTTCACGCGCCCGCGCGTCCGGCATCGCGCCGACCGGCACGGGGTCCTCGGCCGGAACTGCTCCGGTTAGGGTGAGGGCGCGCATCTTCTGGTTATTGCCCGAGGCCTTCGGATCGATCACGGAAAGCGGGCAACCAGGCCGAGCAAGCCCGCCCGAGCCAGCGCCGGCACGGAAAACATACGATCCCCCGGGTCGAAACCAAAGTCATAGCGAGTCAGTGGGAAGAGCAGGTCCCCTTGGGCCTCCAACAAGAGCCAGGGCTGGACGGGAAACGAGAGGCGCAACGTCGCGACGCCATCAACCCAGAGCTTCGAGACCGTTCGGCCCTGACTCCCGGTCGCGGTGGGGGCGAGGGTGGGGCTACCGACTGCCTTGATTCGGGCGATGTGGCTGCCGACGCAGGGTGCAAGCGCAAACCCCGCGTAGAGGCGCACGAGTGCCGGGCAAACCTCGACTCGCCCGGCCGCCCAAGTGAACCGAGTCGAACCCTTGCTATCGATCCGCCTCACGGCTTGTCCGTCCACAAACGAGCCACGTAGCGCGAGCGTGAACGGAGTCGTGCGCAGTCGGCGCACCTCCACGAACGCCGCGCCAACGGTCGTCCATACCGGGCCGAGCCGGTGCGCGCGCCGAACTGAACGCCCACGCCCAAGTCCCCAATGCGACTGGGCGCTGCGCGCGTTGCTGACAGCTCGCTGGGGGAGGCTTTTTGCTCCGCCACAACCGGGGCAGGTGGCGACGGAAGAGGAGGAACAGGCACGGGCGTTGGTGCTGGCGGAGGGGGCGGCTCTGGCGCGGCAGCGACCTCGGGTGCGGTGTCCTTCGCGCCCAAAGCCAGCGCGAGTACGAACGCGATCGCGTTGGCGACCTCCGAGCAAGTCCCGCCGCTCACTTCGCGGCTGTATTCGCTCGCATCGAGTCGATGCAGCTCGAGCCGGCCTGAAAATCCGGAGGGCGTTGCATGTAGGCGGACCAGCACGCGCGGCACCGCCGACGCAGCGCTCGGCGCGGCCGTCGGCCCTAGCTTCGCGCGCACGAGCTCCGAAAATGCAGGCGCGTCCGGACACGACAAGTCCGCGGCGTACTCGAGGGCGAAGGGCGGACTGTTCGCCGCGTGCACCGAACCGCTCAGCAGCGTGATGCCGATCACCAGCCGGCGGCAGATCCGTCCGTTTGTCCGGGCGCCAGTGGTCGATGATATCACGAGTGCATTCTAGACCCATCGCCGCGAACGTTTCCCAAGCTTCGTGCGCCCAAACCTGAGCCCACTCACTTCACGATTTCCGGCTCGATGTAGCCGCAATTCACGAACGCGAGGTTCGTCTCGACGCGAAAGTTGGATTGAACGGTGTGGCGCTCGGCCTGAAACAAATCCAACGCGTACACGCCGCCCGGTTCAATACCGAGCGTGCTCGCGGCTTGATCTAAGTTGACGCTGCCGTCGGTCGGCAGATGAATGCCGCCCAAATCCACCGCAAGCTGACCGTTGATGAACACCCAAACGTCGTCGTCCCCTGTGAAGTCGAACGTTTCACCGCCCACGTACTTGAACTTGGTGTGCAGCTCACTGGTGAAGCTGTAGTTGTGCGGGTACCCCGGAGTATTCCCGAAACCAGCGTTGTCCAGCGGGAAAAAGTTGGAACTCTCGAACAAGAACATCCCGTTGGCCTCGGGTTTGAAATAGAAATACAAGACGTACGGTAAGTTCACGCCGGCCGTGTCCCGATACCACTCATCGAAGTTCGCCTGCGTCGTGGTGACTGCGCCTTGCGGGCATTGCTTCTTGTCGAGCGTCGCGCCGACTTCACAGTGCGAGGCGTACACAGGCTTGCGATCCATGCCCAGCGCGCTTGCGACCAAACGCGGCGTGACCACCGTGGTCAGAATGGCCTCGAAGTCCGGATGGCCGTCGGCTTCATTGGCGCCGCGAAAATCACGCACCACGCCGAGCAGGATGTTACCGCACGTCGTGTCCATGGGGCTATCGTTCGCGTCTCCGGCGCCGCCCCCCTCGCCCAGCCCGGTCGTGGTGATCGGCGCGCCGAGCTTGTAGCCCCCGCTATCAGCGCTGGTGAAGCCCGAGGGCAAGCTGATGATCACCAGCGAGCCCGCGCCGCCCTGCCCGACCGCCGTGCCCGCATCCACCCCCAACACCGGATTGAGGCCGCCTCCGCCCTCGATCGGTCGCGTGGCGCGGCCAACGATATCTAGGCCGCGATCGCAGGAGGCCACGCCCAGCGCCACGCCGAGCAGCACCAGCAGCAGCAACCCGCGAAAGCGACGCATGGGCATCATTCTAGTGCCCGAAACCAATCACGCCACGCAGCGCCAACAAGCCCCCCAGAGCCGGCGTGCGATAAGCCACGCCCGCGTCGGTGATGCCGAAGTCACGCTGCACCACTGGCACGAGCGCCCCTGCACTGAGCTCCCAACCCAGCGGGCCCGAGAAGCGAGCCACCGACAACTCAACGGGCAACACCAACCAAGGCCGATGATGACGCTCGACATCCGCAAACCCGCGCGCGTCACCGCCCAGCTCACCGGCAAATGCTCCCACGCACACAGCCAGGCTCGAGCGCTCGCCGCCCACGACTGCAGCGCAAGCTCGCACGGTAGCTGCGAACAGGGATTCCGTCACCGAGCCCGCCGCCACCTCCAGCTGCCGCGGGAAGCCCCAAATAACCCCCAAATTCACACGAAAAATGCCGCTCCGCAGCCCGCCCTCAAATGTGACGGCCGGGGCGACAGGCCCCAGCACGCCTACGAGGCCTGCCCCGCCGAGGGCGAGCACCCCGCGAACGGCACGCGGTTTGCCCGCTCCGCTCGCTAGCAACTTGCCCGCGTCACTCGGCGGCGCCTTCCCCCGTTCGCTCGGTGGCGGCCGGGGCGTTTCGGTTGGCTCCGGCGCAGCAGGTGCAGCGGCTACCTGGGGCGGAGCACTCGGCGGCGTGGGAGGGTCGGAGTCGATCAACATCGCCAGCGTGACCGCTACACCTTTGGCGAGCACGTCACAGCTGGTCGTCCTCGTGTCCAAGGCACGCACGCTCGCTTGCCCGACGCGGATCTCGGCACTGAGGCCCTTCCGGGTGCGCTTGAAGCGGACCACGTAGGCCGTGCTGCCGCCCTCGGCATCGGAACCGCGCACCTCGCGGATGCGCGCGGTCAGCGCGACTTCGTCCGGGCAGGCCTCGGTTCCCGCCTCGCGCTCCACCGTCAGAGTCAACGCCGCGCAGGGCGTTGCGCGAAATGTGGACAAACAGGCAAGCGCGGCGACCAGCAGACAGCGCTTGGACCCTCGCATCCGGGCTTCGTAATACCACTTTCTTTCGAAAGCCGCGGCAGATCCAGGCAACACGCAAGTTTGTGATCGTTTATGGGCGGCGCCGAGCACTAGCAGAAGACAGTGCTCGCCCCGCACCTCACATCCGGCCGCTCGACCGCGACCGCGCCGCCTGGGGCGTCGCGCGTGCGGCTCGCCGCCCAAAGCGTTTCGGGAAACGCGGTGCTCGCGGGGCCGGCGTGCATCGGGCTGGGGGGCTCGCGCTCGTGGCGTGGCGCCGCCCTTCCGCGCGGCAAGAACCGCAGCCTGTCGTGGTCGCGCAGCCCGCGGTCGCGGCGGTCACATCGGTCGCGTCTTCCCCAGAATTGGAGTTGTCCTCACCGGTCACGCCGCGCGCGGCCGATCCGGGCGCGGCCGCACCCAACGCGGTGCCGCAAGCCAGCGCGCGGCGCGCCGCGTCCGTCGGGCGTCCGTCGCGTCTGGCTCGGGTCCTGATTTGGAGCGCGAGATCACGCTGCTTGCCCACGCACGCGCGCAGTCGCGGTCCGGGGAGCACTTCGTAAAGGGTTCGAAATTCGGAGTCCTTGGCCAGTGAGCGCGGATCCATCGGGATTTGTCTGAGGTACGTGGCGATACCCGCGTTCCGCGATCACGAAAAGCTCACGCGGCCCCGAATTGCTCATTCGATCGACGCTACGCCCAAAGCCACGCATCCCGCAGGGTTTGGCGGTTCCGCAAACCGGGAAAAATCCGAGAACAGCTCCGCGAGCGCAGCCATCGCCGCGGGCGGCGTCGCGATCGAAATTCGAACCGCGCCGGCGTCACCCTTGCCGAGCTGAGCCCCTGCGAGGCCGCGCCCGGCGTTGAGTCGTTCACGAGCTCACCGAATTGACGACCGGCGCAACTTCCATGACCCCCGAGACGGCGTGTATCGAGTCCAAAGCGTCGAGCACATCACGCACCTTGCGGGCGAGTGCCTCGGGCGTGATCGGTTTTTGAAGGAAATTGATGGTCGAGTGCAACACGCCGTGCTGCACGACAGCGTCGTTCGTATAGCCAGACATGTATAAGACCTTCAGAGCGGGGCGCACGATGAGCAACCGTTCCGCCAACTGGCGCCCACTCATGCGCGGCATCACCACGTCCGTGAGCAGCAGGTCGATCACGCCGGTGTGCTGCTCACACAACAGGCATGCGTCCCCCGCACTCTGCGCGTCCAGCACGACGTAGCCGAATTTAGTGAGAATGGTGCGCGCCAGTGACCTGAGCAACTCGTCGTCCTCAACGATCAAGATCGTTTCGGTGCCGAAAAGCGAGGGGCGCTCCAGGGCAGCCGGCAGAGCTTGCGGGCTGAGTGCGCCGTCGTGACTCGGAAAGTAGACTTTGAACGTCGTTCCGCGGCCGATTTCGCTCTCGACGCAGATCGACCCGCCACTCTGTCGAACGATCCCAAACACGGTCGCAAGCCCCAACCCGGTACCCTTGCCCAACTCCTTGGTCGTGAAAAATGGCTCAAAAATACGAGCCAACGTCGCGCGTTCCATCCCGACGCCGGAATCAGTCACGCTCAGCAGAACGTGAGGCCCAGCCGTCACGCCAACATGCTCCGAAGCGTAGGCTTCATCCAGTAGGACGTTCGTAGTTTCGACCGTGAGCGTACCGCCGCGCGGCATCGCATCGCGCGCGTTGACGGCCAGATTCATCACGATTTGTTCGAGTTGTCCCGGGTCCGCGCTGATCCGGCACATCAACGGGGCGGCGCGCGCAATCAGGTCTACGTCTTCACCGATCAGGCGCTTGAGCATGATCGTCATTTTCGAGACGATCTGAGTCAGGTCCAAGACCCTGGGCTGCAGCACTTGCCGATGGCTGAAGGCCAACAGCTGCCGCGTCAAGCCTGCGGCGCGCAACCCCGCCTCGCTGATCTGCGTCAGGTCCGCGCGTATCGGATCGTCGTCTGCGAGACCCGACGCGATGAGCTCGCTGTAGCTCAACACGATCGACAACAGATTGTTGAAATCGTGCGCGACGCCGCCGGCGAGACTGCCCACGGCCTCCAGCTTTTGCGATTGGCGCAGCTGCTCCTCACTCTTGCTCAGCGCCAGCGTCGTGACATGGCGTTCAACCGCGTGCCGGATCACCCGCTCCAGTAGCGGCGCCGTCATCTCGTCTTTCACCACGTAGTCGGCAGCGCCCACATTCATCGCCTGATCGTCGATATCGTAATCTCCGCGGCCAGTGAGCAGGATCATGGGCCCGCGAAACCCGCGGTCCAGCGCTTGCTCGATCAGAAAGAGCCCTGTATCCGCGCCTAAGTGGTAGTCAACGAGGCAAGCGTCGTAAGGATTACTCAGCTCTGCCAAGCCCGTGTCGCAAGTCTTCGCCCAAGTGATGCTGAACGCACTCCGGGCGTTCCCTCGCAGTAGCCTTGCCGTGAGCAAGTAGTCCTCTTCGTCATCTTCGACGATCAAGACACGCAGGATCGGTTTGGACATGCTCATGCGCCCATCGCGTGGGGCAGGCTCACCACTTGAAACCAGTACTCCCCGAGCACCCGGGTCACGTCCACCAGCTCCGCCAAAGTGATCGGTTTACTGATGAAGGAGTTGCTGCCCAACTCGTACGCGCGAAGGATGTCCTGCTCGGCCGTCGAGGTGGTCATGACCACGACCGGAATGCGAGCAAGCGTGCGGTCGGATTTGATCTGGGCGAGCGCCTCACGCCCGTCCATCTTCGGCATGTTCAAGTCCAGTAAGACGAGCGCGGGCGTGGGCGAGAGCGCGGGCGGGGCAAATTTTCCGCGATGATGCAGAAAATCGAGCAGCTCCTCGCCATCCCCCACCGTGTAGACTTCGCCGTCGAGGTTGTTTCGTTGCAGAGCACGACGAGTCATATGCACATCGTCGGGGTCATCATCCGCCAGGAGAATAACGCCATTTTTGGCACTACGTTCCATGATTCCCGCCGCCCTCCTGCGCCAAGGGCAAGGTAACGACGAACGTCGCTCCTTGACCTGGAGCGCTGCGAGCGCTGATCGTGCCACCGTGGCGCTCCACGATTTTCCGGCAGATCGCTAGACCAATACCGGTGCCCTCGTAGTCACCGCGGCCGTGAAGCCGTTGGAAGATGGTAAACACGCGATCAAGGTATTTCTCGTCGAAGCCGATTCCGTTGTCAGCCACGGAGATGCGGCAGGCTCTACCAAGCTGCGTGCCACCGCCCGCATCAACGGCTTCGACGATCTCAGCGCTCACGCGCACTACCGGCGTCTCGTTCTTCCTGTGGAACTTGAGCGCGTTGCCGAGCAAGTTTTGCAGCAACTGACGCATCTGAATCGGGTCGCTGAAGATCGTGGGCAACTGTCCGACTTCTGCGCGCCCTTCCGTCTGCACGAAGCGCGCTTCAAGATCGGACAGCACCCCCGAGATCACCTCGTTCAGGTCAACCGGGACGAACGGCTTACCCTTCGATGAAACCCGGGAGAACTCCAGCAAGTCCGCGACCAACGTGGTCATGCGCGTGGCGGCACTCTGAATGCGATCCAGGTAGTCCCGCCCGTCAGAGTTTAGCGTAGCGGCCTGTTCATCCCTCAGACAGCTGACGAAGGAGCGGATCTTACGAAGCGGCTCCTGCAGATCATGGGATGCAACGGTGGCAAACTCCTCGAGCTCGCGATTGCTCTGGCCGAGCATCAGCGCAGAGGCGCGAAGTTGGTCCTCATTCAGTTTGCGCTGGGTAATGTCAGTGTGAATCCCCGCCCACTCTCGAATCGCTCCGTCGTCCGTAAACACCGGCACAGCGCGCACCGAGAAGTAGCGATATTCCCCGTCATGGCGGCGCAGGCGATGCTCGTATTCACACGGCCCGCGCGCGAGCACGGCGCGCTCCCACAGCGCAAGGTTGGGCGCGCGGTCGTCCGCATGCACGGCCTCCAGCCAGCCTCGGCGCTGGTACTGCTCCGGAGTCTGACCGGTGTACGCAGCCCAGCTGGGTTGCTCGCCCACCATTTCGCCCTTCGGATCGTTGGTCCAGATCACCTGCGCAATCGCAAGAACCAAAGACTGATAGCGATCCAACTGCGCACGCAGCGCCTTCGCCGCGTCCCCGCTGCGCTCGATGGCTTCTCGCTCGAGCTGCGCAATACGCAATTTGCCGGTTGCGAGCTCGGCGTCCACGGTCTCCAGTGCGCTCATATTCCCTCTACCTACCCTTGTGCTCGATCGACGCCACCGGGTGGCAAACGTGATATTTTGCCACTAAGAACGTGATCGCCCTGACTCTACAAGAGTTACGCCAAGGCACCAAAGGCTGATTGTCGCGGCGGGTTCCGCCGATGTAGGCAAACCGTCTGCGCTCCGACAATTGTTTCCGGACGCCGCGACGCCACCAGCGCCCGGCCCCCGCAGAGCCGCGAAAGGAGTGAGTCGGGTTTACCGCCGTACCAGCTCGGCCAGCTCGCGATACCAAATCAGCTTCTTGTCGAAGCCCGGGTAAGCTCGGTTGCGGCCGCTGGGATTGGGCAACACGAAGACGCGCCCGCCGCCGATGCTGCCCTGCTTGAGGCCAGGCCCGCGCTCGGTGCCTTTGGGAAAGAAGACGGGATACAACGTGAGCCCCAGCAGCGCGACGTAACGCGGTTGAAGTTTGCTGACGAGCCGTACCACGCGCGTTGCTCCGGTGCTTCGCTCCGCGCGACTCAGCTCCGTGGCTTCGCGAGTCGCGCGCCGTGCTGAGCTCGTGAGGCCGAGCCCAAACTCGAGCAGGCGGCGCTCTTCTTCGGGCTTCAGGAGCACTGGAGTCAACCCGGATTCGTGCAGCAAACGCCAGAACGGGTTGCCCTTCGCGGAGAACGAGAAGCCCACTCGCGCCGAGTGCAGCGACGGGTTGATGGCGACGATCAGCAGATCGAGCTTCGGCGCGAGGATGTCAGGCAGCGAGAGAGGCACGGGCGGGCGCCAGTGTAGCGGATGCTGAACTGCTCGAGACCGTAAGTCATCACCTGACACTGCCACCTTCCATCTGGCAGCGCGGGGCGAACATCGCGATGACCGAGGAGCAAACTGGCGCGCATGAAGTAGGCTGATGAAGGTCCGATGCGCAGACATCGCCTCGCGGACAGCGCAGACTTGCCTGCCTGCGCGGCCGCTAAGTCACCTCCTCTTAGTCAGTAACGAACGTGTATTCAACGCGCCCGCGCTCACCAATCGTTGGCGGCGCGGCGCCACTTGGGGCACAGTTCAAAGTAGGAGATAGCATGCTTACCTCACATCCTTGGCTGCTCGCGGTTTCTGTGTGTGTGGCCTGTGGCAGCAGCTTCTCCGCGGCGGACAAAGGTGCGCCAGGCGGCGCCGGCGGCGCAGGCGAAGCAGGGAGCGTCAACACGAGCGGCGGCGCCACGAGCGACGCGGGCGACGCGGGGACCGGAGCTGTCTCCGGCGGCGCGGCGAGTGCAGGTGCAGGTGCAGGCGGCGCCTCGGCGGGGTCCGGCGGGTCGGCGGGGGGTTCAGCGGGTTCGAGCGCCGGCTCGGGCGGTGCGCACGCCGGCGCAGGCGGCTCCAGCGCGGGCGCGGCTGGCTCCGGCGGCGGCGCAGACTGCGCCAAGCTAAAGAATGATTATCTCGCGACGCTGGACCAAGCTCGCGTGTGCGACAAGGGATCGACGGAACAATGCAACGTCAACTCCACTCTGCCGGGTT
>JBDTJC010000350.1:0-6493 GCA_039936055.1 Polyangiaceae bacterium | reverse complement strand
AGCCGGCGAGAGTGAAATCCCGAATGGCGGCCGTGCAGGGCGATGCAACGGACGAAATGCTCATGGTGCGCTACCAGCGAGGCGAGCGCGAAGCGTTCGTGGAACTCGTGCGTCGACACAACCGCCCCATCTACAACTTCGTGCTGCGCCAACTCCGTGTGCCATCGGTGTCTGAAGATGTGACGCAGGACGTGTTCATGCGCTTGGTTCAAAACGCCGCCGACTTCAAACACGAGGCACGATTTCTGACCTGGCTCTACACCATCGCTCGAAACCTGTGCATCGACCAGTTGCGCAAATTTTCGCATCGCCGCCATGCGTCGCTCGATCAGCCCGCGAGCGACAACCCGGACGCGCCGTCCCTGCTGGATTCGATTTCCGATCCTAGCCCCCACGCCAGCGCCGAGCGGACGGCGGTCTCGTCCGAGGTGCGCTCGTCCATCGTCAAGGCGGTGGACTCGCTCCCGGACGATCAACGGGAAGTGTTCTTGCTGCGCGAAGTGGCAAACTTACCGTTCAAGGACATCGCCGAGATCACGGGCGTCGGAGAGAACACCGTAAAGAGTCGGATGCGTTACGCACTCGACCGGTTGAAGGCCGCCCTGTGCGAGTTCGAGGAGTACGCCCGCGCACTGCGCTGAGGCGTTTCTAGGCATTTTACCGTGGATTGCGAGAAGTTCGACCGAATCGTGCTCGACCTGCTCTACGACGAGCTGGACGAGCTGACCAGTGCCGCCGCTCGGCGGCACATGGAGCATTGCACGCGCTGTCGCGGCATCGGCTCTGGTCTGCGCGCGACGCGCGAGGTCGGCGTGTTGCCGTTGGTGGAGCCACCGGATGGTCTGGAGTTGCGCATCCTGGAGGCCGAACGACACGCGACGCGGCAGCTTCCATTGGGCAAGCGTTTGGGTCGTGGCTTGTCGCTGGTCGCCGGCTACGCAATGCGACCGCAGCTGTCGATGGCAGCGCTTTTGATGTTGATGATCGGCTCGAGTTTGTTTTTCCTGCGCGCACAGCCCGGTGATCGCGAGCACGTATTGGTCACCGAGCGTGGCGTGCCCGAAGGTGACACCGACTCAGTCGCCGTCGTGTCCAAGAAGGGCAGCGCGACTGAAGCGGAACCCGCGCGCGCTCCAGGCGCCGCGCGTGCTACCGCGCACTCCAACGACGCAATCGCACCGCGCGAGCGTGCGTCGGAAGCCAAGGCCGCAGCAGCTCCCGCAGAGCTCGCTCCTGAGACACCCCCTGCACCCACTGCGCTCGGCGAAGCGCGCGCTGGTGGGCTCGCGAATCTCGACTCCAACGACAAGTTGGCGGAGGAACCGAGCGCCGACACAGGCAGCGCGAGCGAGAGCGACGCGAGCTACGCCGCGGCGATGGCCGCGTACCGGGATGCCCGCTATTCGGAGGCCCAGCGCCGGTTCGGGGAGATCGCCAATCAAGGAGGCTCGCACGCGCCGAACGCCGCTCTGTACGAGGTCCAAGCGCTACGCATGGTGTCTGGCTGCCCGAGCGCGGCGCCACGCTTCGAGGACGTGCACACACGTTACCCGGGCACCGTCGGTAACAGCGCCGCGTGGCAGGCGGCGGATTGCTACCGTTCGCTGGGCGAACTTTCGCAGGCCCGCCAAACCTACGAGACGCTCGCCGCCGACGCGACCTACAAGGCCCGAGCCACGGAGGCGCTCGCCGAACTCGACCAACGCTCGGCCCAAGAGGTCGCCGCTCGCAAGAGCACGGCAGCTGCCAAAGCAGCGAGCGCGGGGCCAGCGGCCGCTGCGCCCACCAAGCCCGCGCAGAGCAAGCCGGCCACACCGAGTCAGTAAGGCGCGACGGAACTCAGGAGCCGACGACCATCTGCGCGTTGGTGCCGGCTTCGCCGACTTCCACATCCGCAGAAGTCACGTTCACGGGGTTCCCGTCCGGAGCGTCGAACGGCGCGCGGCCGATTTGCTTCGACCCCATGCTCGGGATGAACGGCGCAACAAAGTACTCGCGAGTCCAGTACCAGAACAAGCTGCGCTCGATCAGCGCAGGATCGATCAGTGGCGCGATGGCCGCGTGGTCCTCACGCAGCCGGCTCCAATGACTGGCCGGGTTCTCGTGGTGAGCGCAGTGCAGACCATTGTTGAACAGCAGGAAATTGAGGACCTTGCCATCCCAGCTGCGGGAATGATTGTGCTTCGACCAGGGGTCGGTGTGCACGTGCTGATCGTAATTGAAGAGCATGATCGTAAACAGCGCGAAGAACGCGGGGATCAGCAAGGTCATCACGTACACGTACAGGCCGGTCTTCAAACCGTGCAGCGCAACCGAGAGCGCGAGTAGCGACAGATGAGCGCCGCCCCAAATCGTGTACTGGAGCAGAATGCGGCGATACAACGACGGGTTGCCGTCCTTGGCCTTGCGAATGAAGGTCTTGATTGGGTCGCTCTGCCAGTAGCTCGACACGAAAAAATAGGTCATCGCGACCAGCAGGTTGTGGCGATTCGTGTAGCGCCAAGTGATCGTCGCATCCCCCGCCCGATTCACGTACTTGTGGTGATTCAGGTTGTGAGTCGGGATCCAGGCGAACGTCGGGTAACCGTAGAAAATCGAGATCCAGTTACCGAAGATCTGATTCTGGAGCTTGCCCTTGAAGGTCGGGCAATGATTGTGGTTGTGGGCGATGACGCCGCACGCAAGCGCGAAGTACGCACTCACCCACCATAGATACGGGACCAAATTCGGGCGCGCGAATTGAACCGCAATCAGCGCGGGAGCGATCATTACCCAGAGCAGGGTGCGGTAGTCGGCAGCAACACGGGGGCGCATCGGTTGCGGAACTCTAGCAGCGGCCGGCTAGGGCGGGGTCACGGTTTCGTCAGTAAAGGCGCGTAAATCGCTTCGCGCTTGCGCTGGAACTGCGTAGTAGCCGGAACAATCCACCTTTTCAGGCGGCGGCCGCTCAGTTCGTGTTGTCGCGCACGTACGCGATAGTGCGCACGGAGTTGATGATCCGCTCGCGGTTCTCCGGCGAGAGGTCGACGAAGCGGACGCCCATGCCCGGGTTCGGGTTGTCCGAGAGCAACCGGATGGGGTTCACCCACGCTACCTGCCCGTGCAGGATGAACGGCGATTCCTCGTGCGGCATTCCGAAGCGCAGCGTGAGCCGCGTGCCCACTTCTAGGGGCTCGTGGGTGGCGACGAAGATCCCCATCTCACTGATGTTGGTGATGCTCGCGAACAAGAACGTTTGCTCGGTCTCGCAGTCCACGGACCACTCAACCTCGATACGCTCGTAGCTCCGACGCTCGGAGACCGGCGGTGGATCTGACGGCTTGCCCTCATCGCTCACGGCTTTCGCTTAACCCCATTGCGCGCCGGAGTCACGCATCTCTCGTAGGGGGATTGTCCCCCGCAGCCGGTCAACCGCCCCGGAATGCTGACTCTCGCGTAGCGTGCCCGTGCCCGTGCCCGAAAAACGGACGCGCGGCCCAACATCGCTCCGCACTGGCGCACGCAGGCTGCCGCGAGGCGACCCTACAAAAGCCGCAAAATCTGAGAAGGCGATCGGGCACGGGCACGGGGCACGAGAAGGTCAGCGACGCCCAGATTCAGCGGGCCACCCCCGGACTCTGCCAAGAAAGCGGCGCGCCTCACCCCCCCGCCCTCACCGCACTTCGAGGAAGCCGGCATCGAGGCGGTTTTCCTCGGCTGCGCCGCGCCGGACCTCGAGCCGCCGACTGCCACTGTAGAGCCCGAAGTACACCCGGTACTTCCCAGCGCCGAAGTTGGGCTCCAACACAAAGTTGCAGCGGTCGGAGATGAAGTCGCCCACGTGCCAGAGATTGAATGGATATTTTCCGTCCAGGGTCGGGTGGTCGCCGTTGAAGCGCCGTTGGAACCCATCCACGTGAATGAACGTTTCCCAGCTGCCGGTGATCGGCTGCACCACACGATAGTAGATCACGAACTCGTAGTGGCGACCGGCCTCGACAGCTGCGACCGGCCGGCCGTCGACGTCGAGCGTGTCCCAGCCGAGCACGTCGAGCTTGTCATCTAGGTTTGCATCCAGCACGTGGGCAGGGTGCGGCGCGTGCTCCATGACATAGCGTGCGAGCGGGTTCTGGTTGGGTACGCCGTCCAACTGATTCGACGCGAGCAGGATTTCGCTGGAGCGCGCATCCAAGACCGGCAGATTGCGGGCGGGCGTCGCGCGCGCACGGTACAGACTATTCAGCGGCGCGAGATCGCTATCGCGAATTACCAGCCAGCGACGACCCGTAGCGGCCCCCGCAGACGAGATGAGCCAATCGAACGCGCTTGAGGCGAGCGCGAATGACGGCACCGTGCGCCCCGCATAGTAACTCGCACTGGCCGAGCCCGCCCCGAGCGTGCCCAGCTCTTCACCTGACTTCGCCTCACGCTGGTACGCCTCGTACACTTGCTTCGGGGAAATCTGCGCGGCAAGGCGTGGATAGTACACGAGGCTCAAGCACAAGCCGAACCCTACCCCGGTGTACAAGGCTGCCTGCCCGCGTGAAACGCCACCCGCGAGCCAGCGCGAGACGCGGCCTGAACCGAACAATGCGCCGAGTTCCGGGTCGAACAAGGTGCGGAATGCATCGCGAATCGCGGTGACGACCCACGGCGAGACGACCAACAGCGGCAACGCGCAAGCGCAACGGAGCACGACGCCGCGCTGAGCGGCGCCCAGGGCATCCAGCCGATTCAGGCTCTGCACGCGATCCCCCAAGAGGCCGAGCAGCCACAGCCCGACCAGCGCCGCTTCCAACACCAGCATCGCAAACTGAAGATTGCCCGCCCACAACTCGCGCAAGGCGCTCCACCACGCCCGATACGTCTTGGCGTCGAAGCGCTCGTCTTCGTGCTTTGAGCGCTCTTGGAGCAGGAAGAAAAACGCCGCGCAGAAGATCAGGGTGAGCGACTCCAGGAGGTGTGCGGCGGTCTCTTTGAAGCTGTCTGGGAAATGCACGTCCGCGACGCAAAATGCGCTCAGGCTCTTCTCGGGGAAGTTCTTGAAGTCCACGAGCAGCAAGATCGCGAGGGCGCAAACGACCATCGGCACGGCGCGGGAGGAGGGCGCACCTCGCTCGAAGTCACGCGCGAAGAGCGCAACCGCGATGGCCAGAGCGGCGACTGCACCGAACGGCATCGTGCCCACGACCGGCTCCGCAATGCCGTAGCCGAACCAGGCAACAACGGGCAGCGCCAGCACGAGCAAGCGCAACGCGGCTTCGCGCTCGCGCGCCAGCCCCGCAGGCACGGGCGGCGCACGCAGCAGCGCACCGAGGGCGACCGGGAGCACGGCGCTCCACGGAAACAAGGCGTGCCCGAGCTGCAGGAGCACGCTGTCGAAAGTGGGTAGCACGCGCGGGCGATTGACCGCGCTGCCGAGTAGCAAGCTGAACGGCGCCCCCACGCGAGGCGCCAGGTATAACGCGCGGCACGCCGCAAATCCAACGAGCACCCCCAACGCCAGACTGAGGGCACCGAGAGCGTCACCGAAACGCTCCGCGGAGGTGACGCGCGATGCGCGCAAGACGAGCCACGTCACCCCGACGCTGAACGCGGGCACGGCGATGCCGATCAAGCCGCCACGCGCTAAGAGTGCGCATGCCATGCCGAGCAGCCCCAAACCCAAGAACAGCACGCGCGACGCCAGTGGCTCGTCTGTCCGGCGATCGAACACAGCGAGCCCCCAGCCCGAAATCGCTAGCGCCAAGGCCGCCATCGTCACGATGTCGCCGAGCATGGTGCGCGCGTGCAAAAAATACAGCGGCATGGTGGACAGCACGAGCACCGCGAACCACGCGCTGCGCTGGTCCGCGAGTCGGCGCACCAGCAAGTACGTAGCGACCAGGCCAAGCGCCCCCCACAAGGCGAGCGGCAGGCGACCGGCCCACTCATGCAACCCGAAGACCCGGAAGCCCGCCGCAATGGAAGTAAACGGCAATTCCCCGCGCGCGAGCTCGCCACGCGTCGGAACTGCATTGTTGGCGCCGATCACGGCTAGGTCGTGCCCACCGAGCAAGTTGAGGGCGACCCGGCGCGCGAGCTCCGCGACTTCGCGCTCGGGCGGGTCCCAGATG
Source organism: Polyangiaceae bacterium (assembly GCA_039936055.1). Taxonomy (GTDB): domain Bacteria; phylum Myxococcota_A; class Polyangia; order Polyangiales; family Polyangiaceae; genus PMG-095. Next base: position 398 of record JBDTJC010000350.1, on the reverse strand, counting down.
CCGCCGGAAGCGAGCGGCGCGAACAAGCTCAGGGCAGCAACGAGCAGCGCGAAGCATGCCAAGAATGGCGAGCGCTTGGCCCAAGGGACCGGGGCCGGTCCCTTTTTGTCGGGATTTAGTGGGTCATCGACTGCACCGACTCCCGAATCGCCCGCGTTTTCCTGACTCATCGTCGCCCGCGGAGTGCTACCCGGTGTTGCTTATCGTTGCAACCGCAGAGAAATGGTGGAAGGTCTGCGCGGCGCGCGGTCATTTGACCGCGGTTCGGACCTTCTCGTCCTTGCCCGCGCTTGCCATCGGATTCTTACATTCATGCGTTTTGGAACCATCGCCATCGTGGGGCGCTCGAACGTCGGGAAATCGACGTTCTTGAATCGCGTCCTCGGTGAGCCGCTCGC
>JBDTJC010000349.1:0-30240 GCA_039936055.1 Polyangiaceae bacterium | reverse complement strand
CCGATTTCGGTGCCGCAGGCACTGTCAGTGGTGGTGATGGCGGTGATGGCACCGCCGCGGTTGGCAACGGCGGCAGCGCCGCTACTGGCAATCTGATCGTGGGTGAGGGTGGTGACATGACGGGCGGTGATCACGTGGTCGCCACGGCGCTCGCGTTCGATCCGCCGTCAGTCACGCTCAACCTGAACACGGCGGGCGCGGTGAAGACCGCCACGTACACCTTGAAGGCGACGGTCGCGGGCGGCGCGAAGGTTGTCGTTGCGGCTGAGTCACTAGAGTTTGATCGTCCGGACATCGCATCGTTTTTGCTGGGGCCGCCGGCCGTGTTGACGGCCACGGGCACCGCCGCTGGCACGGGCGTGTTGCACGCCGTGTTCGGTGGCCTCGAAGCCAAGGCGGATCTGATCGTGAACATTGCCGAGTCGAGTGTCGGCGGTCCGGTCGCGCAACCTGCGATCGACGCGCTGACTACCGGCGCGTTGCCCGCGGATTCCGCGCTCACCGCGCTGCTTTATCCGTACGACAAAACGGTATTCCCCCTCGGTTTGGCGTCGCCACTGATGATGTGGAATGCGCCCAATCCGAGCGGTGATGTGTACCGCATTCAACTGGGCGAAAAGGGCTATGCGCTGGATTACTTCACGACCGTAACCGCGCCTGCCCAGGTGCGCGTGCCGCAAGATGCGTGGGACCGCGTGACCTCGTCGAACACCGGTGATCCGTTGACGCTCACGGTGTCGCGCTGGGATTCCGTGACGTCGAAGGCGTATACCTCCGTGTCGGAAACCTTCACGATCGCGCCCGAGAGCTTGCGTGGTGCGATTTATTATTGGACAGCGTCGCAGACGGATCCGACGGACATCACAACGCGCATCGGCAGTATCAAACGTTTGTATCCGGGGCAGGGTGCGAAACCGGAGGCGTTGTATCAAGGCCGCTGCATGGGGTGTCACTCGGTGAGTGCGGACGGCTCGACGATGGTCGCGACAATCGAGGACCCGTTGGCGAAGACGGCTGCGCCGTACAGCAACTGGACCGGAGTTCGTGCCTGGGCGGCGTTCTCCACGGCGGACCCGACGGCGCCAACGAACCTGACCACGAAGTCTGGGGCAAACTCTGCGCTGACGCCGGACGGCAAGTACGTAGTATTCGGCGGGCGAGCGGACATCACGAACGGCGCGTTCATCCCGGGCTCGAAGTTCATCTCCCTTGCCACTACGGCGACGGGGGAGGTGATTGCGGATTCCGGTTTGGACGACATGGTGCTGCCAATGGGTGACGTACTCGCCACCAATAAAAGCGACGGCGTACAAATGCCGTCGTTCGCGCCCGATGGCACCAAGCTAGCGTTGGTTGAGGTCGGTGTCGGTTCCGATCTGAGTGACAACGTGCTGCCGACGCCGGCTGAGCGGATCATCTATCTAGACTTCGATCAGTCGAAGCCCAAGTTCGATGGCCTGAATATTCATGAGGTTGTGACGGCCAGCGCTTTGCCGGCTAGTGACAATCAACTCGGATATCCATCATTTAGCCCGGATGGGAAATACATCGCCTATCACAGCGGGCAATACTCGACGGGTTGCCACAAGGCGAACACAACGGACGGCATGCCCAACTGCGTCGACGGCACGGACGACAGCGGCGAACTCTGGGTCAGTCCCAGTGCCGGCGGTGCACCGATCCGCATGGCCAATCTCGACGACCCACCGAACGTTGCCGATCACATGACGCAACGCGAGCCGACGTTCTGCCCAATCAGCCGCGGAGGCTACTCCTGGGTTGTGTTCACCAGCATGCGTGATTGGGGCAATGCGCACACAGGGCCCGTGATCAACGGCAAGCGCCGTCTGTGGCTCGCCGCCGTGGACAAAGAACTCGGAACGGTCGACCCGAGCCACCCCGCCTTCTACGTGGAAGGTCAAGACGACACACCGAACATGCGCGGCTTCTGGGCACTCGCGGAATGCATCGAAACGCCGAAGGCACCCGCAAAGGGGCCTGCCTGCACCTCCGGCTTCGAGTGCTGCTCCGGATTCTGTGTGGGCGGGCAATGCGTCGACAAGACCTCGCTCGCTTGCATGGGCATCGGTGATGCGTGCTCAACAGCGACAGATTGCTGTAACTCGGGCGGTGGCCTCACCGACTGCGTCGGAGGCAAGTGCGAGGTCGTCGACGTTCCGAAATGAGTTGAGGGTCGCCTCAGAGTCGCGGCGCGTACGCTGCCTTCATCGGATCATAGAGCGCTAGGTCCGGCAGGGCGGTGTACGTGTTGCCCATGCGTTGAACCAGAGCGTGGCTCGGCGTGCCCGTGGGGTCGGAAGGCTGGCTCGCATTCCAATCACCTTGGGTTGTTGGCTCCCAAGCGAAGGTGCCCAGCCCTTGCTGATTGGGCAGCGCGAACAGCACATCGTTGATCTGACGCTCGAGCGGCCCATATTCGGCCGCGAAGAACTTCAGCTCTGGGTACGCCAGGGTGAGCGCCGCGAACGTCTTGGTCCAACCGTTCACGGTGTTGCTGACGCTGCTCGGATCGCCTTGATACGTCTGATAGCAAGACTCACCGAACGCATCGACCTTGACGCCTTGCTGGAGCGCATTATCTAGCCAATTCTTGGTCGTGGCGAAGTCGTTGCCGCGGTCGATATGGAGCGAGACGAGGATCTTCGGATCGACCTCGCGCACACCGGCGACACCGGCCTTCAGCAGGCTACCCAGGTTCGGCCACCCCGCGCTGGTTGCTGCGCCAATGATGGGGATCGTGACGCCGGTCAGCGGTTGTCCTGCCGTGTCGCAGTGATGAAGCAGCATGCCCGGCGTGGTTTCGTTGCCGATTTGAACCATATCCGGGCGCGCGCCGCCCGCGACCAGCGCTGTGATCGCTGCCTTGGTGTAGTCGTGCACGGCCTCAGACAGCGCCGCGATCGTGCTGAACCCTTGCCACGCCACGGGGATGCACTGTTTACCAGGGTCGGCCCAATTGTCGCTGTAGTGAAAATCTACCAGGAGACCTATGCCCGCCGCTTTGATGCGTGCCCCGAACGCAACGGTGTGGGCGAGGTCGTCGTAGCCGTCGGTCTTGTCGTAGCCGTCCACCGCCTTCGGATCGACGAAGGTGCGCAGCCGGATGAAGTTGAAACCGTGAGCCTTGAGTAGCGCGAGCAAATTATCCTGCGCGGCAGCCGGCGCAGGCTCTTGGTCCGTGATGTCCGCGCCGATGAAATAGCTCGGAATGGCGGCTGTTTCGCCACCGCTAGCGCCGCCGAATGTCGGGAGGGAAGAGGTGCCTGCGCTGCCGCCGGTCATGCCTGCGCTGCTTCCGGTCATGCCTGCGCTGCTTCCGGTCATGCCTGCGTTGCCGCTGTTTGACGGTTGCACGCCGCCTGTTCCGGCCGCGCTCGGCACGGGCTGACCGCCGGCACCTGCCGTCAGTGCTGAGGGTGATGACGAATTGCTCGAACAACTCCAAAGCGCAGCCGCCAGCAATGCCCAGCCAGCGCTACGCATTTCGCTATCGCCCAGCGACTCCAGCGCTCCCGGCGTCATCAGCGCTCGCGCTGCCTCCGCCCGCGCCACTGTCTCCGCCTGCGCCTGCGCCAGTGTCTCCGCCTGCGCCTGCACCCGCGCCTGCGCCTGCGCCTGCGCCTGCGCCTGCGCCTGCACCCGCGCCTGCGCCACCGTTTCCGCCCGCGCCGCCGCTCGGCGCACCCCCCGGCTCGTACGGGTAACTCGCGAGCGCGGCCTTGACGGCTTCGCCTTGCACGGTGGGCGTGTAGTTCCAATCCGAGATCAGCGCTGGGAACGAGCAGCCGGCGGTCCACCACGCCCACGCGGTCCACGAGATCTGGTGTTGGTCGGCGTACTGCGTGAGCTTCGTATCCCAGTCCCCGGTGCAGCTAGTCGAGTGGTCACCGAACTCCGTGGCGATCACCGGCGCGAGGTCCTGCGACGCGAGGTAGCCGAAGTTGGTGTCCCATTGCGTCGCGGGATCCTGCGGGTAGTACGGGTGCGTGGCGTACATGATGTTGTAGCCTTGGATGCTGTTCTTAGCCACGCCGGAAAGGTTGAACGCCCAGCCAGTACCGCCCGCGATCACGACGTTGTTCGCGCCGGTTGCGCGTACCGCGTCGTAAAGATCCTGCATGCCCACGGCTTGGTAATTCCCGACGGTGCCGCCGTGCAGCCAGACTTCCCAGGTGATGTCGTGAGGCTCGTTGTACAGCTCGAATAGCACGTGCCCGTCGTTCTTGTACTTGTCCGCGACTTCAGTCCAAAACTGTTTGGAATTCGCATCGGCCATTTGCTGCTGATCGGCGTGGCCCGCTTTGCCTTGGCCCTGGCCGGCGACGGAGACCGTCAAATCCCCGCGATCCGACCAATGGAGATCGAGGATCACGTCCAGCCCCGAAGCTTCGGCGTCCTTCACGGCTCGGTCGACGGTGGCGGCGTAACTCGGATCGAAGAGGGTGGCGCCGGCGAGCCAGAAATCCTGATTCAGTGCAATGCGCACGACGTTCGCGTGCCAAGCGGCCATGGCCGCGAAGTCCGAGCGGGGGATGCCTTCCGAATCGTTCCATTCGCCCGCGGAATCCCACTCCAATGACGGGCGATCTACGCCGTGGAAGAGGTGCGCGGCGCCGTCAGCGCTGCACACCGTGGTGCCGTTCGTGTAGTAGCCGCCCGGGGCGGTGGTCACGTCTTTATCAGGCGTGCAGCCCTTGAGCGTAGCGGGCGTGCTGCCGGTGCCGGTGCCGGTGCCATCGCCAGACGTGGAGGAGGAACCGGCGTCGCAGCCGCCCAGCACTGATACCGAAGCGGACGCCAACACAGCCGCCGAAACCCGTAAGAATCGCCACATTCTCTGAGTATAGCCGAAATCTCCAGAACGGGAACCGGTTCCAGATCCGGCGCAATTCTCCAGCGCCGAGGCCGTTAGACAAGGCGCCTTTCAGGGCGTCTGCCAGCTGGCGAGGCAGCCTCGAAATTGCTGGTGGCCTTCGGGCCACGCGCCCAGGCCCGAGCTGGCGTTGATGTGACCGCGGCAGCCGATATTCACGAACTCCGCGCCCCAGGAGCGCGCAAAATGCTCGGCGCGCTCGCGATCCACGTACGGGTCGTCCGAGCTAGACACGACGCGCGCGGGGAACGGTAGCGGGCTGAGCGGAATGGGCGAGAAGCAGCGCACTTCCTCGGGGGTGCAACGGCGTGATTCAACGTCTGCGGGCGAAACCAGGAATGCCCCCCGCACCCGCTTGGTCGCCTCGCCGCCCAGCTGCGCGAAGTGCGCGACCAACGAGCAGGCGAGGCTGTGCGCGACGAACACCACGCCCGCTTGCGCGTGTGAGACCGCGAGCTCGAGGTTACCCAGCCAATCGGCGAGCTTCGGTTGGGCCCAATTGGCTTGCTCCACGCGCTGATAGCCGTGGGCGTGCTCCCAGAGCGACTGCCAATGTTGCGGCCCGGAGTTTCCGAGGCCGGGCAGGATCAGGACCTGAGCGTGCTGAGTCGAGTTCGCGTCCACGAACGCTAGGATAGGCGGCCCATCGCGCTTGCCAAGCGGCTCCTCTGCTCAACCGCTGCTGTTTGCCGCCATTGCGGCTGCGCACCACTCAATTGTCGGCGCTGGTCTTCCGCGTATGCGCCACTAGGCTTACCTTGACAGCTGTTCACTTGGAGGCAGCGATGATCACACTGAGAAGAGCACCGGAACGCGGTCACGCCCAGCACGGTTGGCTGGATTCCTGGCATACATTTTCGTTCGGTGACTACCACGATCCGAAGCACATGGGCTTTCGGTCACTGCGCGTCATCAACGATGACAGCGTGGCTCCCGGTAAGGGGTTCCCCACGCACTCGCATCGCGACATGGAGATCCTGACCTACGTGCTCGACGGCGCGCTCGAACATCGGGATTCGATGGGTAATGGCTCGGTGATGAAGCCGGGTGACGTGCAACGCATGACGGCGGGTACCGGAGTTGGGCATAGCGAGTTCAACGCGTCGCCGAATGAGCCTGTGCACTTCTTGCAGATTTGGGTCGTGCCCGAAGCTCGGAGCATCAGCCCCGGTTACGAGCAAAAGCACTTTTCCACGGCAGACCGTCAAGGCAAGCTGCGGCTTGTCGCTTCTCGTGACGGTGCCGACGGCGCGGTGGTCGTGCATCAAGATCTGAAGCTATTTGCCGGCCTATTCGCCGAGGGCGAAAGCGCGAGTTACACATTGGCTGCAGGGCGGCACGCCTGGCTGCACGTGGCGCGTGGCAAACTGCGCGTGAACGGGCAAGAGCTAGCGACGGGTGATGCCGTACAGGTCAGTGACGAGCGCGCGCTACAGCTCAGCGGCGTGCACGACGCTGAAGTGCTGTTGTTCGACTTAGCCTGAAAATAGCCCGAGAGCGCGTGTCACCACAGCCCCAGCTCGGGTGACACGCCGAGCATCAGACCGCGTGATCGGTGTCGGGCAATACGCCGGCCCAGCGCACTGAGTGAGACGTCCAAGCGTGGCGTCACCGGGCGCGAAACGGCGGCGATGCACCGGGCCCGCAGCTGCGCTCGTGACTGCGCAGTCAACGAGCGCTAGCAACGCGCACCGTGACCCGCCGTTCACTTGCTGGTTGAATGCGAGCGGTTGCGGCTGACGGCGCGCCGCGCGCGAGCTTCCAGGTCATCCAGCGAGGCGGCTTGCAATTGCGCGGCCGCAGCGGCGGTTTCCACGTCCACGTCTTCCGCGGCGATGTGCAGCTCCTCGGCGTCGACCACTTCATCCGTGTTGGGCGTGTCTTCGAAGCTGAGCACGTGGTCGAACAGTGCATCCGCGTTGGCGAAGGCTTTGGCCAGCGGGGTGATGCGTGAATCACGCAGCGTGTGCACGCCAGCGCGAATCGCGGTCATCAGCGTTTCTTTGACGCCGCCCCCACTGGCTGCGGTCGCCGGGAGCACGGGCACTGTGGCGTCCAACTTGAGGCGTTTCTTGAGTTTGTCCGGGCTGAGGGCACCGGCCACGTCCTGCTTATTAGCCTGGACGATGAGCGGCAGCTTGTCTTTGCGGCGCCGCATCAAGGCGCGCAGGCGCGAGAACGTGCGCATGGTGTCCGAGACCTGCCCGGGGCTCGAGTCACACACGAAGGCCACCACATCCGCCATTTCGATCAGCGGCTTCCGCCGGTACGCGCGCTCGACCTGCCCGGGCACGGTAATGAGCTGGAATTTGAGGGCTTGGCCGTTCTGACTCGGCCCGTCGATCTCGAGCCAGTCGAAGAACATCGTGCGGCCTTTGAGCTCGGCCGGCGTGTACAGCTCGCTGCGGCGCGAACTCGGGATCACGTCGCAAATGCGCTGCAGGTTCGTGGTTTTGCCGGCCATGCCGGGGCCGTCGTACACGATGCGCACGATGTGGCAGTTCCGGGCGGAATCGAAGGACGGCATGTCCATGAACTACCCCGATTGGGCCGCGAGCGGAAGCGCGCCGTTCAACGCGCCAGTTTTCCTCAACATCTGCTCATTCTCGCGAGAGCGTGCGGGGCGCCAGTGGCATAGCCGGCGACCGCCAGCGCCGGATTGCCGAATTTGCGGAAAACTTGCGGCACAGCGGCTTGGCATTCGCCTTGCGATGACGCGACCTCAGGGAGGTTTCATCATGAAGTACCAATTGTTTTTAGGGTTTTCTTTGTTGTCTTTAGCGCTCGCCGCGTGCTCGGCGGGCGCACCGGATGCGAGCGACGACACGCAGTCCGCTGAAGATCCGATCGTCGGCGGGACGACGGATCGCTCGAAAGATCCGGCCGTCGTCGCCATCGATATTGGCGGTGAGGGTCTGTGTACGGGGAGCTTGATCGGCCCGCGCTTGGTGCTCACCGCGCGGCACTGCGTCAGCCAAACCGCGGAGGGCGTGGATTGCCCAGCACGATCGCCGCAAATTCAGGGCGAGCGCGCAGCGGATTCGTTCACGATTTTGGTGGGGGATGATTTTCAGAGCGCGCGCCCGGTGGCCAACGGTCTGCGGGTGATTGTGCCCGAGAGCGACGTGCTGTGCGACCACGATGTGGCGCTGATCGAACTGGACCGAGCGGTCACGGGGGTCACGCCGCTGAGTTTGGGCTCGCTCACTGGCGTGAAGGCAGTGCGCGGCGTGGGCTTCGGCAAGCGGGGCGATTCGGCCGCCGCAGGCAAGAAGATGACGCGCAGCAATGTGAAGATTCTGGGCGAGTCTGTCGCGGAATTTGAGGTCGGCGTGCTCAGCTGTAATGGTGATTCTGGCGGCCCTGCACTAGATCCACAGGGGCGCGTGGTCGGCATCGTGTCGCGCGGTGGGCCGAACTGCGATGGGCCAGATTCGGAGAATATTTACACCCGGGTCGACGCATTTCACGCGCTCATCAACCAGGCGCTGAGTCAGAGCAATGCAGCAGGATCGGGCGCGGGCGCAGGCGCAGGCGCAGGCGCAGGCGCAGGCGCAGGCGCAGGCGCAGGCGCAGGCGCGGCGGGCGCGGTGTGCGGAACAGGGAAGCGATGCGCGAACGGCACGCACTGCAACGCGAGCAGCTTGCGCTGTGAAGCCACGCACTGACGCTCGCTCCTAGCTTTCTGGTAGCATCCGCCGCGGAGGGCCGCGGCGGATGGCATTCTACTTAGGTTTGGATGGCAGCGCACAATGCTTGTTCGCGCGCGTGATCGATACCGAGCGCGGACAAGCTGACTTCCTCGGGGAGAGCTTGGACAACGTGCGCAGCGACGCGCAAGACCCCGCGCTGGCGCGCTTTCTGCAGCTCCCCGCGCAGCAGCGACCGCAAAGCCCGGACCTCACCGAGCTCGAAGCGTTGCTCGAACGCGGCGTATTGCGCGACACGATCTTCGTCGCCTGCTACGGCTTGCTGGATGTCGAAGGGCACACCGTCGCGGATCTCGCGTTGGTGTTGGAAGCCGCGGAGGGCGCACGCCAACTGGTGCGCCAGTTGCTGGCCTTCACTCCCTTGCACCTCTGACACCGTTGAAGTGGCGCTGGCGGTGGTGCCGGCGCTGCCGGGGCACGGCGAGACCGTACTTGTGGCCGAGGACGACCCGAGCGTGCGCTCACTGGTGAAGAGCGTGCCGGAACGCAATGGCTACCGCGTACTCGCCGCGGCCGACGGACAAGCCGCGCTGGATTTGGCGCGCCAAGAAGGCGGCCGCATCGATTTGCTGCTCAGCGACGTGATCATGCCGCGCATGAACGGTCGTGCCTTGCGCGATGCGTTGAGCACGCAGTACCCCGGGCTGCGCGTGTTGTTTATGTCGGGCTACGCGGGCGACGTGCTGACGGGCATCGGCGGCCTCGATGGCGACGTGGTGCTCGTGCCCAAGCCGTTCACTCCCGATATTCTGCTGGACGGCGTGCGCAAAGCGCTCGCTGGCTAGTCACGCTTGGGCAAGCATCGTTACGTACGCGAGGCGCTTGGCAACGCCACGGAGTACTGGCGTTTCAAGGGCCGTTGAGGAAGAGTGACTGCCGATGAGTCACCCCTTTCCGCGCGGCTTCGTGTGGGGCGCTGCCGCTGCTTCGTATCAGATCGAGGGCGCCGCGTTCGAGGCGGACAAAGGCTTGTCCACCTGGGACATGTTTGTTCGCAAGCCCGGCATGGTGTGGAACGGCCAAAGTGGCGACGTCGCGTGCGATCACTTTCATCGCTACCGCGAAGACGTCGCGCTGATGAAGCAAGTGGGGCTCGGCGCCTACCGCCTGAGCATCTCCTGGCCCCGCGTGATCCCAGACGGCGTAGGCAAAGTGAGCGCCACGGGGTTGGATTTTTACGATCGCCTGGTGGATGAGTTGCTGGCCGCGGGCATCGACCCGTGGGTCACGCTCTTTCATTGGGACTATCCGCTCGCCTTGTATCACCGCGGCGGTTGGCTGAACCGCGACACGGTCGAGTGGTTCGGGGAATTCGCGGATGTGATCGCGCGCAAGCTCTCGGATCGCGTGCGCAATTGGATGACGCTGAACGAGCCACAGGTGTTCATCGGCGCTGGGCACCACGAGGGTCGACACGCGCCCGGGGATCGCCTGCGCTTCGCGGAAGTGTTGCTTGCGGGGCACCACGCGCTACTCGCCCACGGTCGCTCCGTGCAGGCGATTCGCGCAGCGAGCCCGCAGCCAGCGCGCATCGGCTTTGCTCCCGTTGGCATGTCGAAGATCCCGGCCACCGACAGCGCGCGGGATCTCGAAGCGGCGCGGGTAGCCGCGTTCGCTGTGAACGCAGAAACCGCGTGGACCAACAGCTGGTGGATGGATCCGGTGTTCCTCGGTTCCTATCCGGAGGAGGGGCTGCGCTTCTTCGGGGACCAAGCGCCGCGCGTGGCTGCCGGCGATCTGGAACTGATCAGCCAGCCGGTGGATTTTTGCGGCGTGAATATTTACCAAGGTCAGCACGTGCGCGCGGGCGCGAGCGGACCAGAGGCCGTGCCGCCGCCCGTAGGCTTTCCGATCACCGCGTTCGAGTGGCTGGTCACCCCGGAAGCCATGTATTGGGGGCCGCGCTTGTTCTGGGAGCGTTACAAGAAGCCAATCGTGATCACCGAGAACGGCATCTCTTCGCGCGATTGGATCGCGCTCGACGGCAAAGTTCACGACGCTGCGCGCATCGACTTCACGGAGCGGCACCTCGTGGAGCTACGCCGGGCGCTCGCGGACGGCGTGCCCATCGAGGCTTACTTCCACTGGTCGTTCATCGACAATTTCGAGTGGGCGCACGGCTACAAGCACCGGTTCGGCCTGGTTTTCTGCGATTACGAGACGCAGCGCCGCGTTTTGAAGGATTCGGCGCACTGGTATCGCGATGTGATCGCGTCCAACGGCGCCACGCTCTCGGACGCCGCGCGCGGCGCCTGAAGCACGATGGTTCCGCGGAAGGCGCCGGCCGATCCGGCGGACGCCGGCGAATCGCTGCTGGCCGCTGAGCCAGCCGAGCCCGGATCAATCAAGATACACGGCAATTGTGCGAACAAAAGCAGGGACGGGGCAAGCAGCCCCAGGCGGACCGAGCGCGCGGTGAGGGGCATTCTCTGCACTTTAGCCAGAGCGGAAAGTCTGGTTCGTGGCTCATTCCGTTCAATCCGGTGGCCTTTTCTGCCGTGCAGGCAGCAAGAGATGACGGTGTCATGACCACACCTTGTGCGGGCGGGCGGTACGTTTTGAACATGTCCAGCACCGAGCGCGCCGAAGACCCTCGTCGCGTGGCGCGCCTTCAGGCGGCCCCGTTCTTTGCGATTCAATTAGCTTCCGTGGCTGGGATTTTCTGGCTCGGCTGGTCGTGGAAGGGCGCGTCGCTCGCGGTCGCGCTGTACTACGTGCGCATGTTCGGCGTGACCGGCGCGTACCACCGCTACTTCTCGCACCGCTCGTACAAGACGAGTCGCGCGTTTCAGTTCTTGCTCGCGGTGCTGGCCATGACGAGCGTGCAAAAGGGGGTGCTGTGGTGGGCGTCGCATCACCGCGCGCATCACCGCAACTCCGACCAGCCGAATGACGTGCACTCCGTCTTGCAAGACGGCTTCTGGTGGAGCCACGTCGGCTGGATCGTCTCGAGCAAGTACAACGAGACTGATCTGAGCAAAGTGAAAGACTTGGCGCGTTTCCCGGAGCTGCGCTTCTTGGACCGTTTCCACGTACTTGTGCCCATCGCCTACGCGACCACGCTCTACCTGCTCGGTGGAACTTGGGCGCTGTTTTGGGGATTTTTCGTGTCGACCACGCTGCTCTGGCACGGCACGTTCACGATCAATTCACTCACGCACGTGTTCGGCTCGCAGCGTTACTTGACCACGGACAACAGCCGCAATCACCTGCTCCTCGCGTTGATCACCATGGGTGAGGGCTGGCACAACAATCACCATTACTACCAACGCTCGGTGAACCAAGGCTTCTTCTGGTGGGAGGTGGACCCGACGTTCTACGTGCTCAAAGTGCTGTCGTGGCTCGGCTTGGTTTGGGATCTGCACACCCCGCCACCGCACGTGCTGAACTCGAATCGCATCGGTTCGCCAGCGACCGTGGCCGCGCTGCCCGTCGTCGAGACCATCGGCATTGAGCCTGCCGAATAAGGCGCTCGAGAGTTGGCGGTCGCGACCCCTCGCACCTCGTCGTGCGGGAGCCCAGCGTCTCTCCAACCAGAACCCGAAGACCTAACCGCGGCGTAACAAACCTCAGCCGTCCAGGACTTGGCGCACGCGTTGCGCCAACTGTTCGCTCGAGTACGGCTTCGCCAGGAAGCGAAAGCTGGCCTCATCGATGCCGCGCCGCGAAATGTCGTCGCCCGGATAGCCGGACATGAATAGCACCTTCGCCGCGGGGCGTTCGGCAGACAACCGCTCGATCACTGAAGGCCCGGATTCACCGGGCATCACCACGTCCGACAAGAACAAGTCGATGCGCGTGCTTTGGTCCGACGCGAGCGCGATGGCTTCATCCGCCTGGGTCGCGACCAACACTTTGTAGCCTTGGCCGCGTAGGATCCGCGCCGTGAGCTGACGCACGAGTGCGTCGTCCTCGATCAGCAACACGGTTTCGTCGCCGCGCGGCATCATCGAGGGGCCATCCGGAGGGGCGTCCTCGGCGCGCGCCGTGGCACGCGGCAGCTCGATCTCGAACGTCGTGCCGGCGCCAGGGCTGCTCGTGATCTCGATGCTGCCACCGGTGCGGCGCACGATGGCCAAGCACGTGGACAGGCCGAGCCCGGTACCTTTGCCCGCGTCCTTGGTCGTGAAAAAAGGCTCAAACGCCCGCTCTTTCACGTTCGACGGCATGCCCAGACCGGTGTCCGTCACGCTCACGAGCACGCTGTCTTCCGTGATCGAGGTGCGGATGCACAGTGAGCCGCCGCCGGGCATTGCGTCCCGCGCATTCACTGCAAGATTCATCAACAACTGTTCACCCTGCACGGGATCCATCGTCACCGGCGCGGTGCCCTGACACAGATCCAGTGACACGACGACGTCCTCCCCCACGACGCGACGCAGCAGCTTAGTGACGTTCTCCACCAGCAGATTCACGTCGATGACGCGCGGGTCCACCACCTCTTTGCGCGCGAAAATCAGCAGCTGTCGGGTGAGCGCGGCGGCGCGTAGTGCTGCGATGTTGATCTGCTCCAGCGGGTCGTAAGAAGGGTGCTCGGGACTCACGGCCATGCGACCAAGCTCGCTGTAGCTCATGATCACGGTCAGCAGATTATTGAAATCATGCGCAATCCCGCCGGCGAGGCGGCCCGTGGCTTCCATGCGCTGGCTGTGCATGAGCTGCTCCTCGAGCTCATGTCGACGCGTGGTGTCCATGCTCGTGCCCGCCATGCGCACGGGGCGCCCGGAAGCATCGCGAAAGGCGCGCCCGCGGTTCTCGACCCAAACGAGGGTGCCGTCGGCGCTGCGCACGCGGTGCTCGGTGGCGAACTCGGACGTCAGCCCGGCTAGGCAGTCTTCGAGGGTCTTCTGGACGTGCGCGCGGTCGTCCGGATGCACGAGCGCGAGGTACGCCTGGAATGAGCCGTCGAACGTTTGCGCCGTTGCGCCGTAGATGGCGTAGGTTTCCGGGCTCCAGGTGACGGTGTGCCCGTCGATGCGCCAGGCCCAGCTGCCCATGCGCGCGGCGCTCATCGCGTCGCGCAGCCGCTCGTCGCTCTCGCGCAGCGCGGCTTCTTGGGCGCGACGCTCGGTCGTGTCCTGCATCGTGACCACGCGCATGGGGCGTCCCTGATACGTGATCGGCTCCGAGCTCGTTTCGAACGAACGCCGCTCGCCGGTCTTCGTGATCAGGACGATGTCCGAAGTGCCGCCACGGCCGGCAGAACGGATGCTGCCTTCGACAGCCGCGCGACATTCCGGCGCGAGCAGCAAATCCATCCCATTTTGGCCCACGAGCTCTGCGCGGGTGTAGCCGGTCAGTTGGGTCAGGGCTGAGTTGACCTCACGAATGATGCCGTTTTCGTTGATGAGGATGGCTTCGCGGGCGGCCTCGGCCAGCGCTCGAAAGCGTTGCTCGCTCTCGCGCAAAGCGCGCGCCTCCGGCTCCGGCTCCTCCTCGCTCATCTCTCGATAGGCTACCCACGGCGCGGCGCGAATACAAGCGACCGCGGGCACGCAAAAGAGTGCGCGCGCCGTGTTGTCTCGCGCAGCGCGCCGTGTTTGCTATGGTTTTCGCCATGACGCACCCGAGTCGCCCCGAAGTCCTCGCGCCCGCGGGGGACATGCAAGCGCTCGAGGCTGCCATTGCTGCCGGCGCGGACGCCGTGTATTTCGGAGTAAGTGCGTTCAACGCGCGCGCGCGCGCAACCAACTTTGGCGTCGATTCGTTGGCGGAAACGGTGGGCCTGCTGCACGCGCACCGCGTCAAAGCGCACCTGACGCTGAATACCTTGGTCTTCGACGCGGAGCTCGAAGCCTGGGCGGAGCTCGTGCGCGTGGCAGCTGCAGCCGGGGTGGACGCGGTGATCGTTCAGGATCTCGGCGCGGTTGGGCTAGTGCGGCGCATCGCGCCGGGTCTGCGCATTCACGCTTCCACGCAAATGACGTGTACGGATGCGGCGTCCGTGGAGTTCGCCGCGTCACTCGGCGCGGATCGCGTGGTGCTTGCGCGCGAGCTCAGCTTGGACGACATCGCGCAAATCGCGCGCGCGACGAACGTGGAGCTAGAGGTGTTCGTGCACGGCGCGCTGTGCGTGGCGTACTCCGGTCAATGCCTGACGAGCGAGGCCATCGGCGGGCGCAGCGCCAACCGCGGCGCGTGCGCGCAAGCCTGCCGCCTACCGTATGAGCTCGTGGTAGACGGCGTGCTGCGTGATTTGGGAGAGCGCGCTTACTTGCTCTCGCCACAAGACTTGGAAGCCAGTGCCGCCATCCCGCAGTTGATCGAACTTGGCGTGCGCTCGTTCAAGATCGAAGGCCGAATGAAAGGCGCGGACTACGTTGCGGCGACCACGCGCCTGTATCGGCACTGCGTGGACGCCGCGCTGGGCGCCGGCAAAGCTGCGGACGAAGCCACGAAACGCCGCGCAATTCAGAGCTATTCCCGTGGCTCGGGCCCGGGCTTTCTACAGGGCGTGGATCACCAACAGCTCGTCGAGGCGCGCTCCTGTGATCATCGCGGCCTCGAAGTCGGCGTGGCGGTGAGCAGGGAGGACCGCGCGGGGCGTCGCTGTTTGGTGCTGGACACTAGCGCGCGCATCGCCCGCGGTGACGGCTTGCTGCTGGAGGGTGGCTGGGCTGGAGAGGGCGAGCTGGGTGGCCGGGTGTGGGCGCTCGACCTGGCTGGCCAAGACGTGAGCACCGCGCCTGCGGGCAGCCGGGTGAAGGTGTGGTTCGGTCCGGACCACGAGTTGGGTGAGGTGAGTCGCGGTCGGCGTGCGTTTCGCACGCACGATCCGGAGACCGAGCGCGAGATTGGCGCGCTGCTTGAGCGCGAGCCGTACCGCGAGCGGCTGGAGCTCGCGATCTCGGGCAACTACGGTGAGCCGTTCGTGCTCTCGGGCCGGAGCGAGCGCGGCCGGAGCGCGCAGGTCACCGGGGATTGCACGGTCGAACCGGCAAAAAATCTGCCCACTTCGCACGCGGACTTGCAGGACAAGCTGGGCCGTTTGGGGGACTCGTCGTTCGTACTGGGCCAGCTTGCTGTGCGCTTGCCGAGTGACGCCTGGCTGCCGGTCTCGGCCCTCAATCGCGCGCGCCGCGCGCTCGTCGCAGCGCTGACTGAACCGGTAGCGGGCGCGCTGGCGCACGCGCTACCGAGGCCCGCGCCGAGTAATGTGGACGTGCCGCTGCCCGCGGCTCCGCCAGGTGGGCTATTCGCGCTGTGTCGCAATCGCGCTCAGGCGGATGCCGCGCTCGCGGCCGGCGCGGATGGCGTGTATTTGGATTTTCTGGAACTCACCGGCACGGGCAATGCGTTGCGTGAATTGCGCGCGGCGGGTGCACTCGTCGGCGTCGCGCCGCCGCGCATTCGCAAGCCGGGGGAAGAGAAGATCGACCGCTACCTGGAGGGGCTCTCGCCGGACGCGGTGCTCGTTCGCAGTCTGGGCGCGCTGTTCGAACTCGACCGCGCGAGTACTACTCTGCGCATCGGGGATTTCTCGCTCAATGTCAGCAACCGCTTGACCGCGCGCGAGGTGCTGTCGCGCGGCGTGTCCGCGTTCACCCCTTCATTCGATCTGGACTCCCAGCGCTTGCTCATGCTGCTGGAAGGGGCACTCGCGCCTTTCGCAGAGGTCGTCTTGCATCACCCGATGCCGCTCTTTCACATGGAGCATTGCGTGATCGCCGCGCTGCTCTCGGACGGCAAAGATCACCTGACCTGCGGCCGCCCCTGCGAACGGCATCAACTGTCGCTGCGCGATCGCGCGGACATGGATCACCCCGTCGAGGCCGACGTCGGCTGTCGCAACACCGTGTTTCACGCCTCACCGCAAAGCGCGGCCGAGCTCGTCCCTGGCCTGCTCAAGGCCGGCGTGCAGCGCTTTCGCGTCGAACTCGTGCGTGAATCGGCCGAAGAGACGACGCGCGTGGTGAGCGCGTACCGGGCGTTGCTTTCCGGCCGCGTGACGGGTCGCGAGGTGTTCCGGGATTTACGCGCCTCGGGCGGCTACGGCGTCGTTCGCGGCTCCTTGCGCGTGCTGAACGACTAATATTTGGAACCACGTGACGCGGCGAAAGCACTCTGATGACTTTCGCTTGACGCCAGAAGGCCGAGCGGCCAAGACGCGCGCCCATGGGCCTACAGGCTATCGTCCGCTGGTTCCTGCCACGCGAAGACCATTTCTACGGCTTTCTCGAGGATCAGGCGGCCGTCGCGCATGAAGCCGCGCTCGCCTTCGCGCGCTTCAAAGACGAGACCGTGAGCGCCGCGGACGTTCGGGCGGAGGTGCAGGAACTGGAGCACAAGGGCGACCGCATTGCGCACGAGGTCGAAGAGTCCATCGCGCGTACCTTCGTCACGCCCATCGATCGCGAAGACTTGCAGAAGCTTTCGCAAGAGCTCGATGACGTGCTCGACTTGATGAACGGCGCGGCGCGCGCCTGCGTGCTGTACGGCGTCGAGCGCCCGACCGCACCGATGGTGGGCTTGATCGACAAGCTGGGTGAGTGCACGGCGGTGTTGAAGAACGCGCTGCCGCACCTGCGCGCACACAAGTACAGCGAGCTCATCGAGGCCAGCCGCGAAGTTCGCAAGTTGGAAAAAGACGGCGACGCCGTGTTCCGCAGCGCGATCAGCGCCCTGTTCAAGGACGGCTCGGTGGACGCCAAGCAACTGCTACGCGAGCGTGAAGTGCTCGAGCACTTGGAAAACAGCATCGACTACTGTCAGCACGTAGGCTCCACGCTGGCGAACCTGGCCATCAAGCACGGCTGACGCCGCGCCAGGTATAACGCGGATGCTCAGCCTGCTCGTCGCGGTCATCGTCACCGCCATCATTTTCGACTACATCAACGGCTTTCACGACGCCGCCAACGCGATCGCGACCGTGGTGTCGACCGGCGTGCTGCCGCTGCGCACAGCCGTGATTGTCGCGGGTTGCTTCAATTTCGTGGGCGCAATGGCGGGAACCGCGGTGGCCAAGACCATCGCCTCGGGCTTCGCGAATCCGGCCATCGTCACGCAAACGGTGGTGCTTGCCGCGCTGCTCGGCGCCTGCATCTGGAACCTACTGACTTGGTGGTGGGGCATCCCGTCCAGCTCCTCCCATGCGCTGATTGGCGGCTTGGGCGGGGCGGTGGTGGCTCACGCGGGCGTGTCCGCGTTCAAGTGGCACGCGTTGGTGCAGAAGGTGTTGGTCCCGCTCGTGCTGTCGCCCACGATCGGTTTCATCGTGGCATTCTTCACGATGGTCGGACTCACCTGGATCGCTCGCAACTTCAAGCCGGGCACCGTGCGCGTGGGCTCACGCCGTCTGCAGCTGCTCTCGGCCTGCGGCATGGCTTTCTCGCATGGTTCGAACGACGCTCAGAAGTCGATGGGCATCATCACGTTGGCCCTAGCTGCGTTCATGGCAGCGGGTCACAAGGGTCTGCCGCTCTGGATGCAACCCCACGGCACCGACGTCCCGTATTGGGTGATCGTCGTGTGCGCGGCCGCCATTGCGTTCGGCACGATGGGCGGCGGCAAGCGCATCATCAAGACCATGGGCACGAAGATCATGCGCATCTCGCCGCTACAGGGCTTCGCCGCCGAAACCTCGGGCACTCTGGTGATCTTGTTTGCCAGCCGTCTGGGCATTCCGGTGTCCACCACGCACTGCATCAACGCCTGCATCATGGGTGTCGGCGCCAGCAAGCGCGTGAGCGCTGTGCGCTGGGGTGTGGCCTCGAATATCTTGCTGGCTTGGGTGCTCACGCTGCCGCTGAGCGGCGCCGTGGCTTACGTCACGATGCGGATTATCAGCGCCGTATCGTGAGTTTTGCGCGCGCGGTGGCACTTTTATAGCGCCTCGACTACACCGGGGCCGTGGCTACCAAAAAGATTTCGTTCGACCCCGAGGTGAATGGCAATGCGCTCCGGCGCATCGTGATCGGCGTCGTGGTCTTGATCGCTGCGTTCTTCTTGCTCGACGCAACCACCATGCGCATCGACGCTGGGCACGTCGGCATCAAGGTGGAGCTTGCGGGTAGCGCGCGCGGCGTACAGGACATTCCCGTGGTCACGGGTTGGGTGTTCTTCAACCCGCTGACGGAGCAGATCATCTCCTTCCCAATCAGCGTGCAGAACGTGGTTTGGACGGCTTCGCAGAGCGAAGGGCGCACGGTCGACGAGTCGATCACGTTTTCCTCGCAAGAAGGCGTGAACGTCAATTCCGACATCGGTCTGTCTTTCCACATCGACTCGGCCAAAGCGCCGCACTTGTACCTGCGCTTCCGTCAGCCGGACGTGCTCGTTTTGGCAGACGGCTACATGCGCAACGCCGTACGTGAAGCGTTCAACGACATTGCTTCGCGCATGGCCGTGCAGGAAATTTACGGAGCAGGCAAGGGCAAGCTCGTCGCGGACGTTTCCAAGCGCTTACGCGACGTCCTCGGCGTAGATGGCTTCGTCATCGACCAGCTCACGATCAACGGCGCGTTACGTCTCCCGGAGAACGTGGCGCAAGCCATCAACCGCGCCATGGAAGCGACACAGAACGCGATTCAGGCCGAAAATCGCGTGCGTCAAGTGAAGGCGGAAGCGGACCAGAACATTGCTCAGGCGCACGGTGGAGCGGAAGCCGCGCGCCAGCGCGCCGAGGGTGAAGCAGATGCGATCCTGATTCGCGCCCGCGCGGACGCGAAATCGAACGAAATCATCCGGCTTTCCACGACCGGCACGGTGCTGCAGTACCGCGCCATCGAGCGCTGGGACGGAAAGCTACCGATGATGAACAGCGGCGACAAATTGCCGCTCCTGACCTTCGACACCAGCAAGCTCGCCCTGAACGACGAGGAGCGCGAAAAGAAGCTGAAGGCGCTACTAGCCGACGACAAGGCGGAGAACAAAGCCGTCCCGGCACCCGGTACGGACCCCTCATTCACGCCCGCTGCTGCGCCGCCGAGCACGGTGGCGGTGCCCGTACCGCCGCCGCCGCCGCCGCCGGCTGCGTCAGCCCAGTGAGCTCGCGCGCTCCGCTAGTGTCCTGTCTCTGAAATTCGTCACCTTAGTCGCGTGGCGAATGAGGGCCCTCGCCGCGCAGCGGCGACCGCAATTCCCCTGGGAATCTGAGACAGCGCGCTAGTCCGAGCTGACTAGCGGATTCTTCGTTTTCAGGGCGGGAAAGCGGCCAAAATCGCGGTCTGCCGTCCACAGTTCCGAAATGCCGTTAGCCAGGCACAAGGCGGCGATCTTGGCGTCGTGGACGAGCGGTCCGGTTACCCTCGCGCGTACGAGCTGCTCTTTGAGGCTCGCCCAGTGTTGGGGTTCCTCCGCCAGCAGCGTGACGTCAGGCGCTTCGAACCAAGCCTCGAGCTGAGCCACGGCTTGGTCCGGCGAAGTGGGCGGCGCGTAGATTCGCGGGTGTGTCACCACGGAGTAGAATTCGTACACGCAAGGCCAGGGGATGGCCCAGGGTAGCCCGGCCGCTGCCAAGCGAGACAAGCACGCCGACGCGGCCGATTGCCACGAGCTGTCCCTACGATGCGCGTACACGAGCAGGTTCGTGTCGACGGCGATCAGGCGCCACGCCGTTCGTAAGCCGCGTCCCGCAGCTGTTCCCAGGTTGCGCCCTGGAACTCGGGCTGGAGCCCCGTCCCGTCGACGCTGGCATCGCGCAGCACGAATGGTTTCTTGGCGCGGCGCTCATCGAGCTCCCGGCGTAGGCCGGCTTCGATCAGCTCACGCAGAGTCGTGCACTCCTTTGACGCCAGCCGTTTCGCACGCTCGAACAGCGCGTCCGAGATGTCTATGGTCGTCTTCATATGGGTACCCATATCATGGCACCCATATCTATGCAAGTCGGGAGCCTCAGTTCAAGAAGCCGAGCACGAGGTTCACTGCCACGGCTACGACGACCGTGTTGTACAGGAACGAGAGCAGCGCGTGGCCCAGTACCGCACGCCGGATATGGTGACTGGTTACGGCGACATCCGAGGTTTGAAAACACATGCCAAGCGTGAACGCGAAGTAGGCGAAGTCGAAGCCGTCCGGGTCGTTCTTGCCCGGGAATTCCAGGCCGCCTTCGCCTTCGTCGTCGTCTCGGTAGTACAGGTGCGCGTAACGTAGCGTGTACGCGGTGTGCGTGAGAACCCAGGACGCGACCACGGCCACCAAGCACAGCCCGAGCAGCACGCAGAACGAGCCGTTGCTTTGCTGGCTGATTGAGTGCGCGTGACGCATTACGTAGCCGGCCGCGAACAGGCTGACGGTGCTGGCCATCAAGACGATCAACCACACAAATGTGCGGCCGGGATCCTCACGCGCGGCATGCTTGCGAGTCTCGACGGGTGTCTCGTGAGCGATCTGCCACCAGGCCTGACTGAGCAGCGCGACGCCGGCTGCGTCCCAGCCCGAAATGACGTGGATCGCCAAGCCCAGGCTGGGCACGCCGATGCCCATGACACTGCCCACTGCGACGCCCACGAGCGCGCTGCTCAGGAGGCGGCGGCCCGCCGTGTGTGGGGCGATACCGCGTGGAACGACCGAGTGGGGAGCTTCATCCATGGACTCCGGCGGAGTTTACACAGCCGCCCCGCATAGCCGTCAGGACTCGAGCGAAGCCCGCAAAAACCAGGCGTTTTTCTCGAATTCGGTGATCACGGTGGTGAACAAGTCGACCGTGTCCGTGTCGGCCTGGCTTTCGGCAGCCGAGCGTGAGGCGCGCAGTTCGGTCAGGTAGCTTTCGAAGCGCTCCGCCAGCAACTTCACGTGATCCAGGTCGCGGGTCGTGTCTTGCGGGTACTCGTTGATGCGCGAGGTCTTCGCGACGTGTCGCACGGTGCCGAATGCCTTGCCGCCCAACGTCACCGAGCGTTCGGCGATGGTGTCGTTGAAGTTCGCGAGCGAGATCGCGAACGTCTCGAACAGCGGGTGCAACGCAGCGAACTGCGGACCTTTGATGTTCCAATGCGCGACCTTGATTTGGCTATGTAGATCCAGGCCGTCAGCCAGGCGCGCGTTGAGCACGTCACTGATAGTCTGTCGGGCCGATTCACTCAAATGACTGGGGCTTCGGTACATGGCTCGATCCTTCCGTGCACAAATTAAGCGGACTCGTCGCGTACCAGCGCGGTCGCGTCGATGGCGACTGCTGCTCCGTGGACGACCGACGCAATGCGAATCGCGTCGTGAATTTGGTCTTCGGTGGTGCCCTGTTCGAGCAGCGTGGCTTCGTGCGAACGCACGCAGGTTTCACAGGCGTTCACCGCACTGACGGCCAGGCAGAACAGCTCGAAAGCGGCCTTGGACGAGGCCGGCTTGGCCAAGCGCATCATGCGCAATTTGGCCGGCTTTTGCTCGTAGCTCGGCTTTCCAACCAGATGACGAAAGCGATAAAATACGTTGGTCATGCCCATGAGGGCGGCGGCGGCGACGGCGTCTTCGACCGTTTTGTCCGTTACCTCTACCGGGCGCGAAGCGATCAGCGCTTCTGCCAAACGGCGCGAGCGTGAAGCCAACGCAACCGCGATGGCCACGCCCCAGCGCTCGGGTGCTTCGATTGAACCGGAATCCAAGACCGCGCTCAGATTCAGCCGCAGGTCCTTGGCGACTTCAGGGATCTCAGAACGAATCGCTTCGAGTGCGCTCATGGCATTTACCTCATCAACTCTGACTGCGTAACTCCGCAAAGAAACGCCGAGCGCGTCCGGTCAGGGGGGAACCTGACGCGCTCGGCCAGCTAGACTCAGAGAGTCGCGTCGCCCTTTTTCCAGTTGCAGGGGCAGAGCTCGTCGGTTTGCAGCGCGTCGAGCACGCGGATGACCTCGTCGACGTTGCGGCCGACGCTGAGGTCATTGACGCTGGCGAAGCGGATGATGCCTTCCGGATCCACGATGAACGTGGCGCGGAGCGGGATGCCATCCTTGTGCAGGATGCCGAGCGTGGTGGAGAGCTCACGCTTGGTGTCGGCGAGCATCGGAAAGGGCAGGTTCTTGAGGTCTGGGTGATTGTTACGCCAGGCCAAGTGCACGAAGTGCGTGTCCACGCTGGCGCCGAGCACCTGCGCGTCACGCTCCTTGAACGCTGCATTCTTCTTGCCGAATTCGGCAATCTCCGTGGGGCACACGAAGGTAAAGTCCATCGGCCAGAAGAACACCACGAGCCACTTACCGGGGTAGCTCTCTTGGGTCAGGGTCTTGAACTCCGAGTTCGGCTCGATGCTCACGACGCTGTTCAGGCTGAAGGCTGGAAACTTGTCACCGACGGTTAACATAGGGGGATTCTCCTTAAACTGTATCTAATAGTAGATTGTATCTAACTCGAAAACGGAATGAAGCATTGCCGTGGCGGACAGCGCAATCGCCTAACTCAGCTGCGTTTCTGAGCGCGAGTTTTTTTTCCGCGCATCACGACTTGATACTCACGCACATCAAACCCGCTCAGGCTGTGCACGCGGCGCACGTCCAGCGCGGACCAGGGCACGTCCACGATCTCGCCCGTTTCTTCATCCAAGAAGTGATGATGCGGGTCGAGCTTGGGGTCGAACACGACTTTGCCTTCCGCCAGCACTAGCTCACGCAGCAGGCCCTTCTCCGTGAACAGATTGAGCGTGTTGTATACGGTGGCGCGGGACAACATCGGAAAGCTGCGCTTTACCTCAGCCCACACTTGATCCGCGGACGGGTGGTCCGTGGTGAAGAGCACGTAATCCGCCACGGCCACGCGCTGCGCGGACGGCTGGATGCCGTGTTCCGTCAGTGCTTGCAGGCTCTCGCGCTTCACGGATTTAGATCTAGTCTAAAGTTGGAGGTCGTCAAGGGAGCTTTGAGACCGCGGTCGCGTTTTCGCGCCCGCTACCCCAACCCCTACTTCACCAGTACTGCGCTCTTGAACATGCCCATGCCACACTGGAAGCCGAGCGTCCGGGCAATGCCTGTCGGGATTTCGATGTCTACGGGCTGCTTCAGGGGCAGGTCCTTCTCGATGCCCGCTTCTGGGAAGACGACCTTGTCCGCGCAAGTGGCGTCCGTGGTGCGAGTGAAGCGCAGGGTGAGCTTCTGGCCCTGTTGGGTCTGGACCGCCGCCGGGGTGAAGCCGCGCTCGTCCGCGGTGACGGGGATCACGGCGCCCGGTTCAGCCACGACGGGCTTCGGCGAAGCGTCGTCCTTGTGACAGGCAGGTAGCGTGAGCAGGGCAAACGTGGCGAGTGAGCCAAGCGAGGCGAGTGATTTGAACATGCGCAGACCTGGGCCAGAGCTTTGTCCATGTTTGTGGCTTTGCCATCATAAATATTGCTAGTGCTCGTGACCGTCGCGGTGTAGTTCGCCCAAAGCTCCGCCTGCGTGACCCGGTAGCCGGGAGGGGGCGGCTCTCGGCCCAAAACATGCCCACCCTGAGCGAATATCCCGGACCGGCGCTACCCATTGCGGACTTGCGCGACGCTTGGCTGGTGCTGTCCAAATCCGACCGCGCCGATGGCTTTCGCATTCTGAAGCGCGCGGACGCGGAGGAGTTTTTTCTCGGGTTGTCCGCCGGTGACATGGCCGAGCTGCTGCATGCGCTGCCAGAGAAAGAGCGCCGGGTTTGGGTGCGCTTGCTTGCTCCGGATGACGCCGCGGATTTACTGCAGAGCGCTCCCACTGAGGATCGCGACAAGCTGATCGCATGCTTGGACGACCCGACGCGCAAGGAAGTCACCGCGCTCATGGCGTACGCGGAGGACGAAGCCGGCGGTTTGATGAATCCGCGCTTTGCGCGTGTTCGCCCGGACATGACGGTGGACGAAGCCGTCAGTTACTTGCGTCGCCAAGCGCGCGAGAACTTGGAGACGATTTACTACGTGTACGTGGCGGACGAGCAGCAGCACCTGCTGGGCGTGGTCTCGTTTCGCGAGTTGTTCATCGCCAAATCCGACAAGCGCGTGCGCGAGGTGATGGCGACCGAATTGATCACGGTCGGTGAGGAAGTCCACCAGGAAGAGGTCGGGCGCTTGTTCACCGACAACGCGCTGATGGCCATCCCCGTGGTGGATGCCGAAGGCCGCATCAAGGGCATCGTGACGGTGGATGACATCGTCGATGTCGTGCAAGAAGAGGCCACCGAGGACGCGCAGAAGTTCGGCGGTATGGAGGCCCTCGAGGAGCCGTACTTGCAGATCGCGCTGGCTCGCATGATCAAGAAGCGAGGCGGCTGGCTTGCAGCGTTGTTCTTGGGTGAGATGCTCACCGCCTCCGCGATGGCGTTCTTCCAGGACGAAATCGCACGCGCCGTGGTTTTGGCCCTGTTCGTGCCGTTGATCATCTCGAGCGGTGGTAACTCCGGCTCGCAGGCTTCCACATTGGTGATTCGCGCCATGGCGCTCGGTGAGGTGCGCTTGCGCGATTGGTGGCGCGTGGTGCGCCGCGAGATCGTGGTCGGGCTGGCCTTGGGCTCGATGCTCGGCAGCATCGGCTTCGTGCGCATCGTCGCTTGGCAGGCCGTGAGTCCGATCTACGGTCCGCACTACATGCGCGTCGCCGAGACGGTGCTCATCAGCCTGATCGGCGTGGTGATGTTCGGCACCATCGCGGGCTCGGTATTGCCCTTCCTACTGCGCAAGCTCGGCTTCGACCCCGCAAGCGCGTCCGCGCCGTTCGTCGCCACGTTGGTAGACGTTACCGGGCTCGTGATTTACTTCACGGTGGGGAGCATCATGCTGCGCGGGACTTTGCTGTAGAAAGTGAAAGTCGAGGTTCGAATTCAAACCTCGATTGAGACCTGATAGCTTGGGGGCGTCGCGCACTGCCTCAACGCCAGGTGTAGCTTAGTGTCGGCTATGCCCTGAAAAAAGCCGAGCCGTGTCGAACTTGCGCTCCGCCGTTCGACTAGCTGGAATGCGGCTTGGTGCCGCTGTGAGGAGACCACGAATATGCAATACATTCTGCTGATTTACGGGAACGAGCACACCTGGGACGAGCTGAGCGACGCGGAAAAGGGCCGGATCCGCAGCGAAACGGGGCAGTTCGTGCAGGGGCTGCGCGCAAGCGGTAAGTTGCGCGGAGGCAACCCGCTGCAGCCCGTGACAACGGCCACCACCGTTCGCTTCAAAGACGGCAAGCGCCTCACGACCGACGGGCCCTTCGCTGAAACGAAGGAGCAGGTCGGTGGCTACTTCTTGATCGACGTTGCTGATCTGGACGAAGCGCTCGCCATCGTAGCGAGGATGCCTGACTGCAGCCCTCACACGGCGGTCGAAATTCGGCCGGTGTTGGACGTGGGCCAGCCCGGCTAACAGGTGACTTCGCGCAGCCGCGCTTCGAGCATGCGCTGCTCTGCGCGGTTGCCCCCGAGGTCGAGAGCGCGGCGGTAGTCGGCCGCTGCGCTTTCCCGGCGCTCCAAGCGGCGCAGTAACTCCGCTCGTGTGGCATAGAACAGGTAGTACCCGTCGAGCGCTGCGCCCTCGGCGAGCTCTTCGATGAGTGAGAGTCCCGCTTCTGGACCATCCGCCATCGCCACTGCAACCGCACGGTTCAACGAGACCACAGGTGATGGATCCAGCCGCGTGAGTACCGCGTACAGCGCGGCGATCTGCGGCCAATCCGTGTCGGCGGCGAGTTTCGCGCGCGCGTGCAGGGCCGCGATCGCGGCCTGCACCGAGTACACGCTAACGCGGCCTTTCAGCGCTGTATCTACGAGCGGTAGCCCTTCCGCGATCTGCGCGGCGTTCCAACGCGAGCGATCTTGGTCCTCCAGCAGTATCAGATCGCCGTGCGCGTTAAGCCGCGCGTCCGAGCGTGAGTCCTGCAGCAACATGAGTGCGAGTAGGCCCTCCACTTCCGGGGCGGCGCGCGACGCGACTAACCTCGTGAGCATCCGCCCCAAGGCGATCGCCTCGGCGCACAGCTCACTGCGGATCAGCGTCTCACCGCGACTAGCAAAATAGCCTTCGTTGAAAACGAGGTAGATGACCGCAAGGACGGCGTCGAGCCGCTCCGTCAATTGCTCGTCGTCGGGGACGCGATAGGGGATGCCAGCGGTTTGGATCTTCGTCTTCGCGCGCACTAAGCGTTGCGCCATGGTGACCAGGGGCACCAGGAACGCGCTGGCGATCTCTTCCGTGCTCAGGCCGCACAACGTGCGCAAGGTCAGGGCCACCTGGGCCTCCGTTGCCAAGGCGGGGTGGCAGCAGGTGAAGATCAGGCGTAAGCGATCATCGGGCAACTCACCTACCTCCGACGGGTCGACCTCCGTGGGCTGTAGCTTGCCGAACTCTTCTGTCTTGCGCTGCAGGTTTGCGCGTCGTCGGCAGATGTCGGTGGCCTTGTGCCTTCCCGTCTGGATCAGCCAGGCTGTGGCGTTCTCGGGCGTGCCGCGCTCCGGCCACTGTTCTAGTGCCGCAGCGAACGCTGCTTGGGCCGCTTCCTCGGCCAAGTCGAAATCACCGAGCACGCGGATCAGGGTCGCGAGAACGTGCCCCCACTTGTCGCGGTGTAGTTGCCCGATTGCGTCACTCAAGGACATCTCAGCAGCTCACATCTCGGTGCGTCTCAGTAGCGCAATGCGCCACGCGAAGCAGAGGAGCGAACCGAGCGCCAGCGAGCGAGCGACTACGAATGAGGAGAAAGCACTGGGCCCGCTTCAGCGAGCCCAGTACTCAGCCTTCTGCTTCAAAGTCGTCCGCGTCTTCGTCTTCTTCACGGTCGACTTTGGCGAGCCAGCTATTTTTTGCCGCGGTGTACGCGGTCTTGGCCGCGCGCTCGAGCTCTTCACGGGTAAACGACAACTTGCGTTTGCCCAGTGAAGTTCCGAGGTACGCGCTGACCTGCGCACGAGCTTCACGCAACGTGCCTGGCCAACCGCCGACTACCGGGCGGCCCTCTTTGCGAAGCTCGTCGCACCAGCGCTGAGCCCAGAGGGTGCCCGCCGTTGTGGCTGCCTTATCGAGCAAAGCACGCCGCGCATCACCTGGCGCGTGACGCGTTCCGCTCGAAGCACTGGTCTCAGCTGCTGGACGTGACAATGGGTCGGTACTCCGGACTACCAGCGGTTCCGCCGATCGCCGCCGCGATCTCCGCCACCACCGCCACCGCCACCGCCACCGCGACCACCACCACCACCGCCGCCGCGACCACCACCACCGCCGCCGCCCGGGCGACCACCGCCGCCACCGCCGCCGCCGCCGCCGCCGCCGCCGCGCTGCGGGCGCTCTTCAGCTTCGTTCACGCGCAGAGGACGACCGTCGATCATCTGGCCGTTGGTGCCTTCGATGGCGCGCTGGGCCTGCTCGTCCGAGCTCATCGTCACGAACGCGAAGCCGCGGGATTGGCCCGTTGCGCGGTCGGTCACGATGTGCACATCCGTTACTTCACCGTATGGAGTGAAGGCAGCGCGGACGGCCTCGGTATCCGAGTGAAATGACAAGTTCCCGACGTACAGACGATTTCCCATGATCACTTTCTCCTCTCGTTGCGGCTCGGAAAGTCGTCGCGAGCCCACAGCGAGAAGGGGTCGTGCCGTACCGGAACCGTTCGAATGTCGGCCCGACAATAGCGCACCCGGCCCCCGCTGCAATCACAATTCGGCAGCGAATACGGCTAGATATTTGCTGAAGGGCCCGTGTTTCGGGCGATTTCCGGCACGCCGAGTGAGGCTCTGCTGTTCAGAGTTACCGGAAGACTGCCTGACTCGAATGCCCGGCGGGTACTCGTCCAAGTCCCATTTTTGCCGGCGTATCGGGGTTACGAAACAGGTGTGAAGCTTTTGCGCTTCGCTAAGTGTCGGACCCGCTTGTCGAAGTACGCCCGCGGACCGATACGCCCTGTACACATGACCGCCCGCTTACCGCTCGCTCAGAACCGCCACTTCCGGCGCTTTTGGTTGGGTCAGGCTCCTTCCAACCTGGGTGATGCGTTCGGGTTCGTGGCCATGCCGCTGCTTGTGTTCGAGACGACGCACTCGGTCGTGCAGATGGGCTACGTGACGGCGATCACCGGCGCCGGGCAGGTGTTGGCAGCGACATTCCCAGGGGTGGTCGTGGCCTCTCGGCTGCAGGCGCACTCTCCCCCGCTCGTGCGCCCAACCGCGAATTGACGCGCCGGTTAGTGGATCGGCGGTTCTTCCGGCGTGGGGGAGGCGCAGCGTTTGTTGATGCACAGTTCGGTCTTGTCGCAGCAGTCGCTGGCCGTCGCGCAGGCTTCTTCCTCGTTGGAACAGGCGTTCGCGGGCGGCGGCACGCATTGCAAAACCGGGCCGTTGTCGTCACGGCCGGTTTGACGACAGAAGCCGTTGCAGCACTCCGACGCGGATTCACAGCTGCCCCCGTCCGCGCGGCACGGTTCGAGCGCCGCAAAGGCGCGCATGTTACCGGACTCGAGCTCTTGTCCGGGCAGGTAGATGGCGGGGTGACTCGGATCGATTTCGCCCTTGTAATTGAGGTCGATCGGCGCCAGCCAAATCTTCTTGCGCGGGCTGGGTGACTCCACTTCATCGCCCTGCGGCTTGCCCCATTTGTCGTTGCCGCGCGGCACGGTGCCGTCGGGTGCAATGGTGTTGCCGTAGCTGCGGCGGCTGGTGAACAGTACCCAGTAGTAGCCGCCGACGGGCACCGGGAGCACGCTGGGTTCGTAGTCGAGGTGACCCTCTTCCGCGTCGCCATAGGGCAGGTAGGAGGCGCCGTTCACGTCGTAGCCGTTCAGCGTGTTGAGTTGCTTGGGCGCTGATGAGTCCGTGCCGACCAGGTGCACGTCCGCGTACAGCGGGCCGCCTTGGTAGACCGAGGTATCGAAGGCATCGCCTTCGTGGAACACGACAGCGTTACCGTCCGGCAGAAAACTCGGCCAAGCGACGACCTTGCTCGGGCTCGTGAGCACGTCGCGCAGGTTGGAAAACGTGGGCGGGGTGCTGCTGCCGTCGTAGTCCATGACCGACAGCGTGTGGCCTGCGCTGACGTCGCGGTTGTTGAACGCGAGGTGCGCGCCGTCCGGCGAGAAGTTCGGCGTCACCGCGTACGTCACTTGATCCGTGAAGCTCGGAGCGGCAATCGCGGTGCCGGTCTTGGTGTCGACCAATTGCGAGGCAAAGGGGCCGCTGAAACCGCGCGGCAGCGGGCCCGTGCTCGGCGCGCCCATCGACAGCACGCGCTTGCCATCGGGGGTCAACGCCCCGAGGGCGAACGTTCGCCCTTCGGGCACGATGCGCAGCGGCTTGGTCGTGCCATCTGCAAGCAAGCTGAGCGCCTCACTGTCAATGGGGTTGCTCTCGTCCCAATCCACGCCGGCGACCAGCACATTGCCGTGCGAGCTCACGCTGTGGCACACGGTACAGCCTTTTTGTAGCACTTCTGCGTTTTGGCCAGGCCGGATGCGCATCACAGCGCCGTCACTGCCGGCCAGCAACGAGCGGTACGTGTTGTAATAGATCACGCCCTTCAGGCTGCCTTGAGCGATCGCCCATTGCTCCTCGATTGGTCCGGTGGCGACGCCGTTCACGAGCTCGGTGACTTGCACTTTGACGGCGTCTGACGCGCCCGCGCTTTCGGTCACGCCGCGCCACACGTCCTCGGGGAGCGCGATGCGTGTCGGGGTGGGCGCGGCGGCGAAGGCTGTGTACGAGAAATTCGTGGTGCTGATCTTGATGTACGTCGCCGAAGCGACGGCGCCGCCGAACTGCAGCGAAGGAGCGAGCAACCCGCGAGGG
>JBDTJC010000348.1:0-7483 GCA_039936055.1 Polyangiaceae bacterium | reverse complement strand
CGCTCGGCGGCATCGGCGTGGCCATGTGGCTGCCCGTGCTCGACGCCATGTGCAACAACAGCGGCACGGCGTTCGCCGCCGGTGATGCGTTGCCCACGTCGTTCGGAATCTGGTTTTGGGGCAATGGTATCCACCCAGACGTCTGGACTCCGACGGCGACCGGCAGCGGCAACGCCTGGGCGTTGTCGGCAAATCTACAAGATTTCGCCGATCTCAAGGACTCGATGACCCTGGTGACAGGGCTGGACATGCTGGACGCCAAGTTCAAAGGCCACGGCTGGGGCGTCGTTTATGTGCTCGCCGGCGGCGACGGCAACCTTTGTACCGTGACCAGTGATCTCGGCAACTTGGGGTCGCACCAGTTCGAGACCTCAGCCGCAACGCAATACCAGCCCACGATCGACCAGACGATCGCCGACGCCCTGCACAAGAACGAGCCCTTCAAGTCGTTCGAGACGGGCATGATTCCCTTCACCGGCGACACCAACATGGGCACGGTAGGCAGCAACCTTGCGCACCGCGGCCCCAATAATTTCCTGGCGCCCAAGCGTGAGCCGACGTTGATCTTCAACACGTTGTTCAGTGCGGCGACGCCAGCCGCGCCCATGGGGGGCAGCGGAGGTTCCGCCGGTTCCGCCGGTTCTAGCTCTAGCGGCGTGCCCTCCGACATTTCGTTCCGTTCGCGCCGAAGCGTGCTGGACGCGGTGCTGCAAGACGCAAACCGCTTGAAAATGACCCTGGGCGCGGCAGACTCCATGCGCATCGATTCCCATATGGACGGGATTCGTGAGCTTGAGCTGCGTCTTCCGGCGGTGAGCGGCACCGGCTCCGGTGGCGCGGGCGGGGCCAGCAGCACCGGGAGCGCCGGCAGCAGCAGCGGCACCACGACCGCGTGCAAGATTCCACCAGCACCGCCCATGACGCTCGCGACCATGACGCTGAAAAGCCAGGCGATCAACAGCCTGATCGTGTCAGCGCTCTCTTGCAATTTGACGCGCGTTTACTCGCACGTCTGGTCCGGTCCTCGCAGCGACAGCACGTACAACCCGACCCTGCCGTACACTGGAGGTCACCACGCCTACACGCACGGCACTGATTCCGTGGAGCCCAGAGCCATGGAAAAGTTCATCATGAGCCAGTACGCGGACCTGTGCAGGCAGATGAAGGCGACGCCCATGGGGGCCGGAACCGTCCTCGACAACACGCTGATCTATGGCGTGAGCGAGCTCGCTGCGCCTCATGATCACGTCATGACCAACTACCACATCGTTCTGATGGGCCACGCCGGCGGCAAGCTGCCCGGCAACCGCCACATCCGCATCCCCGGCCGCAAAGTGACCGAGCTCGTCCTCACGATGCAGCAGATGATGGGCATGAACGTGACTACGTGGGGCAGCTGGGACAAGACCAGCAAGACCGTGCCAGAAATCCTTTGAGTCGCAGGGCGCGGGCAGTCCCCGCGCCCGTACTCTCGGCGCGCCGAGTCCCCGCGGCCGCTCGCGCGCCAAGCAGCTTGCCAATGCTTGCTGCCACGCGATTTGCGAACGCTGCCAGCGCCCGCTGGCGGGCGACGGCCCGCTTGAGGTCGCTCGGCGCCCACGCTCCGGATGTCCGGGGGCTGCCCGCCCGAGCTGCCATAGAGCGCCTCCAGAACCCCAGGAGCGAACTCCAGCAGCTCGCCGACGCTCGCGCCACGCGCATCAGCGGTGGAACAAATAGGCCCTATCTGGCTCGTGCGACGCGAATCAGGGGAATCTCCGCGACCGTCGATTTCATGATCGCGTCGTGTCCCCGAACCCACCGACCAGGAGATGAAGGCCAATGCACGCGCGTCCCTAGGGGCTTCTGCTCGCTGGCCTGCACGCAAAACGATCGCTGGACGGAGTCGCCTTCGACGGCGGCGCGCAGCTCGGGCCGGCGTTCCGCCAGAGTGCACGCGCAAACGCTCGCTTGATGAGCAACTTCTACCGCAATGCCAGTGGCGTCGAGAACGCCGCAGCGGACTCCGCACAACGCACCGCACTCGGGCAACCCTGGTGGCGAAGAATTATGTCTGGCGCGACCTCGTTGCCGCGTTCGTTGTTAGCGACGCTTTCCGATCTGCACCCGCCACTGCAGGGAATCAGTACTCATGGAACTGCTAAATAAACTGAAAGTTTCTCGGCGTTTTGCGCTGCGCGGCGCCCTCGGCGGCATCGGCGTTGCCATGTGGCTGCCCGTGCTCGACGCCATGTGCAACAACCACGGCACGGCGTTCGCCGCAGGCGAGGCGTTGCCCACTTCGTTCGGAGTCTGGTTTTGGGGCAACGGGATCCACCCAGACGTCTGGACTCCGACGGACACTGGCAGTGGCGATGCGTGGGCGCTGTCGCAAAATCTACTAGATTTTGCTGATCTCAAGGACGCGATGACGCTGGTGACGGGGCTGGACATGCTGGACGCCAAGTTCAAAGGCCACGGCTGGGGCGTCGCCTATGTGCTCGCCGGCGGCGACGGCAACCTTTGCACCGTGATCAATGATCTCAACAACTTGGGGTCGCATCAGTTCGAGACCTCAGCCGCAACCCAATACCAGCCCACGATCGACCAGACGATCGCCGACGCCCTTCACAAGAACGAGCCCTTCAAGTCGTTCGAGACGGGCATGATTCCCTTCACCGGCGACACCAACATGGGCACGGTAGGCAGCAACCTTGCGCACCGCGGCCCCAATGAATTCCTGGCGCCAAAGCGTGAGCCGACGTTGATCTTCGACACGTTGTTCAGTGCGGCCGTGGCGGGCGCCGGCGGCTCAAGCGGCTCAAGCGGCTCAAGCGGCTCAAGCGGCGTACCCTCCGACATTTCATTCAGAACGCGCCGAAGCGTGCTGGACGCGGTGTTGCAAGACGCAAGCCGCTTGAAGATGACTCTGGGCGCGGCAGACTCCAAGCGCATCGATTCACATATGGACGGGATTCGTGAGCTTGAGCGGCGTCTTCCGGCGGTGAGCGGTTCCGGCTCCGGCGGCAGCTCCGGTGGCTCCGGCGGCAGTTCAGGGAGTTCAGGTAGCTCCGGCAGCACCACGACCGCGTGCAAGGCTCCACCGGCACCGCCCATGACGTTCGCGGACATGACGGCCAAAAGTCAGGCGATCAACAGCCTGATTGTGGCAATGCTCTCTTGTAATTTGACGCGCGTTTACTCGCACCTATGGTCCGGCCCTCGCAGCGACAGCTTGTATCCGATCCTGTCGCTCCCCGGGGCTCATCACGCTTACACGCACGCCACCGATGGACAGGAGCCGAGAAGCATCGAACGGTACATCATGAGCCAGTACGCGGACCTGGCGAGGCAGATGAAGGCGGCGCCCATGGGTGCCGGAACCGTCCTCGACAACACGCTGATCTATGGCGTGAGCGAGCTCGCTGCGCCTGCTAATCACATCATGACCAACTACCACATCGTTCTGATGGGCCACGCTGGCGGCAAGCTGCCCGGCAACCGCCACGTCCGCATCCCCGGACGCAAGGTAACCGAGCTAGGCCTCACGATGCAGCAGCTAATGGGCATGGACGTGACTACGTGGGGCAGCTGGGACAAAACCAGCAAGACCGTGCCAGAAATCCTTTGAGTCGGCGGGCGCGGGCAGTCGCCGCGCCAAGGTCAGAGCGCAAGCTGGGGGGCTGGGGGGCTGGGGGGCTGGGGGGCTGGGGGCGCCAAGCTCGACGCCGAGCCGATTGCTCTAGTGCCAACCTTCACAACTGCAGAGGGCACACAGAAGCAGTGGGCCGCGTTCGTGAAGCACTCGTAGCTCGACAGCGCGCCCAAAACACTGGGGGACGCGCTCGACCAAGAGCTGGCCCTGGCTGCGAAGACGAAGCCGAAACCAAAGGCCAAGCCCACGGTCAAAGCGCCCGCGCCGCATTAGCGGACGAGCATCGATATCCGTCGTTCTTGGTGAGATGCGCCATCAAGAGCTACGTGTCCGAGACCCACTCCAGGTCACTGCAGAACTGGGTAAGCTTCGCCAACATGTCGGGCGCTCTCTGCTCGACGACGGTCGGATGACGAAGGTGCTCCGTGTAGAGCGATGCGACCTCGGCAGGGTGCTGGGGATCGATGCCCGGCAGTACCATGACGGGCACGTCAATCGACTCGAGCTCGCACACCGATTCCATCGGCTGTTGGTTCGTCCCGAGGAACCCGGTCGTGGCCGCCACGCTGGCGGAGTCGAAGCCTAGCGTCATCTTGAGTGCCGCGTCGCGGATCCGTGGCGGATGGTTCTCGAAGAGCGGACGTAGCGCGTCGATTCCATGTTCGAGAGCGCGGTTCCCGGCCTCCTTCATGGTCGCATGACCACAGTCACTGCCTCGGACAGCGGGCGATCGGCACCCGGGTAGATCGGTGACATCAAGATCAGCCCCTGCAGAAGACGCGGATGGCGCAGCGCAAACCTCAAGGCCACCGCGGAGCCCGTCGACGTTCCTCCGACCACCGCACGCTCCGTTCCAAGGTGTTTAAGCAGCGCGGCCAAGTCGTCAGCGAGGCGATCCCAGCTCAGGTCGCCTGCGTAAACCGAGCGCCCGCTGCCTCGAACATCCGGCGTCACGATGCGGTGCGTTCCAGCGAGCTGGCCCACGCCAAACAAGGCCGCGCGGTGGTCGGCAAGCCCGCCATGCACGAAGACGACCGGGTGTCCGTCTCCGACCTCGACGGCAAAGAGCCTTGCTCCGTCGGCTTCAAACCAAAACTCTCGTTTCTGGGGAGCGCGAGTCTCGCCTTCGACTTTCTGGGTGCTCATTGTCGGTCTCCTGTGGACGCGTGAGGGCAAGCCCATCGCAGACTGCCGTTCGCCCAGAGTCTGCCCACTGCCTTTGCCCCGCGGGGGTCGTACCGCGGAGCGGTCGGGTGAACGCTACTCTTGACACAAGGTAGCCTGTGGCGCAAAAGAGAATTATAGATTCTCTTTATGACTCAACGTCCCAAGCCCGAGGTCCGAGAAGCCATCCTCAAGGCGGCCGCTGAAGCGTTCGCTGCTGGCGGGTTCGAGCGCGCCGCGCTCAGTGACATCGTCGAGCGCGCGGGCACGTCCGTCGGCAACCTGTACAAGTACTTCGCGAACAAGGAGGAGCTCTTCACGGAGTTCATCCCGCCAGGGTTCACGACGGAGCTGGCGACCCGGCTCCGGGCGCAGGTCGAGGCCGCGCGCTCGGAGCTCAACCTCTTCGCCCCAGACGCCGGCCATCCCTATCGGCGCGCCTCAGAGGACCTCTTGGCCTTCACGATTGCGCATCGAGATCGGGTCGTCTTCCTGCTCCTTCGGGCCCAGGGAACGAAGCACGAGCGCTTCACTAGCGAGGTCGTGCGGCTTCTCGTCAAGCTGGCGCTCGAGCACGCCCGCACCACGTACCCAACCTTCACCGTCACACCCGCGAGCAAGCGCGCGCTGACGCGGATCTACCAGGCGTTCGTCGCCACCCTGGGGACGATCCTCGTGGAGGAGCGAGCGGAGCACGCCGTGCGCGAGGCCGTCGCCCGGCAGACCACCTACCACCTGTCGGGGCTCAAGGCCCTCTTCGCCGCAGCGGAGCATGGGGAGGCATCTCGATGACGTTGGCTAAGCGCGGCCCTCACGGGGTGACCGGAACACGTTCGCTATTGAACAGCCTCATCGAGCTGCCAACTCTTGCCAGCACGGTCCAGGCGCTCCCCGCACAAACCTTCGCGGCGCTCGTTCGCAAAGTTGGCATCGAGGATGCCGGCGAGCTCGTCGCGCTGGCGACGACGGAGCAGCTCATCCAAGCGTTCGACGAGGATCTGTTCGTGAGCGATCGCGCCGGCGAGCGCGAGTCCCTCAATGTCGCACGGTTCGTCGTGTGGCTTGAGGTGCTGCTCGAGGCGGGGGACGAGGTCGTGGCCAATCGCGTGGCCGAACTGGATGAAAATTTCGTGGCCCACGCCTTGGGCGGTGTGCTCTTGGTACTCGATCACGATGCGCTCCGTGACGTCCTCGACGATGGCGAGGACGGAGCGAGACAGGTGGACAAGGCCCTCGAGAGCGCGCTCACGGAGGACACCGACGGCTACATCCTCGTGGCGAAGCAGCACGACGGCTGGGACGCCGTCCTCGCGTTGGTGCTCGCGCTGGACCGCAACCATCGAGCCTTGCTGGTTCGCCTCCTGGCCCGCTTGGCGCGGGCGGGGAGCGCCTACCTGGACGACCTGGAAGAGCTCGCGACCGCGCTGTCCGAAGGCGAGTAGCTCGCGGAGGACGCTGAGGCCGCGAGAGAGGACCGTCGCAGCAAGCAGGGCTACGTTGAGGCGCGGTCGGCCCGCGCGTTCCTGTCGCTCGCACGGAAGCCAGCGGGCGATGAGCGCCCGACCGATCGCGACCCCCTCACCCGCGCATACTTCCGCGAGGTCGAGCGCGGTCGGCCCTCTGCCATACCGGGCCCGGGCGTGTACGCGGCGGCGTTTGGTCTCCCACCTGCCGTCCTACGAGAGCTGGACGAGTTCGGTTCGGGCGGCGGCAGGCTCGCGCTCAGTGGCCCCTCTACCCAAACGACGACTGTGGACGTGTTCACCGAAGCGCTGCGACACCTGAGCCGAGACGAGCCGGGCCTCTTCCGCGAACGGATGGAGGAGCTCGCGTACCTAGCGAACGTCCTGGTCGCCGGTCACGACCGGGACGGCTCCCGGCTTCGCTCCAAGGAGGCGGCCGACGCGGCAATCGCCACGGTCTGCTTCGGCGCAATGATCGAGGTCCGAGCGCTCCAGTCCAAGACCAAGAGGAAGGCGCCACCGACCTTACCGGAGTTCGTCGAGGTACTGCGCCAGCGCGGCGCGGACCTCCTCTTCCGGGTGGCCAGTAGAGCGCTCGCGGCCGGCGCAGCCCCCGGGGTAAAGACGACCAAGAAGAGCGGGCTGCTCTACTCGACCGAGGAACTCGAAGCCGCGATTCGTTGAGCAGGCGTCCTCGCGGACCAAGCTCTGGCACCTTGATGAAACTCTGTTCGCTCAGTCGCACTGGTCGGGGGCGTTCGGATCGACTTGCGTGGCCGTGCCACTGCTACCTGCGACGCCGCCGCCGGACGCTGAAAATGCCTGCGCCAAGATGGCCTCGTCGGTGAGGGCGCAGTCGTAGGGCGTGTCCAACTTCGCTTGGCCGGCGTAGCAGTGGTCCTCGACGCGGAACACGCTGCGACAGCCGCAAGCGCCATCAGTGGTACAAACCGCGCTGCGTAGGGCGGCGTCGAAAGTACGCTCTGCGTCGGCGTCAAGCCGCGCGTCCAAATCCGCGCATAGCGCCTGACAGCTGGTAGCGTCACCCGGATCACAGCCCGGAAATTCGCTGCAGCCGTACAAGCAATCGCCGGAGCGGCCTGCTACGTCGCAGCCGGTGCGGTAGCCCAAGAGCAGATCACTCTGTGGAGACGCGACATCACTGTCACCGAACGCCTGCTCGCAATGGCAAACGGTACCGTGCGCCGCAAAATCACCCGGG
>JBDTJC010000347.1:0-18620 GCA_039936055.1 Polyangiaceae bacterium | reverse complement strand
GCCGCGCGATGATTCGCTTGGAGCAGCTCAACAAGTCGTACCGCGGGGGCGAGAAGCCGCTGCACGTCCTGCGTGACGTCGACTTGCGCGTCGAGCGCGGCGAGCTGGTATCGATCATGGGCTCTTCGGGTTCCGGCAAGAGCACGCTGCTCAACATTCTGGGCATCCTCGACAACTACGACACTGGCTCCTATTTCTTGGGGGATCGCTTGGTGCGCGCGCTGTCGGAGCGGGAAGCGGCGCAATATCGCAATCGCTTCATTGGCTTCGTCTTCCAGTCCTTCAACCTGCTGGGCTTCAAGACCGCACAAGAAAACGTCGCGCTGCCGCTGTACTACCAAGGCGTGTCGCGACGCACCCGCAACCGCATCGCGCTCGAGTACTTGGATCGCGTCGGCCTCAAGGACCGCGCCACGCATCTCCCGAACGAGCTTTCGGGCGGTGAGCGGCAACGCGTTTCCGTCGCGCGCGCGCTGATCACCAAACCGGAGCTGATCCTGGCGGACGAGCCCACCGGCGCGCTCGACACGGCAACGTCGTATCAGCTCATGGATTTATTCCGTGACGTCAACGCGAGCGGCATGACTGTCGTCATCGTCACGCACGAGCCGGACATCGCCGAGCGTACGAGCCGTACCATCCGTATGAAAGACGGAAAGGTGGCGTGAGCGGTGCCCGGCTTCGACGCGCTGCAAGAGATCTTCGCGACTCTGCAACGGAACAAGCTGCGCAGCGCGCTCACCGCACTCAGCGTGGCCTGGGGCATGCTCATGCTCGTGGTGCTGCTGGGCGCAGGTAGAGGGCTGCAGAACGGGGCCGCGTACGAGTTCCGAGATGACGCGGTGAATTCACTCTGGCTTTATCCCGGCAAAACCTCGCTGCCTTACGCCGGCCGCGGCCCAGGCCGCGAAGTGAAGCTGATGAACGACGACTACGACGCGATCCGGCGCTCGCTACCGGGCGTTGAACACATCTCGGCTCGCTTCTACCTGTTCGGGGAGTTCATCGTCAGCTACGGCGCGAAGCACTCCGCGTTCGACATTCGCGGCACCCACCCCGGCCACCAATACCTGGAAAAGACCATCATCACCAAAGGTCGTTTCCTCAATGACGCGGACTTGAGTGAGCGCCGCAAAGTGTGCGTCATCGGCTCGAAGGTGGTGGAGTTCTTGTTCGGCGCGCGAGATCCCATCGGCGAATACCTGAAGATTCGCGGAGTATCCTACAAGGTAGTCGGCATCTTCGAAGACGTAGGAGGAGAGGCCGAGCTGAAGAAGATTTACGTGCCGATCACCACCGCTCAGCTCGTGTACAACCAGCCGGGGCGCGTACACCAGATCATGTTCACGATCGGTAATGCGAGCGTCGAGCAGAGCAAGCATTTGGCGGAAACGTTGGTGCGGTTCATCGCCGCTCGGCACGGCGTGTCACCGGATGATCGCCGCGCGCTGCACGTGCAAAACAACGTAGAGGAATTCGAGCGCGTCAACAGCGTGTTCTCATGGATCCAGATCTTCGTGTGGATCGTCGGCATCGGTACCTTGCTGGCCGGCATCGTCGGCGTGAGCAACATCATGTTGATTTCGGTCAAAGAGCGCACGCGCGAGATCGGCATTCGCAAAGCGCTCGGCGCGCCTCCCTCGTCGATCATCTCCCAGGTGGTCGGGGAAGCGGTCATCGTCACGGCGACCGCCGGGTATTGCGGGCTAATTCTGGGCGTTTTCGTGGTCGAGCTGGCCGCGCGTTACATGAAGGACGTACCCTACCTTCGGCAGCCGGACGTGGATCTGCGCGTGGCGCTGACTGCAAGCGCGCTGCTCGTGTTCAGCGGCGCACTCGCCGGTTTCTTCCCCGCTCGTCATGCCGCCAACGTGAACCCCATCGAGGCGCTCCGTGGTTGACCTCGACACCTGGCAAGAGGTCTGGGCAACCCTGCGCAGCAACAAGCTGCGTGCCTTCTTAACCGCCCTGGGCGTGTTTTGGGGTGTGTTCATGTTGATCTTGATGCTCGGCATCGGCAACGGGTTGGAGCGCGGCGTGATTCACAACCTGAGCGGGCTCACGAACTACAGCGTGTACGTGTGGTCGCAGCGCACGTCGATTCCGTACAAGGGCCTACAGCCCGGCCGATACGTACACTTCGTGGACGCGGACATTAGCGCCGTGCAGCGCACCGAAGGCGTGGAGCATGTCGCGCCCCGGCTGCAGTTGGGCAACTGGCGCGAAGCCCAAAACGTGAGCTACGGGTCAAAAAAAGGAGCCTTCAACGTCATGGGTGACAGCCCGGACTTCCAGTACGTGGAGCCGGTGATCCTGACCAACGGGCGCTTCATCAACCCGCGCGATATGACTGAGGAGCGCAAGGTCGTCGTGATCGGGGATGAAGTGCGGAAATCCCTATTTGGGGATACCGACCCAATCGGGAAGTATTTGCAGGTCCGGCGAGTCTATTTCCAGGTGGTGGGCGTCCTCAAAACGATGAAAACCGGTGACGATGGCGATCACATCCTGTCCGCCGTTTACGTGCCGTTTTCGACGTTTCAGACCGCCTTCAATCTAAAGAACAAGGTGGGCTGGTTCGCGCTGACCGCGCTGCGCTCGCTGCCAGCCGCGTTAGTGGAAGAAAACGTGCGCCGCTCCATCATGAACGGCCATCGCATCCACCCAGACGACACGAACGCCATCGGCTCGTATAACGCCGCCAAGAAATTCGAGCAGTTGCAGGGCCTGTTCCGTGGTATCCGCAAGTTCGTGTGGTTCGTCGGTACGCTCACGCTGTTCGCGGGCATGCTGGGTGTCAGCAACATCCTGCTCATCATCGTGAAAGAGCGCACGAAAGAGATCGGCGTGCGCAAGGCGCTGGGCGCCACCCCCAGCTCGATCATTGCGCTGGTCGTGGCGGAGGGCTTGCTACTCACGACTTTGTCAGGCTATTGCGGAGTCGTGGCGGGCGTTTTTGGGTTGGAATTGGCGGGGCGTGCAATGAGCCACGTGCCGAACGCACCGCTCAGCCAGCCCGAAATCAGCCTTCAAGTCGCATTGACGGCGGTCCTGGTCTTGATTGTGGCAGGCGCCGTGGCGGGGATCGTGCCTGCGCGACTTGCCGCGCGCGTTCACCCCGTCGAAGCATTGAGAGCCGAATGATTCGCCGCGCGTTCCCGGTTCTGCTCAGCGTTTCGGTGTTGGTCGCGTTCGTGGCCACGTTGGTGTTCCTGTACCGGAAGTCCGAGGCACAACCGCTCGTGTACGAAACGGTCCAACCAGCGGTGATGGACATCGTGAAGAAGACCGTCGCACCCGGCGCGCTCGTGCCGCGCCGAGAGGTGACCATCAAGCCGCACGTCTCCGGCGTGATCGAGAAGCTGTTGATTCAGCCGGGGCAAACCGTGAAGAACGGCGCGCTCGTGGCCAAGATCCGCATCATGCCCAACATGGTGCAAGTGGACACAGCCGAGACCAAAGTGCGCTCCGCGCAGATCAGCTTCGAGAGCGCTCAAAGCGAGGCCGAGCGCTTCCGTCAGTTGTTCGCGCAGAGTCTGATCTCCCAAACCGAAAACAATCAGTATCAGCTGGCCGCGCAATTGCGTAAGGCTGAGCTGGACGCTGCAGAAAGCAACCGAGACTTACTGATTCAAGGAACATCGAAGCTGTCTACGCGCGTGGCGAACGTCGTCGTCTCCACTGCCGAGGGAATGGTTTTGGAAGTGCCGGTCAAGGAGGGCGCTTCGGTAATCGAGGCCAATACCTTCAACGAAGGCACGACGATCGCCACGGTGGCAGACATGAGCGACATGATCTTCGACGGTCGCGTGGACGAATCAGAGGTCGGTAAGATCCGCGCTGGTATGCCGGTCACGATTGCAGTCGGCGCACTGGGCAGCGAGCGCTTCGACGGCACGCTCGAGTACATTGCGCCCAAGGGCGTGGAAAAAGACGGCACGATTGAATTCGAGGTCAAGGCCGCGCTTCATCTCAAGGATGGCATCATGCTCCGCGCAAACTACAGTGCCAACGCGGACATCATCTTGGAGCGCCGTGATCACGCGCTTTCGATCAGCGAAAGCGTCCTGCTGTTCGACAAGGGGCAAACCTTCGTGGAGGTCGAGACCAAGCCGCAGCATTTCGAGCGCCGCGCGGTAAAGCTCGGTCTTTCGGACGGTATCAACGTGGAAGTGCTGTCCGGTATCGATGCCAACGTGCACATCAAGAAGCCGTCTGGCGATCCGTCTCTCCGTTAGCACGACACCCAAGCGATCCCCCCGCTCAAGCCCAATCAGAAGTCACCGCGCTTCACACGCTGGATCCACTCCTTCACGACCACCGACCCCGGCTCGATCGCGCGGGCACGTTCGAGCTCTGCCAGTGCGCTGTCGCGGAGTTTCGCGGCAGCGTAAACTCGCGCGAGAACGAGGTGACAGCGTGCGCTGTTCGGCGCGAGCGCGACCGCTTGCTTGGCGAGCGCAGCGGCGCGCTTCACGTCACCCTGCGCTTCGAGCAGGTAGAACGCGGCGCGCTCGTACAAGGAGGCGTTCGGATGGCCGATTGCAGCGCGTTCGTAAGCTTCGGCGGCCTCTGCGGGGCGGCCTTCCAGGGCGGCGTATTTGCCGCGTTCAGCGTAGGATTCCCACATGCCTGCCGCGGCTCGACGCTCGAGCTCGGCCAAATCACCCGCTAACTCCAGGTTACCAAGAGCGAGGGAGCAAGCGACGCGTAGCGCGTTTGCCGCGGCGACCAAGTCATTGCGCGCGGCGGCCTCGTTGGACAGTGTGACGTAGTGCTCGCGTTGCTCGTCGCGGGCGCGCGCTAAGCGCTGCTCGTAGCGCTGTTTGAGATCCTCCACGGCGCGACCCGAACGGCTGGGTGGCGCCGGAATCGACGACGAAGAGGCTGAACGAGCTGGCTGTTCACGGCTCAAATCAAGGCGCTGCTCAGAGGCACCGCCCGCAACCGCGTACGCCCCCGATTGCTGGGCGCTCGGCGCAACGGCCTGACGGGCCGATTGCGGCGGCGCAAAGCCGACTGCCGCGCGCGCCACCAAGCTATCGACGATGCGGGCCACCGCTTCCACGCTCAGGCCCGTAGTGAGCGCAATCTCCGCTTGAGTGCTCCGCCCATCAATGCACGCCAAAACGAAGGCTTCGGCTGGGGCCGCCGAAAGCTCACGCAGGTCCACGCCTGGCACCAAAAAAAGTGCGACGTCGGGGGTGCCTTGTGGGACTTCGGGCTCGACCAGTGCCATTGGAATTACCCGTGAGGGTTGTGTCGGTCCGGCCCGCACGCCTCGGGTTCGCCAGTCATAGCCCTCGGGAAGTGAATGACGAACACCAAAACGACCCCACGCCGCTCTTTCTATGAGCGCGCTCAGGGATTTTCAGTGCGACCGCACGCGGACGCAGCCGGCGTCATGAGCGCGAAACGATCCGTTCACGAACGAGGCAGAATCAGCGGAGAGCCCTGAGCCGGTCGGCCAAACGCGTCATGCGCTCTTCACGACGTGTCTCAGCTAGAGCCATGCGAATCGCCCGCGGATCCGCTGCCAACACGCACAATTTTTTGGCGCGGGTCACCGCCGTGTACACCAAGTTTCGCGAGAGCATCACGAAATGGGAGGTCAGGAGCGGGATCACCACGGCCGGGTATTCACTGCCCTGACTCTTGTGAATGCTGGTTGCGTACGCCAGCGTGAGTGAAGCCAAGCTCGGGTCATCGTATTCGACGTCGCGTTGGTCGAAGCGCACCGTTAGCTTGCGCTCTTCGAGGTCGACCGCGTTGACCACGCCGATGTCGCCGTTGAACGCCTCGCGCTCGTAGTCATTCCGGGTTTGCATGACCTTGTCGCCCAAGCGCAGCTTCTGTCCGCGTGACTCCAAGGCCGGGCCCTCGGGGTTCAGCGCGGCCTGCAATAGCTCATTTAGTGCGATTGTGCCGACGGGGCCGCGGTGCATGGGGGTCAGCACCTGAATATCGCGCCGAGCGTCGAAGCCGAAGCGCCGCGGAATGCGCGTGACCACGAGCTCACGGACCAGTTCCGCCGCTTCTTCCGGCGTGCGTCGCGGCACCACGAAGAAGTCCGCGTTCGGCGCGTCGGCGTCCACGCTTTCCGGCATTTCGCCGGTCAAGATGCGGTGTGCGTTGATCACGATCCGACTCTGCCCGGCTTGCCGAAAAATCTCGTTCAAGCGCACCGTTTGGATCGCACCGCTGTCGATTAAGTCGCGCAGCAACGCGCCGGGGCCGACGGACGGCAACTGATCCGAATCACCGACGACGATCAGGCGCGCGGCGGTCGGCAAAGCGCCGATGAGCGCCGCGCCGAGCGGCACGTCAATCATCGACGCTTCATCGACGATGACCACGTCGGCCTCGATGGGATTGCTCGAATCGACCTGAAATTGCCCCTGCCGCGGGTCGAACGCGAGCAGACGGTGCAAGGTGCTGGCTTCGAGCCCCGTGGCTTCACTGAGTCGCTTCGCAGCGCGCCCCGTGGGGG
The DNA here is from genome assembly GCA_039936055.1 of Polyangiaceae bacterium. Taxonomy (GTDB): domain Bacteria; phylum Myxococcota_A; class Polyangia; order Polyangiales; family Polyangiaceae; genus PMG-095. The sequence goes on along the minus strand of JBDTJC010000347.1, from coordinate 12,130 downwards.
CTGCGAGCTTCACACGCAAGCGGGAGTGCGCGAGGACGTTCAAGATGGCGCGCACAATGGTGGTCTTGCCCACGCCGGGCCCGCCCGTGATCACCACGACTTTGTGCTTGGCCGCGGCCTCAACGGCGGCGCGCTGTCCGGGGGCGAGCTCGATCTTCGCTTTCTCTTGGAAGCCGTGCAACGCGGCTTCCAGCCCGCCGAGCTCTTTGCCAGGGCTGGAGAGCAGCCGACCGAGGCCCTCTGCGACGGCCACTTCCGCATCGTGGAGCCAGCGCAGGTACACGCCGCCGTCTTCGATCACGATGCGTTCCGAAGCCCACAGCGCTGAGAGTGCTGCCTCCACATGGCCTTGATCGATTTCCAGCATCGCGGCTGCGCGTTCCGTGATCGCTTCGCGCGGCACGACCACGTGCCCCTGGTCCGCCAGCACGCCGAGCTCGTGCATCGCGCCGGCTTGCGCGCGTTCGGGATGGTCCCCAGAAATGCCCAAGGAAAGCGCGATGCGGTCCGCAGTTTTGAAACCCACGCCGCGCACGTCCAACGCCAAGCGGTACGGATTGCGTTGCAGAATGCTGGCCGCCTTCTCCCCGTACTGCTTGAAGATGCGCGCAGCCAACGCCGGTGATGCACCGTGCGTTTGAAGCAGCATCATGATGTTGCTGATGGAGCGTTGCGAGGCCCAGGTTTTTTTGATTTCCTCTAGCCGGCGCGCACCGATGCCGGTGACCTCACTCAAGCGCTCCGGTGTTTGATCGAGCACGGTCAAGCTATCCAAGCCGAAGGTGGCAACGATGCGCTTGGCGAAGCCGGGGCCGACACCGTGGATCAGCCCGGAACCCAAATATTTTTCGAGCCCAGCCAACGTGCTCGGAGCGATCGGGATCAAGGTTTCGACGCGGAACTGCTGGCCGTGTTTGGCGTCGTTGACGAAGTCACCCGTGACACGGACGCGGGTGCCGGGCCCGACCGCTGGGAACGTCCCGACCGCGGGCACAGCACCGCTTCGCGCACCCACGCCCTCGAGCGAACCGAGGCGAATCACCCGGAAGCTCGTCGCCTCGTTCTCATAGGTGACGCGCTCGACTTCGCCGGTGAGCGTCAACGTGGTCGCCACGCTTTAGCTTAGAGCAGATCCCGGTAGGCCGCCCAAGGGGACCCCCTTGCGATGGGACCTGGGGCAGCCTACAGAAAGGGCAGTCTCCATGTCGAAACTCGCTCAACGGCTCCATTCCGGCTGCGCCTGCTCCAGCGCCGGCTCACCCTTCGCGCTAGCCGGTACGGAACGAAAATACGAGCGCTCTCGGCCGTTCGCGATCCCGCACCTGCTTTTGGACCTGAGCTTGGATTTCGGGACCAAGTCGGTCTCTGGCGCCGCCACGTTGAGCTTCGAGCGGGTCGCCCCTGACGCCGATGAGCTGACGCTGGATGCCGTTGGCTTCTCGATCGAGAGCGTAAAGGTCGATGCGGGCAAGGGCCTGACCGCGGCTGACTTCAGCTACGACGGGGACTCCTTGTGCGTGCGCGGTCTAGCAAAGGTCAAAGCCGGCAAATTGGAGGTCCGCTACAGCGTGACACCGCGCCGCGGCATGTACTTCCTGGAACCCGATGCGAAGGTGAAGGACCGCCCGAAGCAGGTCTGGACTCAGTGCCAAGATGAAGACGCGCGGCATTGGCTCCCGTGCCACGACAAACCGCACGTCAAGATGACGAGTGAGTTGAAGGTCAGCGTACCGAACGGCTTCGTGGTGTTGTCCAATGGCGAGCTCGTCCTGTCGGACACGCCCGCCGGCAAGAAGCCATGGAGCTACCACTTTCGCCTCGACAAGCCGCACCCCAGCTACCTACTCACGCTAGTCGCCGGCAATTTCACGATCGTAGACGACCGCGACGCGGATCTGGGCAAATCCAAGCAAATCCCGGTGCGCTACTACGTGCCCCCCGCGCGCAAGAAGGACACCGCGCGCAGCTTCGGGGAAACGCCGCGCATGATCGAGTTGTTCTCCCGCATCACCGGCGTGCCCTTCCCGTGGCAGCGCTACTCGCAGATCGTGGTGAGTGATTTCATCTTCGGCGGGATGGAGAACACCACGGCGACGACCATGTACGAACACGTGCTGTTGGACGAGCGCGCCGCGCTGGACATCACCTCAAATGATTTGGTCGCGCACGAGCTCGCGCATCAATGGTTCGGTGACTTCGTCACTTGCCGTGATTGGTCGCACGCTTGGTTGAACGAAGGATTTGCCACGTTCATGGAACACGTCGAGCGCGAGGACCGCTTGGGCCGTGACGAGTACGACTACGGCGTGTCGTCGGACACGGACACGTACCTGCACGAGGCAAGTGTCCGCTACTCACGGCCCATCGTGTGTCGTGATTACGCGGAGCCGATCGACCTGTTCGACCGGCATTTGTACGAAAAGGGTGGCCTGGTGCTGCACATGCTGCGCCGTGAATTGGGGGACGAAACGTTCTGGGCCGGCGTGAAGCAGTACCTCACGAGTCACGCCTACGGCGTGGTGGAAACCAACGATCTGCAGCGCGCGTTGGAAGCCGCGTCCGGGCGCTCATTGGAGCGTTTCTTCGACTCCTGGGTGTATCGCCCGGGACACCCGGAGCTCAAAGTGAAGGTGAGCTGGGATGATGGCTTGCTCTCGATCGGCGTGAAGCAAACGCAAAAGATCGGTGACACCGCGGAATTTCACTTCGAGCTGGAGGTGGAGGTCGGCGCGCGCGGGGGAAAGGTGTCGCGGCACAAGAAGCTGGTCACCGCCGCCACGGATACGTTCGTGATCAAGCTGGACGAGCGCCCGGCGTTCGTTGCCTTCGATCCGGATCTGCGGGTCGTATCGGAGCTCACCTTCGAAGCGCCCGCCGACATGCTGCGCGCGCAGCTTCAGCACGCAACGCGGGCCGTCTCACGCGCCCGCGCCGCGGACGCGCTGTCGCGACGCGACGATCCACCCACGATCCAAGCGCTCGCCGAGTGCCTGGCCAAAAAGAGCGAAGGTTGGATGGTGCGCTCCGAGGCGGCGCGCGCGCTCGGCAAAATCCGCTCAGATGAGGCTTTTTTTGCGCTTTCGGCGCATGCCAGCGCTGAGCACCCCAAGGTACGGCGCGCTGTGGCTTCTGCGCTGGGCGGCTTCAAGACCGCCGAAGCGGCGAAGGTGTTGGAGAAGCGCGCCAAGAACGACCCCAGCTACTTGGTCGAGGCGGAGTCCGTGCGCGCCTTGGGTCGCACGCGTCAAGCGGCAGCGTTCGACGTGATTGTGCCGCTTCTGGATCGACCGTCGTGGGCTGAGGTCTCACGGGCCGGCGCGCTCGATGCGCTGGGCGCGCTGCGCGATGAACGCGCGTTGCCCGAAGTGTTCAAACGCACCCAATACGGCTTCCCCACGCGCGCACGGCGCGCTGCCATCGGTGCGCTCGTGCAAATTTCGGACGGGCGTAAAGTGCGCGAGCACCTGGAAGACTTACTGGACGACAAAGACCCGCACCTGAAGATCGACGTGGTGGCGGCCCTGCAAGCCCTCGGTGACGTGAAGAGTCGTGGCGCCCTGCATCGCGCGAAGGAACGGGAGCTAGACGGCCGCGTGCTGCGCCGCCTGCGTGAAGCTCTGCGTGACATGGGGGAACACAAGACCGTCGCCGAGCGCAAACGCCTGAATGACGAGCTGGAGAACGTGCGCACCGAGCTTTCCGAGCTGAAAGCGCGGCTATCCAAGATCGAAGCCGGCAAAGGCAAGCCGGGGGTGCCCGCGAAACTCGGAGCAAAGGCTGCGAGCAAAGCCAAGAAGCCGGCGGCGAAACGTAAGGGCCGCGCGTGAACGAGCTGGTCCAGCTCGAGCGGCGCGTGGCAGTCGCCATCGTAACGTTGGACCGGCCGGAGCGCATGAATGCGCTGTCCTGGGCCACGGTGCAGCGGCTCGGGGAAATAGGCCGCGAGCTCGCCGCTGACAGCACGCTGCGCGTGTGCGTGCTCACTGGTGCCGGGGACAAGGCGTTCTGCGCCGGCGCTGATCTCAAAGAGCGCCAAGGCATGAGTCGCGCTCAGGTGCGCGAGATGCTCCGTGCCTATCGCACCGAGCTCGGTTGGTTGTCGCAAAGCGACTTCGTCTCCGTCGCGGCGATCAACGGCGTCGCGCTGGGCGGCGGGCTTGAGCTGGCGTTGAGCTGTGATCTGCGCAGCATCACCGAACATGCCACGCTCGGACTGCCGGAAACCGGGCTGGGCATCATTCCGGGCGCGGGCGGCACGCAGCGCCTAGCGCGCTTGGTCGGCGTCGCACGCGCGCTGGATCTAACACTCACGCAGCGACGCATCGCGGCGGCGGAAGCACTGACTCTCGGGCTCGTGAACCGCGTCTTCCCCGCCACGGAAAGCGTGCTCGATAGCACGTTGAAATGGCTCGAACCGGTGGCAGTGGGCGCGCCCATTGCGCAACGTGGCGCACTCTTGGCGGTGCGGGCCACGCAGCACTTGAGCCTGAACGCGGGGCTCGACCTCGAACGTGAACTGTACGACCGCTGCCTGGACAGCGCGGATCGCGACGAGGCGCTCCGCGCCGTCGCCGAAAAGCGGAAGCCACGGTTTCAAGGCAAGTAAGCGCGCTGCCCTCGGCTACTTGCCGGTCGCGGACGCCGGCGGTTCCACGATTGCGCGCGGTTTGCCTTTGCCGACCTCCATATGCACGTGACAGAATTTTTTCAGAGGGCGACGCGAATCAGCGCTTGCACCAAGGCCCCACAGCGCGACCTGTAGGTCCAGCGCATCACCTGCGCCCAGCACGCGCACACCCTTCGCCGGCCAGGTGCGCGTGAACTTCGTCGGATCGTCGCCGGAAATGCTCAGTTCGCCGTCGCCGCCGCGCTCGTCCCCGAAGCCTTCTGGTTCGGGTTTGCCCTTGCGCGTGACGGCGCCCGCGAACGCAAGCGGCCCCGACTTGGGGTTCGAGAGCGAGTGCGGTTTGCCGTCGTCCGCCGTGGCCACGACTGCGAGCTTCACGCCCCAACCGGGGCCAACGTGAGCTGCAGTCGCGCTAACCGTAAACTTCACGCCCGCAACGCTGATCTTGAGTCCTTCCGGCACAACCACGTACGTCACCTCGCGCGTCGCATTCGGGTCTTCTTCTTTGGGCTTGGCCGGCGCGGCTTCGGCTTCAGCGGCCGCGTCACTGGGCGCGGGCGTTGCCGCCGCCGCGCTCGGAGCGGGCGCCGGAGCCGGCGCGACCGCCGCTGGCGCCGCTGGCGCCGCTGGCGGCGGAGCCGCACTCACTCCGCCAGCGCAGCCGCTGATCACCGCGCAGGAGCACCCCAAACCCAAATGCCAAACCAATGAGCGAATGCGCATGCGAGCGACTCTACACCGGGTCCTGCGTCGACTGATCTATAGTTCGGCTGCGCCGGCGTTGCTGCGAGTCTGACGATTGATCGACTTTCTGCGCTTCAGGAGGAGGTCCGGCCCCTGCGGCACGGCCTCTCCAACGCCAAGGGTTCTGCAAGCTCGGCGGACACGCTCGTCCGCGACCTCAGCCCTGGGCAGCGAATTCGCGCTGAACTTCGCTGAACAGGTTCGGGTCCTCGAGCAAGTCCAGCGTGGTGCGGGCCATGGCTTTCGCCGCGACGAGCATGGTGGACATGCCGCGGTCGCTGGCGGCGCAGTCAGCGAAGCGGTGCTCGTGGCACAGGGATTCACCTTCGTCGCAGATGGCGAGGTAGGGGTGAATCGACGGCAGTTGCAGGCTCAAGTCACCCATGTCGGTCGAACCGGCACCGACGCGCGGGTCGGTCTCGCGCGCGTTTCGGCCGAGGGCTTCGAGCGCGGCACCGAAGCGGCGCGCCATGGTCAGGTTGTTCTTCATTTCGCGGTAGCCGATTTTCTCTTTGAACGACACGGTGACATCGCTCGCCATGGCCGCGGCGCGCGCGCAGCGCAGCACAATCGTTTTGACTCGTTCGAGCTCGGCCGAGGCCTGCGCGCGCAGCGTGAACTCGGAGGCCGCGTGTTCGACGATCACGTTCACGGCTTGGCCGCCATCCGTGATGATGCCGTGCACGCGCACACCATCGCGAAAGTGCATGCGCTGCGAGTCGATCAACCGAAAGGTTTCCATGCACGCCGTCAGCGCGCTCTTGCCGGCGAACGGCGCAGCCGCCGCATGCGACGGTACGCCTTCATACGTCATCGCGATGCGCATGCTGCACAGCGCCGGATGGGCCAAAATATCGCGATCGAACGGGTGAAACATCATCGCGGCATCCACGCCCTTGAACACGCCGGCCTCGAGCAATTTCAGCTTACCGCCCCCGCCCTCTTCCGCGGGAGTACCGATGATCTCCACCGAGCCTTGCAGCTTCGACGCCTGTTTCGAAAGCGCCAAGAACGCGCCAACCGCGCTGCCGGCGATCAAGTTATGACCGCAGGCATGGCCGATGTCCGGCAGGGCGTCGTACTCTGCCAAGATCGCAATCTTGGGTGAACCGCTGCCGATGCGCGCACGAAACGCGGTTTGCAAGCCGCCCACTCCGCGCTCGATGCTGGCGCCCAGCTCGCGCTCCAAGCAATCCCCGAGCCAGGTGCTGGCTTGGTGCTCTTCGAAGCACAACTCCGGGTGCGCATGAATCCGTCGCGAAAGCGCGGCGAGCTCTTGGCTGAACTCGTCCACGCACAGGTCCAGTGCCTTACGATCGAGTCCCATCCTCAGACCATAGCCCAGACATCAGGGGTACTGGGCAACGTACGCGAAAACACCCATTAAACAGGCAACTTAGCGCGTTCGGCAGCGCGCTCGCCACGCGTGCCACCCTCGCCGCGTGTAACCCGCGGCCGAAAAGGCGCCCGAGCTCGCGGATGCAGCGCGGCCCCGTGCCTCCGCTTCCGCCCAATCGCGCTCGGCCTTTCCGTATTCTAGAGTTCGCCTAAACTCGGCACGAACGGCGCCATTACTGTGAATTCAGCCGCCGTGTATTCACGCTGTATACTGAATTGTTCATATGAAACTTGAAAGGCCCGACCGGCGCTTGCACAATCAAGCCTCCGATGGCCACCCGGCAGCCCCCCAAGAAGACCAAAGAAGTAGGCGTCAGCGTCTACGACTTCCTGGACCATCGCGCTTACCTAGCCGCGTACTACAGCGCTGCCAAGCGCACGCGCCCGAGCTTCTCCTTCCGCTTGTTCTCGAAGCTGGCTGGGCTGCGCTCACCGAATTTCTTGAAGCTGGTGATCGACGGCGAGCGGAACCTCGGCGCGGATTCCGTCGGTCGCTTCGCTGAAGCCTTGGGCCTCACCGGCGCAGACGCAGAGTTCTTCGCGGACTTGGTGGCGTTCGGGCAGGCGCAAACGTTAGCGGAAAAGAATCGCGCCTTCGAGCGCATCGCTGCTTCGCGCAGGTTCCGCGCGGCGCGTCGCATCGACGGGGAGTTATTCGCGTACTTGTCGCATTGGTACAACCCAGTGATTCGGGAGCTGGCCGCGCGCGAAGACTTTCAAGAAGAGCCGCGTTGGATCTCGGCTCAATTGCGACCGCGCATCAGCCCGACCGAAGCCGCGGAGGCCATGAAGCTGCTGCTCTCGCTCGGCCTCTTGGTGAGGGACGAGAAGACCGGCCGGGTGCTGCGTGGTGAGCCCACGCTGACCACGGAGCACGAAGTGCGCTCGTTGGGCGCGGCCGCCTTTCATCGCCAAATGCTGGAACGAGCAGCCGCCTCAATCGACACCGTGCCTCGGGAATTGCGGGATTTGGCGGCGTTAACCGTGTGTGTTAGCGCGGAAACCGCCGTCATCGTCAAGCAGCGTATTCACGAATTCCGTGAATCTTTGACGGAGCTGTGTGACGCCGACACACACGGCAGTACCGTCTATCAGTTGAACGTGCAGTGGTTCCCGCTTTCGCTCGCGCCCAGCGAGAAGGACGACACGAGATGATTTTCTATTTCGCGAAGCGAAGCGTGCGTCGTCCGCGCTGCCTCGCCCTCTCCGTTGTGCTGCTCGCATTCGGCGGCTGCACGTCCACCGGCGTGGGGAACCCTGCACCCGCGCTGACGCTTTCCTTGTCGATCGTCAATGATGATTCACCCGAAGCGATTGACCTCGGGGCCGCGGGCGCAGGCGGCGCGACTGAAGATGTGGGCAGCGCTGGCGCCGAAGAGGACGTGGCCGGTGCCGCACCGGACGCAGCCGGTGCCACCGGAACTCCGCTCGGCGAAGCGGGCATCGCGAACGAGACGCCGCCTACCGCGCAGCCGCTGCCGCTCGGCTGGATTCAAGATGCCGTGATCGTCCTCGGCAGACTGCACTTCATGCCCTGTGACAAAACTCAGGGCCGCGTGTTTACGGCGCCTGGGCCCTTCGTGGTGGATCTGAAGCACCGCACCACGACCCCAGAAATCCCGGACATTCAGGGCACTCCGGGCGGCTACTGCGGCATCGATGCGCCGCTCGCACCGGCTACTGCGCCCGCAGCTCTTTCGGGGCGCTCCGTGTTTTTCGATGGGCATCGCGCCGACGGCACGTTCTTCATCGTGTACGCGAACATGACGGGCACCTTGCGGTTGCGCGCCAAAGCCGGCGCCACTTGGCAAGCCATGGCTGAACCACCACGCTTCTTCTGGGCACTGCACCCGCGCCGTTGGTTACTGACGGCCGAGTTGAGCGCGGCAGAACCCACTCCTTATGACAACCACCTGCGCGCGGTCGTGATCGACCAGGACCAGCATGCCGCGTTGTTCTTCGCGCTACGCGCGCGGATCGCTGGGGTAAGCAAGTTGTATGCAGATGCAGATGGCGACGGCGTCTTCGACGATGCGGATCGCGAAGCGGAAGTTGGAGAAGGTCTGGATAACGCGGACTGACTCGGTCGCGTCGGCCTGAGTCATATGACTGATTGTTTTCGCGCGCGATCGCTTCGTCGCGAGGACCGAGCCTTGTCGAAGGCAGTGCACGAACGGGCATGCAGAACAGGAATGAGTCATGAAATCACAGAAATTGGCAGGGGTTTTGTGGGTTGCTCTGAGCGGCAGTTCGCTCCTGGCATGCGGCTCGAACAACGCTGCAGCAGGCGACGAGTACTTGGTCGGCGCGCCCGAAGAGAGCGCGCTCCAGTTGGGTCTCACCGATGACGCGAGCAGCGAGGGCCAAGCCACCGAGAGCGACGACGTGGACGCTGCGGACGAAGTTGCGCAGAGCCTGGGGGAAACGACAGCCGCCCTGCCCGGACAAGTTGCGCCCGAGCTCACGCATTGCCGCGAAGCCGTGCGCGACTTGAATCAAGCCCTGCGCAACTTCATGCAGCCGATCGTCGCGCTGGTGCGTGACACGACTCCCGATGCGAGCGTCGCAAGCGTCAAGGTGTGGGGCCCCGTCACGCGCGGCGCGACCGAGTTTCGCTTCGTGATGCACCGCGGCGCGGCGCGCCACTTCGGCTGGCTGCTGGAGGCGCGCCCGGACGGCACGACGGATCAGTTCAGGAACGTCGCTGCCGGCGGCATCACCGTCGGTTACGCGGTGCGCCGCGGCGTAGGCACCGTGGGCATCGATCTCGATGCGCTGGGCGCGCTCGACCCGACCGTGGCGGCCCGCGGCACCCTATTCGCGAGCTTCGCGCACGGCCCGAACGGCTCCGCACTCGCCTACCGTTTGCACGGTTTCACGGTCGATCCCGCTCTAAACGAGGGCGTCGACGCGGTGGTTCAAGGCGTGCACCTGAAGGCGGGCTTCAATCGCGAACGCCTCGCCTACTACGGGAACGTCGCCGGTACCGCGAGCGAGCTGCCCGAGTTCGTGGTGGCCCGCGCGCGCCACCTGCGCGGCATTGGCGGGCGCGCCGACCTACTCGCCACCGGCGGCGACATAGCCGACGGCAAAGTCTGGGTCGTCAGCGAGTGCTGGGACGCCACCCTGAAATCCACCTACCGCAGCGTCCGCGAATGCGCCAGCGACGGCATCGACGACACCTGCCCCGTCATCAGCAGCATCGGCGACTCCGGCGCCTGCGCCACGGACGTCACCGACGCCGATCTTCCGCCTAGCGACCCCAACGCCTCCATGTCCGATCCGGAAAGCCCTGAGGGTGACCTGACTCCACCGGTGAGCATGCCGGATGGCACTCCCCCTCAAGGCTGACGACCGCGTCGACGCGCGCTCTGCTCCGGCGCCGGTCCCCGAGCACTCTCTGCGCACGCGCGCGCGGGACCGGATGGCGAACTCGGGACCACGGAGCTGCCAGCCCGACCCTGGCCTTTCCACGGACAAAACGAATACGGCCAATCACCCTGATGGGTGACTGACCGCGATTCATTGCTGAGTCGAGTTCAGCGCGCGTTTGAACTCAGCGCGGGCGACGAACGTACAGCTCGGGACCGTTGCTTTGGGGACGCGCGGGGGCGGGGGCAGCGCGATTTTCGCGCGGCGCTTGGGGCGTGTGCGTGGACGGAGGGCGCGGACCGCGGTTATCGAACTGGCGGGGGGCGCGGTCGTCGAAGCGGCGCTCTTGTGACGGGCCACGGTCGCCGTCGAAGCGCGACGGCGACGACGACGGCGGACGCGGCGACTGGCCAAGGCTCGTGCCGGCGTTCGGGTTCGGGCGCGGGGCACCAGCGCGGTCGTCGAAGCGACGCGGCGCGGGGCCACGGCCTTGGCCACCACCTGGCGACGGACCGCGATTGCCCTGGAAACGGCCACCACCGCCGCCGCCGTGTTGCGGACGCGGCGGACGTTGGTCAGTTTCGACCGGACGCGCGGCGCGAGCGCGATTCTCTTCGGGCGTTGCTTCGGGTGCTTCGAGCTTGCGGATGGGCGTGCGCGTGAGGCGTTCAATGTCCCGCAGCCAGCCGCGCTCTTCACGGCTGCACAAGGAGATGGCGATGCCCTCTTTGCCGGCGCGCGCGGTGCGGCCGATGCGGTGCACGTAGCTTTCCGGGATGTTTGGCAGATCGTAATTCACGACGTGGCTGATGCCATCGACATCAATGCCGCGCGCCGCGATGTCCGTCGCGATCAAAACGCGCAAACGGCCCGATTTGAAATTATCCAGCGCGCGCTGACGAGCGCCCTGGGATTTGTTGCCGTGAATCGCCTCGGACGTGATCTCACCGCGCTCCAGCTCCTTCACCAGGCGGTTCGCGCCGTGCTTGGTGCGTGTGAACACGATGGCACGCTCCACCGCGGGGTCACGCAGCACGCGCTCGAGCACGCGGCGCTTTTCCGAAGTTTCAACCATGTACACCGATTGATCGATGCGTTCGGCCGTGGAGGACACGGGCGCGACGTCGACACGCACCGGATTGACCAGGATTTCGCGAGACAGGCGCTCGATGTCGCTCGGCATGGTGGCCGAGAAAAACAGCGTTTGGCGCTGCTTGGGTAGCTTCTGCAGGATGCGCTTCACGTCCGGCAAAAAGCCCATGTCCAACATGCGGTCAGCTTCGTCCAAAACCAAGATCTCGACCTTGTCCAAGAACGCCGCGCCTTGGTTCATGAGATCGATCAAGCGCCCCGGAGTGGCGACCAGCACGTCCAGCCCACGGCTGAGCGCGGCGATTTGCGGACCTTGGCCGACGCCGCCGAAGATGACCGCATACTTGAGGTTGCTGCCACGACCGTAGTTGGCAAAGCTCTCCGCGATTTGCGCGGACAGCTCGCGCGTAGGCGAGAGCACGAGAGCGCGCGGACGGCGCGCATCACGCTGCTTGGCGGACGCCGTGAGCAGCTCGATCATCGGTACGGCGAAGGCGCACGTTTTGCCGGTGCCGGTTTGGGCGCAACCCAGCAAGTCGCGACCCTTCAGCACTTCCGGGATGGCTTTTTGTTGGATGGGGGTTGGGTTGACGTAACCTTCGGCGGTCAACGCAGCGAGCACAGAAGGGCTCAAGCCGAGGTCGCTGAAAGCGAGGGCGGGAGCGGCAGGAACAACCGGAGCAGCGACGTCGGACGAGGCAATGCCCGCGACGGGATTCGTATTTTGCAAAGTAGCCTTTTGGATAGGTAGAAAAACCGAGGCCGCCTGGGGCAACTCGGGTCGCGGGGCGCCGGGCCGGGGGTCGCGGATGAATCCGGGACCTATCGGCGGCGGGAAGCCACGCTCGTTACGAGGGGAGCGCGCGGCTGCTTCGTCAGCAGAGACCGCGTCGCACG
>JBDTJC010000346.1:0-10939 GCA_039936055.1 Polyangiaceae bacterium | reverse complement strand
TGCCGAGCTAGTGGCATCACTTCCTCCAGGCAAAGACCGGACTCGAGTAAAGGGCGGCCGCCAACGCGGCGATCCAATGATTGCTCCCAACCAGACCGTTGCTCGCGCCGAAGAGTGCGTCATCCATGGGGACGATATCGATTGAACAGCAGGGTCGCAGGTCTGCCGAGCGGGGCGTGCATGCCGCGATTGTACTGCCGCGAGGCTTCGTCGCAAAGACTGGCCTAGACCAAGTCCCATTAGGTGACGCGGCACAAACGTCACACCTGAGCGCCAACTCGGAATCTCAATGATCTTCCGCAAGGCTTTCGGCTGCGGGATGGCGGAGACCGCTCGGATAGGCCCGAAGGTATGCACGCGCGCCCGCGGCAGCACCCGCCTTGTCCCCGCGCTGTGCGCGCGCATCGGCGCGCACGAAGGCTGCATCCTCAGCACGACTGTCGTTCGGGAAATCGCGTGCGAATGCGCCGAACAGGGCGTCGGCGCGGCCGTAGTCCCCCGCGCCGAAGGCTGCCACCGCCTCCGCGAATCGAGCGCCGGCTGAAATAGCCGTTGGCCCTACGCCGACTGTCAGCTCGTCTTTGCTGCGAGCCGATGCCGGAGGTATGACGCCCGCAGACGCTTTCGAAGCATTTGCTGACGAGACGCCGCGCGCCGACGAGGGTCGTGGAGTTCCAGCGACTAGCGACGCGGCAAGGTTGTCGTTCGCTTTCAAGTTCAGTGAACTCGTCGGGCTGACAGCTATTCCGCTCGCATCTGGAACGGGAGGCTCGACTCGTTGGGCAAGCGGCGTAGCTGCGGCCGATGCAGAGGCGGCCTCGATAGTCCTTTGCCATTGCTCGCCTGGATGGAGCACGTGTTCGGCGCCGGCCACCCGCAGAGCGACCACACCTTCCGTCACCAGAACCGAGCGAGTCCGGCCACCCGCAACGTCAACGACGAACCGGGTGCCGCGCACCTCAATCTCACCGTCCGGTAGCATTACAAAAAACCGAGCATCCGCCGCGACATGCTCGACGTGAAACGAAGCGACGCCCGCACGGAGTGTGACGCGAGAGGTGGTTCCTGACTTGTTCGCGCTCCAATCGGCCTGTGCGACGTTGACCACATCGAAGCCGCTGACTGCCCGCGCCGACGAATAGTGGGCGAGCGCCGCGCCGCTCAGTCCCAACAATGGCACCGCCGCAGCCAGGGCCCAGATCCGAAGCTTGCGCGACGGGGTCTGGCGTTCGACAAGGCGTTGATTCGCCGCTCCCAGCAGCGCAATGCGCGCGCGTCGTCGCTCTAGCTCCGTGCGCTCCGCCGTGGGCGCGGCCGAGATGATCTCGCGGACTTCTCGCAACCGGACTAGCTCCGCCGAGCAGGCGGCGCACATTGAGGCGTGCCGTTCGAACGACGCGCGATCTTTGGGCTCGAGGCGTCCGTCGTCGAGCGCCTCGACCTGCCACATGCGGTCACAGCGATCGGTTGTCATGTTTCCTCCAGCGCCGCACGCAACTCGCGGCGAGCGTGATGCAAGCGTGTCCAAACCGTTTGTAGCGGCACCCCGACGCTTTTCGCAGCCTCTTCACCGGACAGGCCTTCGAGGGCGAGAAGTACAAACGCCTCGCGCTTCTTCGGCGAAAGCCGATTGAGAGCGCGCTGAGCTCGATCCGCGGCTTGGTTCGCACCGGCAGACTCTTCGGGGGTCTCTATCGTCGCGGACGGCAGAGACGCCCAGCTCGAGAGCCGGGCTGCGAGCCGCGCAAGGGAGCGGCGATGTCGACGGACCATGATTAGGGCCAGGCCGATCAGCCAAGGCTTGCCGCAATCGCGGCCATCGTAGCGGTCAGCGCAATTCAGAACCTCGAGAAACGTCGCCTGCACGAGGTCGTCCACGTCGCTCGGCGGAACGCCGAGGCGCGCAATCACACGCCGCACATCGCGATCGTAGCGGTCGTATAAGAGGCCGAGCGCTCCAGTATCGCCGTCGTGGATGCGGCTGATCAACGCGGTGTCCGTGGGCGCTAATTGCACCGGGTTGCTGCCTCGGATCGCCAGGGTCGTCACAGCGCCACCGTCTCGACGCCCAGCGTCAGGGCAACGCCATAACGCGGGATCGGTGGCAAACCGGCAGCCGCCGTTGCCGGGCCTCGCACACCAGAGAGTGCGGCATCGGTTAGAACGCCGAGCGTGACCCGGGTCGCTTTGTCACTCGGATAGCAGCCGCCCAGGTAGAGCCCGGCCCGCTGCTGCGAGGCATCTACGTTTGAAGCGCCCGCCGAGTCCGCGGACGAAGCGACGGAGGCGATCCCGAGATCGACGCCGTAGGTCACGTCGAATCGGCCGGCGTGCTCGCGCCTGCCGAAGAGAGCACCGACGACCAGCGCGGACATTGCAAAGCCCGCCGGCGTCGCACCCGATAAGCGCTTGAACAGCGGATCCCACTCCCCGAAGATTCCGAGCTCCCATCGATCGAACACGCCACTGGCCCGAAGCGAAGCGACGGGCGCCAGATACTTGTGCCCAAACGTGAAACGGGCGCCGGCGGCCACCCCGATGATGAAGTGCGGTCGCGCGCGCGCCGGAAGAGGCTCGGCTTGCGTGGCCTGATTCGAGTGCGATTCGCGCGGCGCCAGCGGAGTCGTGTCTGAAACACTGGCTGCCGGCTGGGGCCGAGGCATTACGGTCACGAGCAATGCCTCTAACGCCGGGGCGAGCTCGTCCGGGTTTTGGAGTTGTCGGTCAGCGTGGCGGCCTTCGGTGGTCGTGAACTCGAGGTGTGCCGTTCCATCCCCGAGGACCGTGACTTCGACTGATTTGCAATCGCTCGGCGCTGCGTCAGGCCGCAAGGTGAGTTGCTCGGCGTCCTTCGCGGCCGCCTCCCACCTCGGCGCACCAGGTGCCACCACGCGGACGGGGCATGCGACCTGAGCGTGCGCTGCTGTGGCCCATGCCAAGGTTCCGAGTCCCGAGGCGGCAATCAGGTGCCAACGGGATCTACGAATGCCTGGAGTCATCAGTCTCTTCAACGTTCATATCCGCCGCCCGACCAGCGCACTTTCAAACGAAATTCCATTTTCTTTTTTGGGGTCGCCGGCCCACAGCCAAAAATAATTTAGCACGGCCGTGAAAGTCGGCGCGTCGACGGGCGGAGAACAAGCAACCCCTACGGAGAACACCCATGATGACCCGTCCCGCGTCGCTTGCTTCCTTCCTATCCTTGGTCTTCGCTGCAACAACCACGGCATGCGGCTCCGCTCCCTCTTCTGACCTGGCCGATGAGAACGTCGCCACCGGTGCCGCGGCGCTGAGCACGAGCATCGGCACGACCGGCCTTTCGAGCATCTCCTCGAATGACCCAGCCGCGGCTGCGACTGCCGCTGCAGAAGACAAGGATGGCGACGAGTGCCGCACCCGCACTAAGGACCCGGCAGTACCCAACGTCGTGCACGTCGTGCTGAAGGACTGCACTGGACGCCTCGGCCGCCACCACGTGAGCGGCAACATGACGATCACTTTTAGCGCGAACGCAGATGGTTCGCTGCACGCGGAGCACCAAAGCGACTCGCTCACGATCGATGGTTTGCCAGCGACCCACGAGGCGTCTGCGGACATCGCCATCAATGGCGACCTTCGGCACGTGACGTGGCACGGAGTCTGGACGCACACCAAGACCGACGGCGAGACGGCGACACACACCGCCGACCACGTGATCGACATCGACCGCGCCACGCAGTGCCGCACCGTCAACGGAACAGGCATCACTCACATAGGTAGTCGCCAAATCGATTCGAAGATCACCAACTTCATCACATGCGAGGGCCCTAGCGATATCGACTCCTGTCCAACCGGTACGATCGAACATGACAACCTGCTCAAGCAACGCACGGTTACCGAGTCCTTCGACGGCTCGAACCTCGCCAGCGTTCAGATCGTGAAGCCCAAGGGAGAGACCACCCGCCAGGTCACTCTAAACTGCGGCCCCACGAGCCAAACCGGGCAGTGACGTCGACCTGGTGATTGAGCGTAACCAGCTTTTTTGCAGTGCTCGATCAATGGAGAGCCGCGGTCCACGCGGTGGTAGCTTGATTTGTTGCACCTAGTGGTCCTGGCCTACACGACACAAGGAGACTCGATTGAACAGACCGTCCTTCCTTCTTCTCTTGGCCCTCGTCGCGAATGCAGCGGCTGGCTGTGCGAGCGCCGGGCCGACAGGTCCAACGCCTCAGCAAGCATGCGCTGACCTCGCGGCGGCCTTGTGTACTCAGCTGGCGACCTGCGCCAGTGACGCCGTGCCCATTCGCTTCGGCGACGAGGTGACGTGTAAAGCCCGCGAGGCAGCCTCTTGCGCGAACTCGCTCACCGCTGCTTCCACCGGCGCAACGCCTAATTCAGTCGAGGGGTGTGCGCACGCGTTCCCGACCGTTAGCTGTCCGGATCTCATCAACAACACTTTGCCGGCGGCCTGTCAGGCTCAGGTTGGCAAGGTGCCGGTCGGCGGCGCGTGCGCGTTCAACGCACAGTGCGGAACGCAATTTTGCGCGGTCGTCAGGAACACGAATTGCGGCGTGTGCGCCGCTCAACCCAACGCGGGTGAGTCGTGCGTCGACTTGTCATCCTGCGGACCTGGCCTGAAGTGCGTCAACGGAAACACGATTTGCGCTGCGGCCGGAACAACCGCAGGCGCAGCGTGCGACAAGGACAACCCCTGCGGGGCCGGCTTCTCTTGCGTGGGTTCGAAGGCGGCCGCGATGACAATGGGCACCTGTCAGACGGCAGCCGACACCCTGGGCGCCGCCTGCGACCCCAAACGTCAAACCTCGGCCGGCTGCGATCAAAACGCTGGGCTCGCTTGTGACCCGACGAGCAAGACCTGCGCGGCGCTCCAGCTCGCTGACGTCGGCGCCGCCTGCGATAACGCGGTCACGGTGTGCACGGCCGGTGCAAGCTGCGTGATTCCCACCGGCGCAAACGCGGGCACCTGCGTAGCGCCGCCAGCCGATGGGCAACCATGCGACACCGCCAGCGGCCCGAATTGCCTCAACTTGTCCAGGTGTATCGCGTCGGGCACCGGTACTTCCGGCGTTTGCATGCTCCCCGTTGACAGTTGCAAGTAGCCGCGGGCGGTACCCGTTCGTGGTGGTCTTCAGCGTTTGGCGAACGCTCGCTGGCTACTTGGCACGATCATGACTGTACCGCGCGATTCGGCGTGGCGACGCAGCCCTTTGGTCGTCGTAACGAAGCCCCGCGAGCACCGGAAACGAAACCACTTTGCCATAAGCACTGGTCCGCAAGCGGCCTCTTGTCGCGCATCCCAGCCACTAACGAATGCGCGGCGCGTCATTTGACGCAAAAGGCTCGCGGCGACCGGGTCGGGCACCGCCGCCCCTACGCCACATGACGCTTCGCGGCATCGTAGAAATACAGCAACAACGCCCGCGGGCCGGCGGCTTTCCTTGTCAAATCCGTCGGGGTGCCGTTGATCGGTTTGACCTGCCGGACACATTGATCGCCGCAGACGGACTGCCGCCTACCAAGGGCGCGCTGTGCGAGGGCTCGAATACTGCTCCCGGAGCACATTTAATGCCTGCTATTTGACGTCGGTTGGTACTCCATAAACTAGGACACAACCACCGACGTGCTCGACCCTCTTGGCGGGCGACCCGCACGAAAAACCAAGGCCGGAGCTCGCGATGAAACTCAGCTTGTTCTCCCTCAGCATCTTCGTCTCCGCGGTGGGCTCCATCGCTTGCGGGAGCTCAAGCAGCCAAAGCAAAGTCACGGGCGACGGAACCGCAGCTGGTCCCAACGATGGAAGTGGCGGAGGAGTGAGTCTGCGGCTTCCCACTGATTCCGGCGGTTCAGCCTCGTCAAGCCCAGGCTCCAGTAACCTGACTTGTAGTGCAGGCCACTGCACGTGTTCGGGTAGCAACACGACGACCATTGAGGGCTACGTCTATGACCCGGCGGGTAAGAACCCGCTGTACAATGTCTCCGTCTACGTGCCGGACCCGAGCTCACCGCTTCCGAAGTTGGAGAACGTGCCGGTCGGGTGCGGGTGCAGCCAGCTCTACCCAACGAAGGTGCTGGCGACCGGCTCTCCTACCGACGCAACGGGGCACTTCACGATCCCTTGCGCGCCGAGCGGCACCGTCAGTCTCGTCGTTCAGACCGGAAAGTGGCGTAAGCAGTACGACGGGATCGCCGTTTTGGCGAATCAGCCGAACATGGCACCGAAGCTCCGCCTTCCTGCGAGCTCGGCCGAAGGCTCTCTGCCGAACATCGCGATCGCGACAGGCGGGGCCGATTCACTGGAATGCCTACCGCTGAGGATCGGCGTTGCTGCAAGTGAATACGTGTCGGGCTCGGCGACGGGCGGCCACATGCATATTTACACGGGCTACCACGGCGCAACGATGGCGCAGGGCTCGGTCGAAGCCTATCAGGCCCTTTGGGACCAGCAGGCGCACCTGAACGAACATGACGTGGTGCTTCTTTCCTGCGAAGGCCAGGAGACAACCGGCGGTAACCCGGGCGTGCCAATGAACACGGCGTTTCAAACGTACCTGATGAACTATGCCAACGCGGGGGGACGCGTCTTCGCATCGCATTTTCACTATGCTTGGTTTAACTCGGGCCCCTTCGACACTGGCGCCAACAAACTAGCGACGTGGATCCCGGGTGGGCAACACATCGACGACAGCCTGTCCTTCCCTGCCGACATCGACACGACTCTCGTCGGAGGAGGGGCTTTCCCGGAGGGTTCCGCGCTAGCTCAGTGGCTGAATCTAGTTGGCGCGTTAACAGCCAATCAGTTGCCGATCTCCTTTGCGCGGTACAACGTGCAGGCCTTAGCCCAGCCGCCGTCGACAGAGTGGATCCATCTCGCGCCCAGCGTTTCGCAAGCCCCTTCCGCAACTCAGTACTTCTCCGCAGATACTCCCGTCGGCAGCGCGGCCGTCTGCGGGCGCGTTGTATTCAGTGATCTTCACGTGAGCGGTGGACCCGGAATGAACGCACCTGGGGTGCCGCCCGACTATCCGACGATGGCTGGCCAACGCGGTATGCGGGGCATGGGCGGCATGGGCGGTGGTGTCATGCAAGGCGGCATCGTTCCCTCCCAATGCGCTGCTCATGCGTTGACGCCGCAAGAGGAGGCGCTGGAGTTCATGCTCTTCGACCTTTCTTCGTGCTTGGTGCCAATCGGACAAACGACGAGCCCCCCTCCAACAATTGTGAGGTAGAGGGTCAGGCGACGTGACGTCACTAGAATTGTTGGCCGGCCATTCCTCGCCGCGGATAGTGTGACGCGTTGGACACTTGCGCTTGTGAGCGGTGTGGTCGGGGTGGCGAGACACTGCTAGCCTTTTTTTGCGTGACACCGCGGGGTTACGCAGATCTGCGACCGAATCTTGGCTGACATTTCTGCGGCGACAGAGCGACCCCAAGACAGTGGAGCAAGAGCGAGAATGGCCCGCTAGAGTCGACACGCTCGAGCTGCTATTCGTGCCCGTCGGGCACTTACGGCCCCTGCGACAAGACGAGCCGCTTTTTCGAGGTCGAATCCTGACCCGCGGCACTGCGGTCGGGTCACTCAATACGAGATGAAGGCCTGGCGGCGCTCAGATTGAAGCAACAGTGCAAAATCGAACCCGATGACCGTGCGTGATGCCGTGACCCTCCCCCTCGGAGTCGATGACTCCGCAGGGGCGAATGTGATTCACCTTCCGAGCGCGGGGCAGGATGCGTTGCTCGTCAGCGCGTTGCGCGCTGGCCAAGCGAGCGGCGCGGCAGGGCTTTTCGATCGCTATCACGGGCACGTCCGCCGGGTGCTGGTTCGCGTGCTGGGTGCAGATCCTGAATTGTCGGATCTGGTTCAGGACGTATTCCTGTCTGCCATTGGGTCCATCGAGCGGTTGGATCGAGCCGAGTCCCTCCGCGGGTGGCTCGGCTCGATCGCGGTGTTTACGGCGCGTGGGAGGTTGCGGCGCCGCGGGCGTTGGCGATTTCTACATTTTCTGCCGCCCGATGAATTGCCAGAAGTTCCGTGTAATTCCGCCTCTCCGGAGGTCGATGAAGCCCTGCGCGCTACTTACCGTGTCCTGAATCGTTTACCCGTGGACGAACGGATCGTATTCGCGTTGCGTTTCATCGACGGGATGGAGCTCACGGACGTTGCGGAGGCGAGCGACATGTCGGTCTCGACGGTCAAGCGACGACTCTCCAAAGCAACGACTCGTTTTGGCGCGCTAGCACAAAGCGAACCCTCATTGGTCGACTGGTTGAAAGGAGACCCGAGATGGTCCCCATAGAGCCGTTCGAGGAGCTGGGCCGTCATGTCGCTCGCGAGCAAGCTGACCTGATCGGCCCGGGAAAAACACACGAGCGAACCAAGGCAATGTTCTTGGCGCGCTTACGCCAGCGACGACCAGCCAAGCGTCGTGGTAGGCGCGACGCGGTATTTCTCGCGGCTGCGGCAGTAGCCCTCGCGCTCGTTGTCGCCTACGTTTCGCTGCCTTCGCAACGAGATCTGAAGTGTTTTGTGGGAATCGCGCGCCTGCCGGTGGCGGTCGGCGCGTGGATGTCCGCTCCCGCGACAGCTCCCCTCGAGATTCGGTTTTCGGACGGCACTAAAGCGTCGCTCTGGCCTGAAGCGCGCGGGCGTGTGATTCGGCTGAGCCCTCACGGCGCTGACTTGGTGGTCGAACAGGGGCGCGCGTCATTCGATGTGGTTCATCAAGTAGCCGGTCATTGGCAAGTCAGCACAGGCCCGTTCGCGGTGCAGATCACCGGTACGCGCTTCGACGTCGAGTGGCAACCTGAGAAGGACCGTTTTGAGTTGAGCCTCTACGACGGCCACGTGCGGATAACGGGCTGTGCTTTGGGCGGGGGCCAGGAGCTCGGCACCGGTCAACGGCTCGAAGCCTCGTGCGCTCGCAAAGAGTTTCGAATATCGAAGCTCGTAGGGGAGGCCTCTCCCGTGGCTCGAGTGGTGGCACCCGCCGGCGTCGATAGCGCTACGCCGCCCGAGCTTCAGACGAAGCTCGAGGCTTTCCGCGCAGATCTCGCGCAAGTCCGCCCGGAGCAGCACGCCAACCAGCGTTCTGTCTCGGTGACTGCTGCCGGGGAGCGCGCAAGTGACTCGTGGTCGTCGCTTGCGCGCGCCGGCAAGTTCGAGGAAGCCTACCGGGCAGCTTCGGCGCTCGGCTTCGAGGCGGAGTGCTTGACTCGGGACGTGACGGAAGTGCTGTTGCTTGGAGATGCAGCGCGTCTCTCAGGGCACGTCGATGAGGCGCTTGCGGCGTATCAAGCCGTTCGGCAGCGCTGGCCGGGTAGTGCAAATGGCGCGCTCGCGGCCTTCCAAATGGGCCGGGCAGAATTTGACCAGCGACGAAACTATGCGGCGGCTGAACGTTGGTTGCGCGTTTACATGACGGAGCTGCCGAACGCTGAGTTCGCGGCGCCTGCATTGGGGCGGCTGATGGAAGCCGAAGTTCGTTTGGGGCGGTACGAGTCGGCCCGAGACCTTGCCAAGTCCTATCTGGACCGATATCCCAAGGGCTCTCATGTGGACGCGGCGAACCAGGTGCTGGGCGCTTCATCGGCTCACTCCAATTGATCGTGCCATGAACGCCGCCTCACTCTGCTTGTTGGCATTGTCGATCCATGGCACGGCATCGGCGGCGCCGGCACGAATCGCGGTGATTCACGATGCGCGGCAGGAGCACGCCGCGCTGAGACTAAGAGCCGAGGCGAACGCAGCCGGGTTCGAAGCGGTCGACGTGGTCGTGCCTCCGCCCGATCCCCGTAGCACAGCGAAAATCACCTTCAGCATCCACGCGGTTGCTGCCCTGAGGATGCTCGCCAGCGGCGATTTGGAACTTCTCATTATTGACTCAGGCACCGGCGAACTCATCCACCGAGCAGTGTTGAGCGAAACGGGCGACGTCGACCTGCATGCCGTGGAGGATCTGCGCGCAAAATTGGTTGAGCTGTCGGTGATTCGCCCGGACGAGGACGGCGCAGCAGCTGAACCCGTGGTGGCCGCCGAAGCCACGGCCGCCAAGGCCCTTAAACCACTTCCTCCTTCCTCGGCCAAGCCGCTTTCCAACCGGGCGTCGTCGGACGACCGCAGGAGCGGCAAGGACGCCCTTCGGGGCATGCCCCGCGACGATGGCTTGCGCCTCTGGATCCAAGCCGCCGCGGGCGCGGTGCTGAGCGCGGGCGGCCTTGGGAGAAATGCCATCTCGCAGGTGGGCGCGCGGCTCGAACCGACCTCGCGTTGGTCCATCTCGGGCTCGGCGTTGTTGCCGCTCTCCACTCAAGACGTCGTTGCAGCCCAGGGCACCGCGAGCGCGAGCGTCTATCTGTTCGCTGCAAGCATCGGGTGGATCCCCGTCCGTTCGCGCGTGCTCGACTTCGAACTCGGATTGGGCTCGGGTGTGGTGCTTTCCAGCGTGCGCGGCGCGCCGAACAGCGCTGCGGACCAAGGGCAAACGCAAAAAACGTGGGCCGGGTGTGGGTTTGGCGAGACCTCACTGGCTTGGCATGCGCTCGGCTGGCTGCGGCTGCGCGCACGAGTAGCGGCAGGTGGCGCTGCGCCAAGACCGAGCATTCGCTTCGATGGTGAAACCGTCGCAACGTGGGGACGCCCGTTCGCAACGGCTACGTTGGGGATCGAGTTCGAGCCTTTGTTTGAGGGCGGGGGCTCGTGAAGGCGGCGCTCCTCGGAGGCGTCGTGTTGCTCGGGGCGGCCGCCCTTGGCGCCTGTGGCAATGTACCTGCCGACGCGATTGTTCCACGATCCTCGGTGGCGGCGCCCGGTTGCAGCGGCACCGGTTGTGCTGGGAGAGCGGGTACCGGGGGCGCGCCCGGAGGAGGCACGCCCGGAGGAGGCGCGCCCGGAGGAGGCACGCCCGGAGGAGGCACGCCCGGAGGAGGCACGCCCGGAGGAGGC
>JBDTJC010000345.1:0-4858 GCA_039936055.1 Polyangiaceae bacterium | reverse complement strand
GCTTTCACCGTGACGTGATAGACGGCCGTTTTGTCGTAGAAACCCGGTTTCGCGCCAGTCCATGGGAGGTGGTTGTCGAACCGGACGAAGTGGAGCATCTTTTGGTGGTCGTCACGGCGTATCCGGTCGAGCCATGAAACAGCGCTACCTCGAAATCACTTTCCGGAAGGGCAAGCCGTTCGCGGCCTATCTCTACCTGCCTCGAGTGGCTGGCGCCAAGGCCGCGCGCACGCTCGACGGCGGTCACGGGATCAGGGTCGATCTCGACGAGCGCGGCGGCCTGATCGGGCTCGAGATTACGGCGCCATCGGCTGTCACGGTCAGCGAATTCAACAGCGTGCTCACGCAGTATGGGGTTGCAGCGCTCAACGACGAGGAGTGGGCGCCATTGGCGGCCTGAAGGTCTAAGAGCGGTCTGCCCGTCGCGCCTCAAGGTCATCGATTCATGACGCAGTAGTGGTGTCCGTCGTGCAGTTGCGAGACGAGGCAGCGAAACCCGTACGCGCAGGGGTCATCCTCACTGCACTCAATCGGACCTCGGCACTGGATGATCATTTCATGGGTTCGATGGTTGTTGAAGAAGAATGACTCCGCTCGACTCCGAGTTCGCTCATGGTCTCGTCAGAATCCCCGAATCCAGGCGACTCAATACCTTGCGGTACGAGAGGCGAGCTCTGTTGCCACGAACAAGAGAATGCTCGCCCGCCGGCGGGCGTCCCGCTTGCGAGCTTTCCCAATGGTGAATTCAATCAGAGTGGTCGCGGCACGGCGACGGTCCTAAAGCGCCGCCCGCACCCGCACGAGCGCGACCGGCAGATCTCGCATCACGAGGTGCCCTTCGACGCGCAGCTCGTGATAGTCGAGCCCCTGAAGTGTCGCACCCCGGCGCGCATCAGCGGCGCGCCGCTGCGCGTGACGAGTCTGTAAGTGCACAAACAAGGATCGCGCGGTGTGAGCGCACCCACCAGCAAGTGAGGAGAGCCCGCGCGGCGCGCGTTCCAGGCGTTGTTCCGCCAGCGAGTGTCACGGTTGCTGGGGGCGTTTTAGGCATTCCTGGATGCAGAGGAAAAGTGCGCCGCCGTCCTTCGGAACCGGCGGTGCGTCCGGGTCTGCCTCGTCGACCCCGCCCGTGCGTTCAACCCACGTGATGCCCGCGCAGCTCGTCTTGTTGACGCACGGCGCCACGCAGGCGTTCACGCCCGAGCACTCACCTGTGATGCTAAGCGGTAGGGCATTGTGGCTAGCGGAGTTGCTCGACGCCGCATTCTCGGCGTTACACCTGTCCAGCGTGTCCTGGGCGATCTCGCAGTCAGTGCGACTGCTGCAGCCGACGCCTGCGGCGAACAGCAAGAGGAGTGCTGGGGCGGACAACGGCTTCATGAGATCATGCACGGCAAAACCCACCCACCGTTCACAACTCGGAAGTCGGACGGCGGGACGCGGAATCAACGGAAGCAGCCCCCGCATGCGAAGGCTCGACTTCCGTCTTATTTCGTCGCGCTTTGCGGAGAGAAAGGGATTCGAACCCTTGGTACCCTTACGGGTACGCCTGATTTCGAATCAGGTACCTTCGGCCGCTCGGTCATCTCTCCGCGGCGGAATATGAACGCCGGAGGGCGGACTGTCAACGCTCGTGGCGGGGCTCGCGCACGCGCTCGGAAACACGCATAAATTCCGCCAAATCGTGGGTTTTGGGGGGCGCCCGAAGTTGCTTCCTGCAGCTCAATTGCGCGTTTTGGGAACGCGCGCGATAGTCGCGGCCATGCGCGCGTCAGCTTGCGGATCAGTGCTGCTCTTGGCGTGCCTGCTGGCGGGCTCCGCGCTCGCTCAGCCTGTGCCTGCACCCGCGCCCACTCCACCCGCGCCAGCGCCCGCAGCGCCAAGCCCACCAGAGCCCGCACCCGCGCCGCCCGCGCAGGCGCCAACGTCGACCGAAGACGTCCCGCCCGCGCCGCTCGCCGGGTCGCCTACATTGCCGAGCACGCCACCCGCAGTCGCGCCGCTGGACGAACGCCACCCCGCAACAACGCTCGCGGTCGGCGCGCAGCTCGAAACCAAACCCGCGCCGGAGCCGTCTCCATACAAGCGTAATTACGACGCGCTCCCGCTCACCCTCGAAGCGCGCTTCGGCTTCAACACGCGTCTCAACTCGACCTTCGGGGACTCCGCGCACGAACAATTGCTCGATTCCACCTGGGCGCTGTCCGGTTTCCTCGCGTGGAGCCCGGACTACGCAATCGGTCTCGAACTCGAGCACGCTGGCTTGGGCCGCGTACGGGGCCTCAGCGGCGAAAACTCGATCGACGGTGACTACAGCGCCACCGCTGGTTGGCTCGGCGCGCGCGTGTTCCCGTGGCGGAGTGAACGCTGGGAACTCTTCGTCAACTTGCGCTTGGGCCTGGCATTCCAGCACGTGAATGCGCTCGGTACGCGTCAAATGAGCACGTCGATCAGCGTGCCGCCGTCGTCTTTCTCGTGCAGCGAAACCGACGGACCCGGGCTCGGCATCGGAGGTGGCGTGGGCGCTGCGCTGCGCCTCTCGCGCCACTTCTCGGTCCGCTCGCGCCTCGATGCCACAGGCGAACACCTCAGCGGTGACGCACTCGGCAGCTGCGCAGACGGCCTCGGTTCCGTCGCCTCCGTCAGCGGCACCCTCGGCCTGGCCTACGAGTTCGAAACCAGCAGCGGCAAGTAGCGCTGGCAACGCCGCGGGAACGGCGCGCGCCGCGAGGTGCGCGGCAGGAGCGCGAGCGCCCCCGCGGCTCGGGTCCCAGTTCGGCCGGAAAGCGCCTGGAAATCCGCTCGGCTTTGGCGGGCGCTTTTCCGGACACAGGGTTGGTGCTTTGCTTCCGAGGTGAGCGCCGCGCCAGAACCGACTGCCCCGCTTGGCGACGGCCATGGGCATGGCGGTCACGGCCATGGCGGTCACGGTCACGGTCACGGCGCTGCGAGCGGTGCAAAGAGCACGCTGTCCTTCGCGCTGGTCATCACCGCGGCGTTCATGCTGGTGGAGGTCGTGGTTGGCCTGTGGAGCGGCAGCCTCGCCCTGCTCGCAGACGCGGGGCACATGTTTGCGGACGCGGGTGCGCTCGTGCTCGCGATTGTCGCGCAGCACTTTGCGAGCAAGCCGCGCACCGAGCGCACCACGTACGGCTTTCGCCGCGCCGAGGTGCTGGCTGCGTTCGTCAACGGCATCGGCCTCGCCTTCGTCGGCTTACTCATCGTCAAAGAGGCGATTGAGCGTTGGATGACGCCCGTCGACATCCAGGGCCGGCCGATGTTGGCGACAGCAATCGGCGGCCTCGTCGTCAATTTGCTGGTGGCCGCGATGTTGATGCGCGGACAGAGCAATCTGAACATTCGCGCGGCGCTAGCTCACGTGCTCACGGACGCGCTCGGTTCGGTCGGCGCGATCGCAGCCTCGCTCGCGGTACTCTTCTGGGGCATGACCCGCGCGGATCCGTTGTTGTCGGGCCTGATCGCGATCTTGGTCGTATTCAGCGGCTGGCGCGTACTGAAGGAGACCACCGGGATCCTGCTGGAAGGCGCGCCGCCGCATTTGGACGTGTCTGCTATCGAGCGCACGATCCTCGGCTGTGAGGGCGTGGCCTCTGTGCATGATCTCCACGTGTGGCGCATCTCCGACAGCTTCGACACGCTGACCGCGCATGTGACTTTGCAGCGCGGCCGGCACGGCACCGACGTATGTCGTGGGATCGCTGATTGCCTGAAGACTCAGTACGGGCTCGATCACGTCACCATTCAGCCCGAGCCGCCGCCACCGGATGCCTTGGTGGCCGTGCGCGCCAGTAAAGACGGCGCGCCGATTCATGGTACGCTGAAAACGACATGATCCAGAGCAATCAGGATTTGGAGGGTTACCTGCATCGGCTCGAGCGGCGCTTCGAGCGCGCGGATGACGGCACGTACTTGGTGTCCATGGGCGCTGATCGGCCCCTGCTCGCGCTGCGCTTGGCGGCACCGGTGCTGGTCGCTCAAGTCGCGATTGGCGCAGCGCCGAAGGAGGACGCGGCCGGCGCCGCGCTGTTCCGCAAGCTGCTCGTGCTCAACGCCACTGCATTGATGCACGCCGCCTACGGCATCGAAGGTGACAGTATCGTGCTCAGCGCGGCGCTTGAATTGCGCAATCTAGATCTTAACGAACTCGAAGCCGTGCTGGCGGATCTGGACATGGCCTTGGCCAACCAGGTTCCGACGCTGCGCGTGTCCAGCCCCCCCTCTGCTTAAGCCACAAGAACCACCATCATGGGAATTTTTGCGCGTCTCGCTGCCCTCATCAAAAGCAACCTGAATGAGCTGATCAGCCGCTCCGAAGATCCGGAGAAGATGCTCAATCAGATCGTGGAGGAGATGAGCAATCAGTTGCTCGAGGCCAAGCGCCAAGTGGCCGAGTCGATTGCCGACGAAAAGCGGCTGGCCAAGCAGGCCGAAGCAGAGGTCAACAACGCGACGGAGTGGGAGCGTCGCGCCATGCTCGCGATTCGCTCAGGCGATGACGCGCTGGCAAAGGAAGCGCTGGCGCGCAAGAAAGAGCATCAGACCCTCGCTGAGCAATTTCAAGATCAGTGGCAGAAGCAGAAAGCGGCCGTCGAGCAGCTCAAGCTCGCGCTGCGCGCGCTGAACAACAAGATCGAAGAGGCGAAGCGCAAGAAGAGCTTGCTCATCGCGCGCAAGAAGCGTGCGGAAGCGCAAAAGGCCATCCAAGAAACGATGACCGGGCTCAAGAACGCCAGCGCGTTCGAGACCTTCGATCGCATGGCGGGCCGCATCGAGCAGATGGAAGCCGAGGCGGAAGCGCACGCTGAGCTGAACGAGGAAGCGTCGGGCGACACGCTCG
>JBDTJC010000344.1:0-30990 GCA_039936055.1 Polyangiaceae bacterium | reverse complement strand
CCAGAACGTCCTCCGTCGAAGCGACTTGAATGCCGAAGTGGCTCGCATTGACGCCCGTTCGCGCAGCTTCAACCATGCTGAGATTGAGAGACGGGCTCTGCAGATCGAACTTCGCGTAGCCAGGGCGACGCTTGGTCACCGGGACGCCAAAGGCCTTCTCGTAAAAGGCCACCGAAAGATCGATCGAGCTCACATTCAGGGACACATGCGGTTTGAGTACGTTCATGGCTTCCTCTCCTTCGAGTATTTTCGAAATAACAGAGCAAAAAAAACTCAGCAGCAACCCGTCATCGCGCCGCGCTTACAGCAGTCCTCCCAGACGTAGTCAGTCATTGCGCGCAACGCTTGGTAGTCAGCGGTGTAGTAGTGGAACGTGCCTTCGGGGCGGCTAACGAGCAACCCAGCGGCGATAAGACGCTTCAGGTGATGACTCAACGTCGAAGCCGGGAGGTCAACGTGCGTCTGGATCTCGCCCGCCGCAGCGCCGCCGTCACCGCCCTGCACCACGAACCGTAAGATCGCGAGACGCAGCGGATGACCGAGCGCCGCGAGTTGCTCTGCGTGGCGCTCTAGTTTCGAAGTCACAAGCTGCTTCTAATATTTTCGAACCAGCGACGCAACCTCTATTTCGAATAAAATGGAAATACGGTCAGAGGCCCGGCGCTGGCGATTCGTGGAGTTCGAGCGCTATTCGTTACTGATCAGGTTGCGCCGCAGCAGGCGGACCAAGAGCCTCAAGCTGCGTAGACGCGGCAGCGGCGAGAGGTCGAGCACTTCATCTGCGCTCGCGATGCCGTCGATGCGCGAGAGCAGGAACGCTTCTTGAGGCAGAAGCGAGACGCGCTCCGTGGTTGGCGTGGGTAACGTGCGAAGCGGCCGCTCAAGGCGACCGAGGCGGACCTCGAGTGAGCCTTCGATCAACGCTTCTTCGCTATCCAACAGAGCGGTGGCTTCTGCGTTGCCCAGGGCATCCCCGATGCTGAGCGCGCGCTCGACGAGCTTGGCGGCCAAATCCACATCACGCGCGGAGCGCGCCTTCTTCGCGCCTTCGAGCGCGCGTTGCAGCCGAAGCAGCGAGGGCACTTCCGGGATGGTGGAGATCGGACTGCGCTCGGCAGCGGGGCGGGGGCCGGCGGTCGGGCGCGCGGGGCGGGACGCGGCGGCTGCGGCGAGCGCGCTAGGATCACTCGTGAGGCGCAACGTGGTGTTGTTCGACGTAGGAGGGACCGAGGGTGGCGGGGTTTGGCTCGCGGCAATGCTCAGCGCAGTAGCAAACTCGGTGATCGTCTCGAAGCGGTCGCTCGGTTCTTTTGCCATCGCGCGACGCAGCACCGGCCCGACGCCCGCGGGCAAACGTGACACCAGTGATTCGATGAGCGGTGGCTCACTGCCGATGACCTGCTCCAAAATTGCCATCATATCCCCCTGAAACGGGCCGCGACCGGCGAGCATCTCGTACACGATGGTGGCCAATGAATACTGATCGCCGCGCTGATCAACAGACGCCGTCCTCCCCTGCGCTTGCTCCGGCGGCATGTAGTCCGGCGTGCCCATCACGTCATTCTCACCGGTGAGAGTCTGCGACGCGCCGATGCGCTTTCCGATCCCGAAATCCAACAGCTTGACCAGGAACCCATCGGGCGGGAGCTCGGTCAGGAAGATGTTCGCGGGCTTGAGGTCGCGATGCACGATCAGCGCGCCGTGTACCGCCGCTAAGCCCGCGGCCACTTGCGTGACCACGCTGAGCACAAACGCGAGCGGTAACACAGGCTCGCGCGTCAAGCGCAACTCCAGGCTTTCCCCGGACAGGTACTCCATCACGAGGTACGGCTCACCCTGCTCCGTGGTGTCGAAGTCGATCAGCTGCACCACGTGCGGGTTCTGAAGCATGCTGACGAGCTCGGCTTCGCGCTGAAAGCGCAGCAGCGCCTGTGACTCTTTCGCCAGATGCCCGGGAAGGATTTTGATCGCGACTTTGCGGCGCAGACGGACTTGCTCGGCCTCAAACACGATGCCCATGCCGCCGCGATCCAGAAGCCGCCTTACTTCGTACGTACCGCGCAACACCGTGCCCAGCAGCGGGTGTGGCTGGGTCGACAACGGATCGACGATTGACGACAAATCCCGGCCTATTCCTGGCGGCGGGCACCGGGCTAACCGGACTGCCCCCACAAAGAGCGAAGGTAACCCTGCGTTGCGCATCTGCCTAGTACTTCGGTTCGGATGTGCGTTCCGGGTTTCCGCGGCCCTCGAGGGTGAGGGCCGCAGAAACCCTCCCAGCACGGCAAATCTGTCCTCAGTACTCTATCTGTCTCGACGTACGACAACCCGGAACGGAGTTCCGGGTCGTCGTACTAGCGCAATTGGACGGCGCGGCGGCGCAAGAGCGTTCCAGACGCCACCCGCGCGGGCGAGCGTCAGCGAGCGGCGATGAGCGCACGATAGACTACATCATACGCCAGCAGTTTCATTGCGAGACACCCGACGGTGACGAGGAACAGGATGCGCACCAGGCGCTCGCTGCTCTTCACCGCGAGTTGGGCCCCCACGTAACCACCCAGCAAATTCGCGGCCGCGAGCGGAATACCCACGCGAAAGTCGATCAGATGCGCCCAATAGAAGACGAGCGAGGCCGCCGCGCACGAAACCAGATTGACCGGCTTCATGATCGCGACTGACTCCAACATGCGCAACCCGAAACACGTGACACCCAGGAATGTCATCAGCGTGGTGTAGCCGCCGGAGAATAAGCCACCGTAAATCCCCAGCATGAAGGTGAGCACGAAGCCGGCGATTGCCGCTGGAGGCGGAATCGAAACGCCGCGCGAGGTGGTCCCTGGGCGGGCTGCCATGAACACGACGAGTAGGCCCATCGACACGCCGACGATGGTCTTCACCACCGCCTCCGGCAATTTCACCGCGAGTTCCGCGCCGATAGCGGAGGAAATAATCGTCAGGATGCATAGCGGCACGGCCAAGCGAAACGCGATCAGCTTGTCCCGCGCGAAGCGCGCCGTCGACGAAACGGTCATGAAAAGGACCGCGAACATGTTCGTGGCTACGGCCTCACGCGAAGACATGCCGACCATGATCAGCAACGGAACGTTGATTAACGAGTTACCGCCGGTGATCGCGCCGATCGCACCTGTGGCCAGCATGATGACCGTGAGTACGACGATTTGTGTCGGCGACATCGCTTCGGATTCGAGGGGCCGCCTCGGCACTTAACTTGCCGCTGCGAATTTGTATCCCTCCGAACCAGACCCCAAGATCTCTGCCGATCCCCCACCCGATCAGCCGATCCCTATCCCCGCCCCAGCCCCTTCACCAATTAAGGCTTGGGGGCGCGAGCGAGCTTTTCCGTGCGCGACGCCCGCGCGGGACCCGAAGATCAGGGTCCGGCGCCTCGTGGGCCCGGTTCGCGTGACACCGGACGACAGACGACGCATGGGCGAAGCGTATGAGATTGGTCGTACGCGGCTTGCAGGGCGGCGCGAGCTAGTCCTCGGTGGTTTTCAGTGCGCGGCCTTGGGGTGGAACGGCGAGCTCAAGCGGCGCGGCGCCCAGGTCGTGCGCGCACCCTGCAACGCAGCGCGGGCGATCTCCCGAATCAACTCGGGGTGCTCGCCTTGGCAAACGGGTTCCGCGTGCGCAACCAGGGAAAACGTCCCAACACTCGCGTCGTCGAGCAGACGGACTACTTGATAAGTGCCCTTCTCCATGCGGACGATGCGGTACGTAATGCTCTGCACCTGGATCATGCCTTTGATTTGCATCTTCGGTGAGCGACTCGCAAGCAAACGCCGCGCCAGTCCTCAGCTTCAGCGCGCAGCGCGCGCGTAGCGCCCTCTTTTGCGACGTCCGTTCGCCGCGGCGTGGCCGCGAGAACAAAATCACGTGCCGCGAAACAGTGCAACGAGACACGCGGCCCCTTCGGCAACACGAAGCGAGACAATTTCCCCGCTCGCGCAGGCAAGCTGCGCAAAACGTGCACTGAGCTGGCGCGCGAATTGCGCGGGTGTGCGTCAACTCAGCGAGACATTACGACACAGGCGTAGCGGGTTGGGTCGACGCTCTTCGCGCCGGATCTGTTCAGTCCTGCCCGACGCGCTCCGCGTTGGCGACCTTCGCCTGAGCGACGCCACTCGCAACGTCCGTATCACCGCGGCCTAGGCGACGAAACTCCAGCTCAAGCGCGTCCAGCTCTTTGTCGCTCAAGTCTTGGAGGTTGACCATGCTGGTACGCGCGAGCTCCACCGAGCGGAGTAGCTCGTCCAACTTGAGCTGAGTGGCGCGCGCTTCGCGATTTTGAGTATTTTGAATCAAAAACACCATCAAGAACGTGACGATGGTGGTTCCCGTGTTGATCGTGAGTTGCCACGTGTCGTTGAAGTGAAACGCCGGACCGCTGAGCGCCCAAAGCAGCACGATGCCCACGGCAAGCGCGAAGGCCCAGGCCGAGCCCAGGGACTGCGCAGTTTTCTCCGCTAGTTTATGGAAGAACTGATTCATTGGCTGCCTAGGCTAAGCGCGCGTCTCGTCGGCGGCATGATTGTCATCGTCGCCATCGTCCTCGCTTGCGTCGGTGTCAATGCTGTCGGCAGGGTCCGCTAGATCCTCTATTTCGAGTTCTAGGTCCGACTCGTCGCGACTGCGCTCTGAATCCGTGGCGCGCGAGAGCCAGTAGGCGCCGAGATCCTCCGGAGAGGGCGGCTCGGCGTCATCTGCGCTGGCCAGGACCGGAGCGCGTGTGTCGGCGTGAACAGTGGCGTGCTCCAACGCATCATCTGGGTTGGCGTCGAAGATGCCATCCAGATCAAGGCCAAAGTCTTCGATTCCCGGGGCGCCATCAAGAGCGACCAGCGCGCCGTCACGCGATGCGGGCTCGGCAAAACCAGAGCTGGGGGTCGAGGCCGGCACGCGCTTACTGGGGCGACTGAAGGCATAGGCGACTGCCCCCAACGCGGCGGCGCCAGCCAACACCGGAATCAAAACGCTGCTTTTGGACACGACATCTCCTCGAGTGGTGCTTGCGAGTCAGGGTATCGCAAGGAGCGGGCCAAGTGGATTTGCCTCACAAACCACGACTTCTTGGTGGCCACGCCAGATGTCGGCGTGGCGAGACGGCACGGCGTCAAGACATGCGTGGCGAGACGGTACCCAGGCGCCTGACGGCGCGGCTCAAGACGTGGCGTCTGACGTAGCCATCGGAAAGTACAAGTTCGCTTCGGTACCACCGCCCGCAGCGCTGCGGAATTCAATCTTTCCACCATGTTTGCGGATGATGGAGTACGTGATCGAGAGACCGAGGCCGGTGCCTTGGCCGACCGGCTTAGTAGTGAAGAACGGATCGAGGATCTTCTCCCGCACGGCATCCGGAATGCCGATGCCGCTATCGGTGACGGCAATGCGGTACCACTCGCCCTCGGCGCCGGTCACGATCTTAATCACGCCGGTCCCCGCGATGGCGTCGATGGCGTTTGCGACCAGGTTCATGATCGCTTGCGTCAGCAAGCCGGGGTAGCAATCCACGAGGTCGGGCTCGCCATACTGCGTTTCTACGTCGATCCGCTCCTTGTAGCGGTGACTCAAGATCGTCAACATCGACTCCACGCATTCACGAATGCTGACGACTTTGCGTTCCCCTTCATCCAAGCGCGAGAAAGTGCGTAACTTGAGCACCAAGTCTCGCATCCGCTGTAGCCCGGCTTCCATCTCCGTCATGCGGTCGAGAGCCTTTTCCCAAATCGCCACAGGCTCCCCCGGCAACGCTCCGCGCACGCCTGAATCCAACTTGGCGGCGCTA
Source organism: Polyangiaceae bacterium (assembly GCA_039936055.1). GTDB lineage: Bacteria > Myxococcota_A > Polyangia > Polyangiales > Polyangiaceae > PMG-095. Next base: position 25,184 of record JBDTJC010000344.1, on the reverse strand, counting down.
CGACGCGCGGTCGCCAGATGACTAATCACGAAGGCCAACGGGTTGTTGATCTCGTGCGCAACGCCCGCCACTAGCTCACCCAACGAGGCCAACTTCGCCGATTGAACGAGCTGCGACTGAGCGGTCTGCAAGTCCCGATAAGCGCTCGTCAATTCGCTGTTTTTCTGTTCCAGCGCCTCGACCAGGCGGGCGCGCGTTTCTGCGAGTTCGCGCGCGGCGCGGGCTTCTGCGGCCTCGATCTCCGAGCGCAGCAATTTTTCGCGCACGCCCCGGTGCTCGTCCTCGAATTGCTTGCGACGCAGCTGCGCGCGCACGCGAGCCTTCAGAACTTCGAGCTCACTCGACTTGGAAATGAAATCATCGGCGCCGCTGCCCAAGGCCTCGATCATCGCTTGCCGGTTCTCAGTGGCGGTCAACATGATCAAAGGGATATCCCGGTGCAACGGGGACGATTTAATCTGACGACAGGCGTCGATGCCGTCCATTCCGGGCATGAACAGATCGAGCAAGATGCAGTCGAACTGCTGGGTTCCGAGCAGCGCGATCCCCTCTTCACCGGAACGCGCCGGCACCACGTCGTAGCCCTCTCCGCCGAGCACCGCGAGCAGCTCCTGCAGGTACGTCATGCTGTCGTCGACCGCGAGGATGCGCTTTGGTCCGAGCAGGCTCGCCGCAACCGCCGGCTCCAGTGAAGTTCCTCGTAGCACGGCCGAGATGCGCGCCAAGACTAGTTCCAGGTCTTCCTTGCGCACGAAGGCGTCCGCGCCCGCGTCCAACGCGCGCAGCTCGGCGCCGCGGTCTTCCGACGCGGTGAGCAGCACGCAAGGCGTCGCGCGCAACGCCGCATCCAGCCGAATTCTACGAATTACCGTGCCGCCGTCGATGCCCGGCATCACGCTGTCCACCAGGATCGCCGTCGGTCGAATGTTGTCCGCGATGCGCAGACCCTCTTCGCCGTCCGCCGCAGTAACCACCGCGTAATTGGCGCGCTCCAGTGCCTCCGCCAACTCGGAGCGGAACGTCGTGCTGTCGTCAATGACTAGGATCGTCTGCCGCGCACCGCTATCGGAGGTACGCCGACCGCGCAGCAAGTCCCGCACACGCGCGATCACATAGCTCGTGTCGTACGGCTTACCCACGTAGTCATCCGCGCCGACGCGAATGCCGCGGATGCGATCGCGCACGTCCGCCTCGGACGAAAGCAAGAGCACGAAGGGCGAGGTCGCGCTTTGTGTGGCTCGTACCTCGCGGAGCAACTCGATGCCGTCATCGTCCGGCAGAATCAGATCCAAGATCACGGCAGCCACGGGTTCGCGCGCGAGCGCACTCCGCCCCTCTGCGACCGTGGCTGCCAAAACAACGCGAAAGCCCGCTGTCTCGAACGCTTCCGACAAATCCATACGCACGGTCAGGCTGTCGTCCACGACCAACACGACGGGTTGCGTGCCCGGAGGGACCGCCGGCGGCCTCACGTTGCACCCGCCTTCGCCGTCAAACGGGTCAATGCCGCGCCGATTTCCCCCAATGGCAAGACACGCTCGGCCGCGCCGAGCAACACGGCTTCGCGAGGCATGCCGTAAATCACACTGGTTGCTTCATCCTGAGCGATGGTCTGCGAGCCAGCGCGCCGCAGTGCCAGCAACCCCTGAGCACCGTCTTTGCCCATGCCCGTGAGCAAACACGCCACGACCTCCCCCGCGCAATCGCTCGCGAGGGACTCGAACAGCACGTCCACCGACGGCCGGCAGAAATTTCGCTCCGGGTCGGAGGTGAGCCGCAATGCTCCCCCACGCACTTCCAAGTGCTTGCCAGGCGGCGCCAAGAAAATGCGCCCGCGCGCCGACGCCAACGACTCCCCACCGCGTGCGTACGCCACCGAATGCCCCGTCTGACTCGCCAACCAATCCGCAAATGCCGAACTGAACAGCTCGTCGATGTGCAGCACGATCAGGATGGCCGCCGGGAAGCCCCCTGGGATGGCGCGCAACACATCCACCAAGGCGCCAGGGCCGCCCGTGGAAGCGCCGAGGGCGATCACCGAGGGGCGTTGTCCGCTTAGCTTGTGCCCCGGCGCAATGAGGTCGGGCAACGCCACCGGCGCACGACCCACGCTGCCCAAGCGTGCACGAATGTGGGTGATGACGCGAATGCGCGAAACCAGCTTAACGGCCGACAAAAAGCGCTTTTCCCAGGCGCCGTCCGGCTCGTTTCCCTGCGGCTTTTCCAGGATGTCCACCGCGCCCGCCGCCAGCGCGTCGTACGTCTTGAACAAGTCACCGCGATTCGTGGAAGACGACACGATCAGGATCGGGGTCGGGAAATGCCCCATGATGTGCTCGGTAGCAGTCACGCCGTCCATGATCGGCAAATGCATGTCTAGAGTGATCACGTCTGGGCGGAGCGTGCGGCACAGATCCACCCCGGTGCGACCGTTGTCCGCCTCGGCCACGACCTCCAGATCGTTATCTGAGCTGAGCACCTCGACGAGGCGCTTGCGTACCGTCATCGAGTCCTCCACCACGAGCACGCGGATCCGCGGCATGCTCAGGTCACCAGCTTGCGGATCCGCGCCAGCAGATCCGTCTGGTTGAATTCCCGCTTCTCGATGTGCGCGAGCGCGCCAACCTCACGGCCGCGTTGCACGTCCTCGGGGGACGCGCGCGAGGTAACTAAGATGGCGGGCGTTTGGCGCAAGTCCGGATCGCTGCGGGTGCGTTCGATGAAGGTGAAGCCGTCCATGCCCGGCATCTCCACATCCACCAGAAATAGGCCGTATTTGCGCAGCCGCGCCTTCGCCATGCCCTCTTCACCGGACACGGCGACATCCACCTCATAACCCGCGGATTCCAGGATCGCTTGCTCCAGCATGCGTGTAGTGAGCGAATCATCAATGACCAGGATCGGCGCGTGGCGATGCGGCGCAACGCGTGGCGCCGCGGCGATGCGCCGCGCAGCATTTACTAAACCCTCAGGGCTAAGCACGAGCCGCGGGTTGCCCTCTGTGTCGAACGACGCACCAGAAACGACCGCCGACAGTAGAGACAGCTCCGGCAAGCCCCGCGCGACAATGCTCTCGATGCCCAGCAGGCGCTCAACGCCCAACGCCACCGTCCTGCCTTCCGCTTCCATGAAGACCGACGTCCGACTCGGCCGCTGCGTGTCAACGAAAGCCGCGTTCAGTAGCCGCCCGAGCGTAGCGTATGGCAAGACCTTGCCATCCACGACCACGCTATCGCCGTCGGTGGAGTGGGCGATGTCCGCCTGTTTTTGGCGGGCAGTACCGCGCACGGCGCTCAACGGCAAGGCGACGACCTGCCCCGCCACCTCCGCGAGCAACGCCGAAAGCGCCGAAAGCGAAACAGGCACCGCAATCGAGATCACGGCTCCCGCGGGTGTGGCGCTACGCAGCGTCACCGTGCCGCCGAGCTTTTCCGCTGTCTCCCGGATCAGGTCCAAGCCGATGCCGCGCCCCGCCACGGCAGTAACCGCTCGCGATGTGCTGATTCCGCCCCGCAAAAGCAGCTGCGCGAGGCCTTCTGCGTCCAAGCCAGCCAGCGCAGCCGGCGCCACTCCGCGCTGCTCGGCGCTGCGACGAATCGCTTCGAGGTCTAGGCCCCGCCCGTCATCCGTGCACGAAAACACAACTTGCTCGTCACGCCGAAACACCGCGATCGCAACTGCGCCTGCCAGGGGCTTGCCGGCTACCGCTCGCTCGCCCGGCGTTTCGATGCCATGGGCGACCGCGTTACGCACGGCCTGCAGCAGTGCCCGTTGCATGTGAGCCAAAAGCTCCGCTTCCAGGCGTAAGTCGCCCCCGCGTGCTTCAAAGGTCACGTTCTTGCCCAAGCTCAGTGCTGCATCGCGTGCAGTGCGTTCGAGCGAGCTCCAGAGCAGCTCGGCCGGCACGAGCCGCAAGCGTTCGGCGGCATCGCGAACTTGCCCCAACTCGCGCGCGGCTTGTTCGATGCCGGTCGACAGCTCGCGCTCGGTGACCGTTAACACGGACTGCAGGTCGTCCGCGAGCGAGCGCAACTTGATGAGCTCCGCTTCGTCGAGCTGCCCCGCACGCCGCCCCGTGAGTTGGTCGCCCACGAGTTCCGCGAGCCCTTTGGCGCGCTCGAGCCCGCGACGCAAACCGCGCACGCTGCCGAGCTGCACGTTGAGTTCGCCAATCCCGTCCATCAGCACATCCAGATCTTGAGCGTTGGGTTTTGCGGCCCAAAACGGTTGTTCGGCGGTCGCGAGGGCCGTCGCCGGCGAGGCCGCCGGGCCACGCTCTGGGCTCGCCGGGCTGGGGCGCGACAGCGCTCGCAACTGAACCCGCATGGCATCCACGTGCTGCAATGAGGTCTGCACGGTGCTGGCCTCAAGCAGCGCACCCGCATCCCGAAGCGGGACCAGCAGATCCTCTACGGCATGCGAGAGATCCGCGATAACAGTTTGCTTGACGACGCGCGCAGCGCCCTTGAGCGTATGCGCGAGACGCAGCAGTTTCTGCACGACCTCCGCGCTGGGCGCGCCCTTCTCCAAGTCGAGCAGTCCCTGCTGGAGCTGCTCCAAGATCTCTCCGGCTTCGACGCGGAAGTACTTGTACGGGTCCGCCGCCGCCATGGTTCAGTTCCCCGAATGCGCGCGCGCAGCAAGCTCAACCTGCGGCTGTACGAGACGGAGCAGCTCCCGAGACAGATGGGACAGCTCCGAGGCGGTGCGTAGCGTTTGGCCGGTGCTTACCTCGGTTTCTTTAGTGGCTTGGGACACGTTGTTGATCGCCACGTTCACCTGTTCGACAGCAGTGGCCTGTTGCTTGGTCGAGAGCTCGATCTCCTTGGCGGCTTCGGTGGTCGTCGCGACTTGACCGCTGATCTGCCCGAAGGCGGCGGCAACTCTGCCGAACTGCTCCGCGCCGGCTTCGACGGCTTTCGAGCCGCTTTCCGTGGTCATTACCGTGGTGTTCACCGCGCTGCGCACATCGTCGATCAGGCCGCGGATCTCCTTCGTGGAGCCGCCCACGCGGTCGGCCAGCTTACGAATTTCATCCGCCACCACGCCGAACCGACGCCCCGCCTCACCCGCGCCGGCGGCCTCAATCGAGGCGTTGATGGCGAGAATATTGGTTTGCTCGGCTAGCTCGGACACGATCTCGAGTACGGAGCCGATTTGCTGCGACTTCTTCCCTAGGTCCAGCATGTGATGCACGATCACGTCGACCTGACGGCGAATGCCGCTGATCGCTTCGTGCCCGCGCTCGACCGTAGAGTCACCCAGGCGCGCCGCCTTCGCCGTTTGGTCGGCGACCTCAGCAACACGCCGCGCGCTCTCCGCTATTTGCCGTGAGGTGGCCAGGAGCTCGCTAATCGTGGTCGAGATCTCGTTCATCGCGCTGGCTTGTTCTTTTGCGCCCGTGGCTTGTTGATTGGACGCCGTTTGCAGTTCGGCGGACGAGCTTTGAATGTGATGCACCGCCGCACCGACCTGGGCTGCAAGTGAGCGCGAGATCAGACCGCCCGCGAACACCACCAACACCACGCCCAGCAGGCTCCCCCAAATAATCACCGATTTGGCGGCGTCCGAACTCGTTTCCGCATCGGCATTGCGATGCTTGAGCAACGCGCCTTCCTGGCTGTCCATCTGCCCGATAATGACGCGAATCTCGTCCATGGTGGACTTGCCGTCACCCGCTAGCACGAGCTTCTGCGCCGCCTCGAAGCCGCCGGAACGGCGCGCGTCGATGACTTGTTTGGTGATGCCGAACTTGCTGTCAATGAGTGGACGCAACGTCGAAAGCCGCCGCTGCTGCTGCTCATTGTCCGCGGTGAGGCTCCGCGCATCCGCAAAGGACTTCTCGAGGTTCGACAGGGCCGCGCGATACGGTTCGAGGAAGGACTCTTCGCCCGTGATCACGAAGCCGCGTTGCCCCGTCTCCGCGTCCTTGAGCGAGGACAATAGATCTTCCAATGCGGCGCGCACGTCCTGAGTGTGGGTCACCAGCCGATCGTTATCGATCAGGTGTTGCGTGCTGCGGTAGCCCGAGCCGCCGATCACCAGCAACGTCAGCACGGCGATCGCGAAACCAAGCGCCAGCTTTCGTCCGAAGGTCCAATTGATGCTCATCCCTCACCGTTCCTGCACTGACCTAAAGGTCTTGATTCGTTGGGCGATCCCCTCGACGAGCGAGGGCAAATGCAATAGAGGCAGCGCCCCGGCGCCGTGCTGCACCGCGCCGCGCACCGCCGCGTGGGTGCCGAGCTCGGGCGTGGACACGCGGGCCACGGTGACACGCAGGTGAGCCTCAAAGGCACCGAACGCGAGCGCGACCGGGGCGGCGTGCTGCACCACGACGAGCCATTTTGCGGATGGCTCCGCGCCGTAGCCCAGCAGCTGGGCCAAATCGTAAACCGGCGTCAAAATGCCGCGAAAGCCTGCCATACCGAGCAGCTCCGGCAGCTCACTGGGCGCCGCCACCACGCGCCGACTGACATGCAAGCTTTGGATCTCGGACAAGCGCAACGCATACGGGTCACCCCCGATGCGCACAGCCAAAAACTCCACTTGCTCCGGGCGTTCGCCTCCGACCGCTTCGGCGAAGGTTCGATCGAATGCTTCGCGCAGGGCGAGCAGCTTGGGTTCAACCGCGTTCGTCATGACGTGGCGCCCAACCGAACCAGCTCAGAGTGACACAGCGCGGCAAGCCCCTCGCGACTGAAGCCGCCGCCGAACAGCAGCAAGCGCGACGGCTCTTCACGCTCGAGCAGCAATGCTGCCTGGGTGAGCTCCCGCCGCGCGGTCTCGCGTTCGCCCATGCGCCGCGCCATCAACCCCAGGTGCAGGTGCGGCATCGCGAACGAGGGATCTAAGTAGCTGGCGGTCTGCGCGTGCTCAATAGCCGCGGGCGTATCCGCTTGGCGCTCCCGACACAACGCGCGCAAATAGTGGGCGCCGCAATTCAGGCCGTCTAGCAGAAGCAGCTCCGTACACGCCGATTCCGCGGCCTCCAATTGCCCGCAGTGCGTGAGCAGCGCGGCACGCAGGAGCACTGCGTCTGCGTCCTGCGCGGCATTCGGCGGCATTCTGGCGAGCACTTCGAGGGCCTCGGCAAACCGCTCGTGTGACAGCAATTCGAGCGCCAGGCTCAGATCCAGCCGCGCTGCCAGCGGGGCAAGCGCCGGGCTCGGCGCATGCAGCGCCCCCCTGCCCGGTTGCTCGGTCAGGGCGCGAATGCGGTCCGAGGAGCGCTGCACGGTTTCGAGCCAAGTACTGGCCCAGTCGAGCGCGAGCGCCGAGCGCGGCACGGGACTTGGCCCGAGCTCGGGCGACCGGAACTGCGCGATCGAGCGCCCCAGAGCATCCCGACGTCGATAGTAAAACGTGGCGTGCGTGTGGCTCAGCTCGAAATCATGTGAGAGGCCGCGCAAATTCTCGGCGTGCCCCAGAAACAAGAAGCCGCCCGGCGCCAGCGCACGCGTAAAGCGCTGCACCACACGGCGTGCATTTTCAGGGGTGAAGTACATCAACACGTTGCGACAGAAGATGACGTCGAAGCTCTCGGGTGCCCACGAATCGTCCGTCACCAGATTCCCCTCTTCGAAACGAGCGCTGTCTCGAATCGCCTTGGAGAGCACGTACTCGCGGCCTTCGTTCAAGAAGTATTGCTGCGCCACCCGCGCCGGTGTCTCGCGCAACGCCCATTGTGAGTAGCGCGCAGCGCGTGCACGCTCCACTGCGTTCGGATTCACGTCAACGCCGTCGATCCTGACCTCCCAACTCGAATCGTTCAGCGACTCTCGGGTGAGAATAGAGAGCGAGTACGCCTCTTCACCAGACGAGCAACCGGCAGACAACAAACGAAGCTGCTTGGTGATCGCCCGCGCCGCGAGGCGCGCCGGTAGTGCGACCTCCGCGAAGGCTCGAAATTGGTCGGTGTGACGGAAGAAGTACGTCTCGCCGACGGTCAGCTCGCGCGCGAGCTCGCGCACTTCCCCCGGCACCGGGCTCGGCTTCTCGAGCGCGTTCAGGTAGCGCGCGGGCACGTCCGCAGTCGCATCCAAGCGCCGTTCGAGGATGCCCGCGAGGTACTCGAATTTTTGGTCCTCGAACCAGATCCCGAGTCGCAGCGCGATCGCGGCTCGAAACCGCTCGATGTCCGCGGAAGAGAGCGCGCTGGTCACGCCCGACCGCCGCCGACCTGCAGGCTGGCCCACGCGGATTCGGGCAACACCCGTCCGCTCTCCAACACCACTAGCAAGCGCACGTCGAGCGCCCCCACTCGCGAGACGAACTCTGCGCTGGCCTCGCCCAGCAAGGGAGGAAGCGCGCTCAAGGACGGCGTGCTCAAAGTCCGAACCCCGATCACTTGCTCCACGGCCAGCGCGACCCTGCGATCCTGCGTGCGCGCGAGCACCCAGCGTCCGCGCGTCGCGCTCTGCTCGTTGCCCAACAAGCGCCCCAAGTCCACCACCGGCACCGGCGCGCCACGAATGACCGACAACCCGCTGACGAAAGGTGGCATGCCGTCAAAAGGCAGGAGCGGCAGCGGGCGCAACGTTTCGATGATGTGTTCGAGCGGGAGCCCGCACACGAGCGAGCCGACTTGGCACAGCAACGTGCTGCGCGGAGCGTGCGGCGCGAGCTCGTGCGCAGCGCTACCGGGCATCCGGCTCTCGATCGCGTTCTCGCAGCAATTCCTGCACCTTTTTGAGCAATTGTGAGCGAGAGAAAGGCTTGGCTAGCAGGCCGTTTTCGTCACTGAGTGGCAGCGCGGAATAGCCGGAGGAGGGTGATTCCTTCATCACTGGGCCGCCACCGGTCATGTACAAGACCCGCAGCTCACTGGAAACCGCTGATACCTCGAGCGAGAACGCGGCGCCGGCAAGGCCCAGGTCAGTCAATACGAGATCGATGTGCTCGTTCTCGGCCAACCTGGCGCGCGCGTCGGTCAGGGTGGCGGCTTCGATCACAATGTGTCCTTCGGAGCGCAGCATGCGGGCGGTGATCGTGCGCACGGCCTCGTTGCTGTCGATGAGCAGCACGTTACCGAGTACTGCGCGCGCGCCTGCCGCAGGTGGCACGCTGGGCAGCGTGCGCCCGCTGCCCGTGTTGCCCGGCAGTAGGATCCGGAACTCCGTGCCCTGCCCGGGCGCGCTGTTCACGCGAATGAACCCGCCGCTCTGACGCACGATGCCGTACACGGTCGAGAGCCCAAGGCCTGTGCCCTTGCCGAGCTCTTTGGTAGTGAAAAACGGCTCGAACAGCCGTTTGCGCGTTTCTTCGGACATGCCGCTGCCGGTGTCCGTGACGGTCAGCGCAACGAAACGGCCGGGCGGGGCGCCCCAGTCCACCGCCGCCGCATCACTCAGCACGAGTTCGTCGGTCTCCACGCGCAAAAGGCCGCCATCGGCCATTGCGTCGCGCGCGTTGACCACCAGGTTGAGCACGACCTGCTCAAGCTGACTCTGGTCCGCTGTCACCAGGCTCAAGTCTGGGCGCAGCACCGTGAGCAGCTCGATGTGGCTACCGATCAGCCGACACAGCAGGCTATTCATGCCCGCCACGATGTCGTTCAACTGCAATGGCGTCCGCTGCACAACTTGCCGGCGACTGAAAGCCAAGAGCTGCTGAGTAAGCAGAGTCGCGTGACGCGCAGCCGCCAGCACCTCAACCACGTTGATGCGCCGGGAGTCCGCCGGGTCGAAGTCCTCTAACGCGAGTTCGCCGCAGCCCACGATCACGGTCAGCAGATTGTTGAAGTCATGCGCCACACCGCCGGCGAGTTGACCGATGGCTTCCATCTTCTGAGATTGCGCCAGTTGCTGCTCGAGGTTGCGTTGCTGCGTGACGTCACGCAGCAACGCAATCGCGCCCGTGACCGTGCCGCTCGGATCGCGCAGCGGCGTGGCGGTCACCGCCACGATAGCGCCGGCCACCACGGCGTTCTTTACGCTTAATTCCAACTGCACCAGGGCTTCACCGGTCATCGCGCGGCACAGCGGGTTCTGCTCTACGGGCAGCAGAGTGACGTTGTCGTTCAGGTACAAGCCGTACGCGCGCGGCCAGTCTTCCGCGGGCACGTCACGCGCCGTCACGCCGAGCAGGCGGTTGGCCTCCTTGTTGAATAGCAGCGTACGCCCATCACTGGTAGTCACGACGACGCCGTCCCCCATGCCATCCAGGATCGAGTTGAGGATGCGCGTCTGCTGCTGCAGCACGGCTTCACTCTCACGCAACGCTTCGGACGTCGTCACGCGCTCGGTGACGTCACGCGAGATGCCGACGATGCCTAGCGCGATGCCAGATTTGCTGCGGATGGGTGCCTTGGTCTCGGACAGAAAATAGCCACGGCCGGCGCGCTGATACTGACGCACGCCGTCCAAGTGGGGCTTCCGCTCGCGCAGCACCCGCCTATCCTCCATTTCGACCGCCTCCGCTTCTTCGGATGCGCTTTGGATCTCGGACAAGCGCCTACCCACAAGGTCACGCGGATTCACCACGCCTAGCGTGCGGGCGAACGAGGAATTGGCGCGCAAGAAGCGTAAATCCGCGTCTTTGAAGTAAATTCCGTCGGGGCTATTTTCCATCAAGTCGCGCAGCAGGCGGCGTTCGTACTCGAGCTCTTGAGTCAGGCGAAAGTGCTCGGCGGCGGTTTGCACCTTGTGCAGTAAGTCCGCCTCGTCCCAGGGCTTGGTAACGTATGCGTAAACTTTGCCGTCATTCACCGCGCGCAGCACCGCGGGTAAGTCCGCGTAGCCCGAAACCATGATGCGCAGCGCGTGATTTTCGTCCCCGAGCTTGCGCAGGAACTCGTCCCCGTTCATGTGCGGCATGCGCTGATCGGTGATCACAACCGCAATGTCTGATTCTTGCCGCACCAAATCCAGCGCGCGTTCCGGGCTCTCGCTCTTGAACACGGTGTAATCATCGCCCAGCAGATCCTCCAGCGCGGTCAGGATCTGCGGCTCATCGTCCACTAGCAGGACGCGTTCTTTTGCGGCTTGCACACTAGCTCCCTTGCAACACGTCTCGCGATCTACAAGTATAGCCGAAAAGTGAGCGCGGGATAGAGGGATAGAGTTCACTCATCGCCCGCGACTGGCGGTTTCCGACAGTCGCGCCGCTGATCCTCTACTCCGGTACCCCGGCTATTCTGCAACGGACCGGACGCGCTTACGCACCGCGCCGTCCGAGGTCGAACGTCATAGACAGCAATGCTGCGACATCTTCGGCCGCCTGCGGCTTGGCCACCAGATAGCCCTGGACTTGGTCACATTTCAGCAATCTGAGTAGCTGAGCTTGCAGCGTCGTTTCTACGCCTTCAGCAATGACCTTCAGATCCAGCGCGTGTGCTAGCGAGATGATGGTCGTCACAATCGACATCTCCTGCGGATCATCGCTCATGCGCAATACGAAGGAGCGGTCGATCTTCAGCGCGTCGATCGGCAGCCGGCTGATGTATCCGAGCGACGAATAGCCCGTGCCAAAGTCGTCAATCGCGACCCCGAGCCCGGCCTCCTTCGCGACGCGAAGCTTCTGAGTATTTCCGGTCAAGTCCTCCATCAACACGCTCTCGGTGATTTCCAGATCCAAGCCCGCGCTGGCCAGCGGGTACTTCCGTAACACGGACTCGATACACGCCACGAACTCGGGATGCCCGAGCTGTAGCGGCGAAACATTCACGGCGATGCGCGGCGGGCTAAGACCGCTCGCCGTCCAAGCAGCGAACTGCGACGCCGCATGATCCATCACCCATGTTCCCACCTCGACTATCAGGCCCGTTTCCTCCAGGAGCGGGATGAATTGCACGGGGGGCACGAGCTTGCCTTCGCTTGCCCAACGGATGAGCGCCTCCAGCCCGACGACGCGGCCCGTCTTGAGTTCCACCTTGGGTTGGTAGTGCAACAGGAATTCGTTTTGCTCAATCGCCTTGCGTAAACGAGTCTCCAAGCTCAGACGCTCGGCGACACGGCCGTTCATTGCGGAGGTGTAGAAGACGTAGCGACGAGCGCTGTCTTTGGCGCTCTTCAGCGCGGCCTCAGCGTTGGCGAGCAGGCCGTCCGCGTCCACACCGTCCGAGGGGAACAGCGAGATCCCAACGCGCGCGGATAGCCGCAGCTCAGTGTCCGAGATGGTGATGGGCGGGCCGAACACGGCGAGTGCTTGCTCGGCCCATTGTGCCACGTCCGACTCGTGGTCCAGAGGACCGAGGATGGCAGCGAACGTATTACTCGCGAAACGCGCGATCGTTGCCCTGCCCTCGGCAACACCGCCGATGCGCCGAGCGGCCTCTTGCAGAACGCCGTCCCCCGCGCGCTTGCCGAGGGTCTCGTTGACGTGTCGAAAGCGCTCGATATCGACGAGAACCACGGCCAGTTTCAGGCGTTGCTCAGCACACACAACGAGCTGCTGAGCAAGGCGGTCCGAGAGCAAGCGGCGATTCGCGAGGCGGGTGAGATCGTCATAGTAGGCCAAGAACGCCAGTCGTTCAGCCTGGGCAGAGTGCTCCAACGCGAAGCCGATGTTGTCCGCGATCTCGGCTAGCAGTTTGATCTGGTCGTCGTCGAAGAACGCGACCTGCTCCGAACACAGCGCCAAGACGCAATCCAACTGCCCGGAGACGAATACGGGCACGACAGCGAGTGCGAGGTGGCCTGCGGCCAGCAAGGTCGTCCTTAGCTCACGCGTGCTCTCGTCTTGGCGCAGGTCGTCCACGACCACTGGGTGCGCGGTCGTGAGCGCGCGTTCAACGAGACTGCCTTTGTGATCGCGCTCCTTCACCAGCCACTCGGCCACGGCCGCTACCAGCGAGGGCGAGCTGCCGCCGCCGGCCAGCGGGGGGCGTTCCGCACCGACCTCAACCCCCGCGACGACAGCCAGCGCCAACTCCCCGACCGACAGCGCGATGTTGCAGGCCTCCGCGAGCAGCGCGGCACGCTCATGTACGCGCAGGATGGTGGCGTTAATGCCACTGAGCACCGCGTAAGTGCGAGTGAGCCGAGAGATACGTGCTTCCTGTAACTTGCGAATCGTTATGTCACGCGCGATCGCGACTAGACCCACGGCTTGCCCAGAGCGATTGCGAATCGGCGCCTTCGTCGTCGAAAACCAATGTTGTTGGCCATCGATCGTGAAATTGGTGACGACGTCACGCGCAGGTTCGTTCGCCTCAAGCAGCTCACGCTCTTGCTCTTCGGCAGCCTCTACGCCGGGGACGCCAGGCGAGAGCTCGGAGAGCGTACGGCCCACGATGGGCAACGGCATGCGCGCGCCGAGGACCGAGGAAAACTCGGCATTGACCCGCTGAAACCGCAGGGCGGTGTCCTTGAAGTAGATGGCGTCCGGCACGCTGTTCATCAGGTCTTCCAGCAGCTGGCGCTCTTGCTCTAGGTCGCGAGCGAGACGAAAGTGGTCCGCGGCGCGTTGAATCTTCGCGCGCAAGTCATCCGGGTCCCACGGCTTGGTCACGTACGCGAAAATCTGCCCGTCGTTCACAGCGCGAATCACCGCGTTCAGATCGGCGTAGCCGGTGGCCAAGATGCGCTCGGCGCTGTAGCCGGCGCGCAGCCGCCTGAACAGCTCATCACCGTGCATCCTCGGCATCCGCTGGTCGGAGACGACGACGGCAATGTCCGGCTGCTGTTCCACCAGGCGCAGCGCGCTCTCCGCGGACTCCGACTTGAGCACCAGGAAGTGATCCGACAGCAGATCCTCGAGCGCAACGAGGACTTGCGGCTCGTCATCCACCACCAAGATGGTGTCACGGGCGACTTGAGTTTGAGATTGCATCAGCTCTGCCCAATCAAACGCTCACGGCAATACGCCTCACCAGTCAGCGAGCGCGGTACTCGCAAGCACGAGTGTGACCGAGATGCATTCATGCCCACAACCACCATGGCGTCACCGTCATTGAACAACCTGCCCACAACGCCACCACATAGTGGGCACGGGCCAGCCGCAATTCTAGCGGATGTTGTGCGAAAGCAAGCGTGACCGAAACAAACTGTCGAACAGCGCTTGGGGGTGGCGGGTACCACACCGGCTTACCGTGTGGTCCGCAGCGAGACGGAAACAGTCGAGGCGATTTCAGTAATCATCTGTGCGTCACGCCGCGCCTGACCTGCGCGACAATGCCTGCGCTTCACGCGGGCCCGGGCGGCCTAAGAAGTAACCCTGAAGCAGGTCACACCCGGCCGCCACCAAGGTTTCGCGTTCGCTCGCGCTCTCCACGCCTTCGGCAATGATCACCTTGCCCATGTTGTGGCAGGCGCGAACCATGGACTGTACGATCTTTTCTTTGGTTGGGTCGCGATCCACACCGCGGATGAGCGAGATGTCTAACTTGACGAATTCTGGTTCGAGCTGGGTGAAGGTGTTTGGATCGGCTTGGCTGGCGCCAAGGTCGTCGATCGCGATGCGAAACCCGAGGCCTCGCAAACGCGCGATGCGTTCGAGCACATCATTCACATCCTCCAAAGACGCGCGATCTGTCAGCTCCAGAACGATGCGCTTGGCCACCCGCGTGAGAGGCGCACTGGGCAGATACAGCGCGGGGTCCATCAGATCCTCGGTGTGCAAGTTCACAAACGCGAGCGACCCGGGTGAGCCCTCCGTGTCGGCCGCCACCAGGGCCCGGACTGCGCGACCCACGTCATGGACGCGCCTCACTTTTTCGGCCGCCTTCAGGATGGCCGTGGGCGTCAGCAACAACGGTTCCTCGCAGCGGAGGAAGGCTTCGTGCGCGAAAACGCTTCCATCAGCGGCGCTCACGATCGGCTGATAGGCCATCCACAAGGACCCGAGCGCGCGATTGAGCTTCAACTCAACGCCCGCGCGGTCCCCGACGTAGAACGAGCCGCTGCCGAACGCCTCTGCGCACTCACGCTTCAGCCGCGCAATCCGCCCGACGTTGACCGCGCGTTCGACCACCGCCCGTAGGCGCTCGATAGCAACGGGCTTGATCAGGTATTGGAACGCGCCGTATTCTACGGCGGCCGCGGCTGTCTTCAGATCTGGGTTTCCTGTCATCAAGATGACGGGCAGATCCAAGTCGTGCTCGCGCACGGCGTGCAAGAGCTTGAGGCCGTTCATGCGCGGCATTTGGATATCGCTCACGATGGCGTCGAAGGGCTGCTTTGCTAGGATTGCGAGCGCTTCTGCACCGCTGCTAGCAATGCTGAGCTTCGCGCCCGGGACACCCAGCACCCGCTGGAGAAATGCGAGTACCTGGTCGTCGTCATCCACCAGCAGGATTGCGTATCCGTCATCACCACCCCGTTCAGCAACTGCCCCCATCTTGCCTAGGGTAGCATCCGATCCGCGGCCGTCGCTGTAGCATAATTACCAGTCTGACCACGCAGGGCTGGCGGAATCCGACACCCGAATTCGACGCGGCGCGTAAGCGAGGTCGCTCTCGATTCCGAGTCTGCGCTCGCTAACTAATTCTCAGACCGTGCCGTTTTGAGAAACGTGGGAACCAGTAAGCGCCTCCAGGTGCGCCAAGCACACACCCAGGAACTCGATGTGGACCGCGCGGTTGCGGAGCTCTGCGAGCGCCTTGACGCGCGTGGAGCAAGCGCAAATATCTTGTTCTGCTCGCCTAAATACGACCTTGAGAAGCTCGGTCGAAAGCTCGCCGCGGCGTTCTCGACTCCCGTGGTGGCTTGCACCACCGCGGGTCAACTGGGGCAGTTCGGCTTTCAAACAGGCGGCATGACGGCGGTCAGCCTGACCAGCGACGAACTCCGCGTGACCCCCTACTTGATTGCCCCGCTCGCGGAGTGCCAGGCGCGCGCTTCCGAGACGGCGTTCACGGCTATGTCAGGCCTACTGGAACGCGGTTTGGAGCGCGCGTTCGGGCTGGTACTCACCGACGGCCTCTCGCGCACGGAGGAGCGGCTCGCGGCGTGCCTGTATCAATCCCTGGGTGCGATTCCGTTGATCGGTGGCTCGGCCGGCGACGACTTGGCCTTTCAGGGCACCTACGTCTACCACGATGGCCGCTTTCTTCGGGATTCAGCGGTATTTACGCTATTCGAGACGACCCTTCCCTTCACCACGTTCAAGGTGCAACACGTGACCCCCGGGCGACACAAGCTCGTCGTCACCTTAGCTGACCCCGAACAGCGAGTAGTGGTGGAATTCAACGGCGAACCCGCCGCCGAGGCTTACGCTGAGGCGTTGGGGGTTGAGCTTGAAGAGCTCGACTCGCTACTGTTCTCCAAGAACCCGCTGATGCTGCTCAGCGGCGGTGACCACTATGTGCGCTCGGTGCGGAGCGTGAACTCGGATCACAGTCTGGCTTTCTTCTGCGCGTTGGAGGAAGGCTTGGTGCTCACCATCGGTGAGCCAGGCGATCCGCTGTCAGCGCTGCAGCGCGGCTTCGATGAGGTTCACGAGAAGATAGGCGTACCCGAGGTGGTCCTCGGCTGCGACTGCGTGCTGCGTCGCTTGGAATACGAGCACATGGGCAACGCAAACGCGGTCGGCGAGCTCATGGCGCAGAACCACGTGGTCGGCTTCAACACATATGGAGAGCAGTACAACGCCATCTACGTCAACCAAACACTGAGCGCCGTCGCGCTGGCCGCCGAATGACCGACCTCACGGTATTCGGCGAACTATCGCTCCAAGAGCTGACGCTGAAAGTCGGCGCGCTGGAACGCAAATTGCGCGCAAAAGAGAAGACCATCCGCGTCTTGATTCAGCGCGTGGAAGACAGCTCCACCGAAGGTCACTCGGCGTTTTGGGTGCTGGAACAAAACATCTCCTTGGAGAAGGTGGTCGCCAAGCGCACGGCTGAGATCAATGCGCAAAAGACGCAACTCACCCAAGCGCTGGCACAGCTGCGCGGCACTCAAGCCAAGTTGATTCAGGCGCAGAAGCTGGAAGCCATTGGGCAGTTAGCCGCGGGCATCGCGCACGAAGTCAACACGCCCACGCAATACGTCGCGGACAACACGGCGTTTGTGCGGCGCGGTGTAACAGGTTTGATCGACGCGCTACAGGCCGCTCTGGCCGTCGTACAGGCCGCGAAGGAAGGCAGCATGAGCGCGGAGTTACTGGCAGCGGCGGACGCGGCAGTAACCAAGGCGAAGATCAGCTACTTGTTCAAGCAGCTGCCGCGCGCGCTCGAGCAATCTCAAGAGGGGCTCAGCCGCATTGCCACGATTGTGCAAGCCATGAAGGAGTTCTCGCACCCGAGCGGCGCCGAGAAACGGCCCGTGAACTTGCGTGAAGCCATCGAAACCACGATCGCCGTAGCGCGCAACGAGTGGAAATACGTGGCCGATGTCGAACTGGACATGCCCGCAGACTTGCCGCTGATTCCCGTGCTGCGGAACGAGTTCAACCAGGTGATCCTGAACCTGATCGTGAACGCTGCGCATGCGATCGGGGATGTCACCGCGGGTGGCGCGACGGGCAAAGGGAAAATCGCCATTTCTGGACGGCTACACGAGCAGCGCTTGGAGCTTCGCGTCGCCGACACGGGCGCTGGAATTCCGGAGCAGGCGCGTTCCAAGGTGTTCGAGCCATTCTTCACGACCAAGGCCATCGGCAAGGGCACGGGGCAAGGGTTGGCAATTGCGTATTCCGTGATCGTCGACAAGCACCAAGGTTCGATCGCGTTCGAAACGGAAGTCGGTCGAGGGACCACTTTTATCATTGGCTTGCCGCTGACTGCGGCGCCGACACCAGCGGAAGGCGGCTGACATGCGCGTGCTCTTCGTTGACGACGAACCGCGTGTGCTCGAAGCCATCGAGCGCACGTTGTTCCAGCTGGATGTGGATTGGGACGTGCGCTTTGCGGAGGGCGGGGCCGCGGCATTGCTAGAGCTGGAGCAAGCGCGCTTCGACGTGATCGTGTCCGACATGCGGATGCCGGGTATGGACGGAGCGGCCCTGCTGACGCGTGTGTGCGAGAAGTACCCGCACGTGGCGCGCATCGTGCTCTCCGGGCAAACCGATGAAGCGGCCGCGTTTCGGGTGGTGCGTGTCGCGCACCAATTCCTAGCAAAGCCGTGCAGCTCCGATACCTTGCGCCAAGTCATCGAGCGCACCGGGGAACTCCGCGGTTGGCTGAGTGAAGAGCGCCTACAGGCCGCGGTTGGTCGCCTCGACCGCCTGCCCTCGACGCCGCGCCTATTCGGCGAGTTGTCACGCGCGCTGGACGACGAAAGCGCGTCCGCCGATACGGTCGCCGCCATCGTTCGCCAAGATCCAGCGATGAGTAGCAAGGTGCTGCAGGTCGTGAACTCCTCGTTCTTCTCTTCGTCCGGGTCGACCGTGAGCGACGTGCGCGCGGCGGTAGTGCGCCTGGGCATGAAAACAATCCGCAATTTGGCTTTGGCGATTGGCGCGTTCGATGCCGTCGGCAAACAGAACCAGCGTTCCAGCGCGTCCTTGGATGCTCTGCAGAAGCGCTCGTTGGCGATAGGTCAGCTCGCTGGGCGAATGGCCCAAGGCACCGCGGATGCGGACGCAGCGTTCATGGCAGGTCTAGTGTGTGACGTGGGAGAGCTGATCCAGACGACTGTGCCGGAAGCCGAGGCGGACCTCGCGGCCACGAGCAGCACCCAACCAACCGCAACGGTGACACACGCCGAAGTGGGCGCCTTTCTGCTCGGATTATGGGGTCTGCCCTTCCCTATCGTGGAAGCAGTGGCCAATCACCACTCGCCGCTGCGCAACGCGCACGACCGGCTCGGGCTGCCCCAGATCGTTTGGCTGGCCGCGTGCTTGGTGCAGGGTACGGAGCCAGACCCCGAGTATTTGAAGCGCATCGGCGCAGACGGACTGCTAACCAAGTTCAAGGGGTTGATGACGTCGTGACCAAGGCTAGCAATCGCAGAATCCTATGCGTAGACGACGAGCCGTTGGTGCTGGAGGGACTCGAGCGCACGCTGTTCGAACACTTCGACGTGACGACGGAAAGCGTCCCGGCGCGCGCACTCGAGCTCTTGCAAGCTGGCCCGGCGTTCGCGGTGGTGCTGTCTGACATGCGCATGCCGGAGATGGACGGCGCCACGCTGCTCGCTCGCGCGCGCGAGCTCGTGCCCGAAACCTCACGCATGTTGCTGACCGGTCAGGCCGACATCAACTCTGCCGTCGCGGCCGTGAATCAGGGCCAAATATTGCGTTTTTTGTGGAAGCCGTGTCCGGCGGAAGCGCTCATTCAAGCGCTCGAGCTCGGGGTCGAGCAGCATCGCCTGGTTACCGCCGAACGTGAGCTCTTGGAGCGCACGGTCACTGGCTGCGTGCGGCTAATGAGTGAGGTGCTTTCGTTGGTCGCGCCAGCGCTGTTTAGTCGCACGCAGCGGATCAAGGTGCTGGTGGCGCACATGGTCAAAAAGTTCGAGCTCGAAGACCCATGGCGTTTCGAAGTAGCGGCACTGTTCAGCATGATCGGTTGTGTGGGGCTGCCAGAAGCAACGCTCGAGCAAGTTTTGGCGCGGCGCCCCTTGGACGCAGCCGACCAGAAGGCCTTCGACGACCACCCGTTGATGGCACACCGCCTGCTGTCCGCCATCCCGCGCTTCGAAGAGATCGGCGAGATGATCAAGCTACAAGCAGGTGGCCCGCACGGCATACCGAAGGATGACATCGAGCGAGGCGGCGCGATGTTACGAGTCGCTCTTCAAGTGGAGCGCTTGACCGCGCAGGGCAAGCCGATCGCCGACGTGGGCGCGCTCCTGGAACGCAAGCTAGGAGCGGGCGAACAACCTTTTTTGAAGGCGCTCGCTGACTTTCGCAATGCTGAGGGTTCCACCACCGTGCGCGCGCTCAACGTGGCGCAAATGACGTCCGAAATGATACTAGAAGAGGACGTGCGCACGACCAACGGCGTGGTCGTCGTGCCCAAGGGCCGAGAGCTGTCGATGGTGCTCATCGAACGGCTATCCAAATTTTCGCGCGCGGGCACGCTGGTTGAACCGATTCGCGTACGAGTCGCCAGCTGAGAAGCTTATATGTTCAGCACCTTACGAAAGATCGCCTTCAAGCTCGCCATCCTGGCGGGCGTGCCGGTGATCGGGGTGCTGCTGCTGTCGGCTGAGCTCGCGACCGACGCCCGGGACCGAGCGCAAGCCGCCGAAGCGATCGGCTCGATTGAAGATCTAGCCGAGCTGTCCGCGCGCATGGCCGCGACCGTAGATCAGCTGCAGCCCGAGCGCGCGAACGCGGCACTCGCGCTAGGCTGGCACGACGCCGGGCCCGAACGCGCGCTAGAGCAACGAGCAGCGCATGCGGCATTGGTCGCGCAGGAAGCGAAGACGGACGTCGCGGTGAACGGGATGGACTCGTTCCTGCGCGGACGCGATCTCACGCGGCTACCGCGCAGCCTCCAGGAGGACCTGCGGCGAGCAAGAACCTCACTTGCGCAAGTGCGCGCGGCTCGGCAGCAAGTGCCCGTCGGCGGGACCTCGATCGCACCATTGTTAAACGAGTACGACAGCACAAATGAGGCATTGGTCGACGCCACCGCGGCGCTCATGCGACTGAGTGACGACGGGGAGATGCTGCGTGCGCTGTCGTCGCTCGTCGCCATCATGCAGGTTAAAGAGTGCGCATCGCGCGAGCACGCGGTCCTGAGTCACACATTCGCTGCTGGTGAATTCGCGCCAGGAATGTACCGGTACCTGGTCACCTTGATCACCGAGCAGAGCGTGCACTCGGCATCATTGGAGAACTTCGCCACGCCCGAGCAGCTTGCTGCATATCGGCACGCCGAGGCGGGCGAAGCATCGAGGCGCGCTGCGAACATGGTGGACCGTGCACTCCAGGCCACGGAGGAGAGCCCGGGCGTGGATGCGCAGGCATGGTTCGAAGTACAACGCGCGAAAGTCAGAAAGCTCGCGAGCCTCGAGGAACATCACGCGCGAGCCGTGCGTGACGTCGCCCAGCGCAAGCTCGCGCGGGCAAGACGGGCGTTGCGTTACGGTGTCTCGTTGGTGGTCGGGGTGCTCGCGATGTCGTTAGCGCTCGCCTTCATCATCGGCCGCGGGATCACGCGCAGCGTCTTGTCCCTGGTCGGCGTCGCACACAAAGTGCAGAAAAATCAGGACTTCTCACTCCGTGCGGGCAAGACCAGCGCGGATGAGGTCGGTGCGTTGGCGGACGCCTTCAACGAAATGCTCACCGTGATTCAGGAGCGGGATCAGGAGCTGCGTGCGCACCGACAGAACTTGGAGAAAGCCGTGTTGGAGCGCACGGCGGAGCTGTCCCAGCGCGATCAAGAGCTGCAATTGGCGCGTAAGCTGGAGGGGGTAGGCCAGCTAGCGGCGGGTGTTGCGCACGAGATCAATACGCCGATGCAATACGTGGGTGATAACATCACGTTCCTAGCGCGCGCCTTCGACAAGCTGAGTGAGCACCTGAACGACGCGCGCAGCGCGGTTTCGCCGAACGGCGCGGCATCCCTAGCCGAAGCGCGGCAAAGCATGGACGACAGCAACAGCCGCTTGAAGCTACCGTTTTTGACCAAGAACGTACCCAAAGCGTTGCACGACGCGAGCGCCGGCATCGCGCACGTCTCGAACATCGTACGCGCCATGAAGTCATTCGCGCACTTGGATGGCGACGAGAAGACGAATGGAGACCTGAATCAGGCCATCCAAGATACGCTGGTGGTCTCGCAAAACGAGTACAAGTCATGCGCCGTCGTCGAGACCCATTTGGGCGTAATTCCGGCCATTCTGTGCTTCCCGGGGCGTCTGAATCAGGTCTTCCTGAACCTGATTGTGAACGCCGCTCACGCCATCGCCGAAGCCAAGCGCGAGAACGGCAAGATTTGCGTCACTTCCAGCGCGGAAGGCGGCGTCGTCTCGATCAGTATCTCCGACAACGGCCTGGGCATTCCCGAGCACATTCGGCACAAACTCTTCGACCCGTTCTTCACCACCAAGCCAGTCGGCAAAGGCACCGGGCAAGGCTTGGCGATTTCCCGCAACATCATCGTGGATGCGCACGGCGGCACGCTCTCCTTCGAGACCGAGCTGGGCTCCGGCACGACGTTCACGATCCGGCTACCGGTAGACGGCCAGAGCCGGCTTGCGATCGCAAGCTGAACGAATTCGCCGAGATGCGCGCCAAAGAGTGAACCCCGTTGCCGCCCGGCGCGGCAAACGCTAGCGCTGAATCAGTGCCGAATATCCAAGGACAGCTACCGCTGCGTGCCCTGCGAGACTTACTCGGGCTCGTGCGTGTGATGTACGCGGATGCGGTGGCTACGCACGCGAGCCCGATCGAATTGGAGGAACTGCGCGCGATCGGCGAGAGCCTACACACGGCACTCGACATGGCGGCCAAGACCAAGCCGAACACGATGGGCCACCGCGCAGCCTGGGTGCGCGCGGAACAAGCCACCAAAGAGCTCGGCGCGCTCGTGGGCAAGTACTCTTCCCTCGAATCCACGGTGCGCACCGCGGGGGAGCGCGTACTCGGGGCACCGACGCCGGTTCGTTTCGACCCCAACGAGAAGATCCGCGAGCGAACGAAGCGCGGCTGAGTACCTTCCAGCGCGCACGCGCGGCGGCGTAAGAACGCCACACTGAGCGCGCGGGTGACCATCTCGCCACCCAGCGCTGACGGTTCGCCATGTTCGGTAGTGTCGCGAAACACGCGAATTCTCCGGCGATCCATGCCGATTCGTCGCCTTCAGGAGCAGCGCCGGGGGCGCGGCTCAGCTCTTGCAGTACCGTCTTCAACATTCCCAGGAATCGCCATGACCGACATCACCCTCTCCTTTGCAGCGCTGTCCGACATCGGACGGGCGCGCGAGACCAACGAAGACGCTGTATTGGTCACTGACCTTTCCACCGGAACACATTTTGGTTCGAGCCCGGCGACGACCACGTTGAATCTCGGCCGGCGGGGCGCATTGCTAGCGCTGTCGGATGGCATGGGCGGGCACGCGGCCGGCGAGGTCGCCAGTGCGGTGGTGATCGAATCTCTGACCAACGCGCTGCAACAGAGCGCCCATGGGCCAGCGGACGAGCGCTTGGAAAACGCGGTTCGTACGGCAAACAGCGACGTGCTCGCTGCGGCCAAGGTGAAGAACCGACAGGGCATGGGCGCAACGCTCACCGCCGTCGTGGTCGAAGACTCCGGCGCGTACATTGCGGAAGTTGGGGATTCGCGCGCCTACTTGCTACGCGGCGGACAACTGAAGCAGCTGACGCGCGATCAGAGCCTGGTGCAAATGCTCGTCGATCAAGGCCTGATGTCCGAGGACGAAGCCGAAGACTCCCCGCGCAAGAACATCCTACTGCAGGCGATGGGCTTGGGCAGTGACGTGCGCGCCGCCATTGGTCGTGTCGAGCTGCGGCGAGCCGACAAACTCTTGCTGTGCTCCGACGGCATCTCGAACGCGATGTCCGACGACGAGCTGCGCGGCATCCTGGCCGCAAATGACCCGAGCGCCGCCTGCACGCAGATGATTCAACTAGCCAACGAACGCGGCGGCGCAGACAACCTCACCGCGGTCGTCGCGCTGGTGGAAGGGGGCAGCTTGAATGCGCCCTTCCCGAACGAGACCGTGACCGGCACCTTCTCCGTGATCAAGGACTTCGGCCAGCAGCCGTAGCAGCGCGCAAACCCGTTTACCCCCTACGTGCAAATTCACGATCGCGCCTCGGGATTTGACGGCGTCGTGGTGGTGAAGAAGAAGCCGCCAAATCGGCAGAACGTTCTCCGGCACCCGCGGCGACCGCAACACGGGTTGGTGAGCGGCAGTCTCCCGAATTTTCACTCAGTCCGTGTTTGTGCACAAACACGGACTGGAAGAAAAATTGACCTCACCGAAATGCTAAGCCAGCGGAATGTACAGCTCGCTGATGAGCTGCTCTTTGGTCACTTCCATCGGGTTGTTCACATATACCTCGTACGCTGTGCCGGGCCCAATGCGGTGACCGCTTTGCGGTAGCCATTGGCCCATGAAGCGCGACCAGACGTCACCGAGTTGCTCGTACGGACCTTGATGCCTGGTCACCGCGTACGTGCCCGCGGGCAACCGTTGTTCGGCGAGGCCGGGCGGCAAGGATGCGTTTTCGGCCACCACGATCCCGGCATCCGAGCGTAGCTCGGCCTCAGCGGTGACTTCGGGGTCGTCGTGATACCAACACTTCATCCAACCTTTCCAACACGGCAAGGACCGCCCGCCGCACGGCGAGCTGATAGAACGACTGCGTCTCCGGCTTCACAATCCCGATCTAGCCCGGCCCGCTCGTCTCGGCTTGACGCCGTTTGCGTTTTTTATTCCGCGGGAGGTACCCGGCGTTTTCCCGCACCCTTAGCGCGTGAGTGCTCGGGGTCTTGCCCGCGGCAATCCCTGGGCGCGGCGCGGCGGGCACGCTACGGCTTGACGGCGTTCCGCCCTGACGCTTTCGCGGCGTACATCTGACGATCGGCGCGCTCGAAGAGCACGTGCTCGTCCGCATCACCGTGTTCATACTGAGCGCAGCCAATGCTCGCCGTTACCGTGAACCGGCAATCACGGAAGGTGACCATGTGCCCGGCCACGGCGAGGCGAACGCGTTCGGCGACAGACGCCGCTTCCGCGAGCTTCGCCTCAGGAAGCAACGCGACCATTTCTTCGCCGCCGAAGCGCGCCGCCGTATCGTTCACACTGAGGCAAGAGAGGATACTCGCGGCGACCGCCTGCAGCGTGATGTCACCCGCTTGGTGCCCGTAGGTGTCGTTCACGACTTTGAAATGGTCGATATCGATCACGAGCACCGAGAGTGCGCGATTGTAGCGCCGCGCGCGGGAGAACTCACGCGCCAGCTCGTCGTTTAGGAAGCGTTTACTGCGCAGGCCCGTCAGCTCGTCCGTCGTGGTACTGGCGAAGATTTGCTCGCGCAACGAGGCTTCTGCGTCAGAAGCACTCAAATACTTGAAGATGGTCGAGCCTACCTTGATGCGGTCGCCGGAGTTGAGCTCAACCATGGCGACAAGCTCTACGTCATTCACCAGTGTGCCGTTGGTCGAGCCGACGTCCATCAATACCGCGCGGCCGCCGCGTTTCTCGATGCGCGCGTGGCGCCGTGAGACCCCTAAGCCCTCGACCACGAGTTCGTTCTGGGGATCGCGGCCAATGCGTAGCGGAAAGCGATCCAACGCGACGCAGGTACCAGCGCCGCCGTCGCGTTTGTAAATCACCACCAAACAGTCATGCGCGGCAACGACGGGGGCTTCGTGAGCAA